>NZ_JBGCCT010000011.1 GCF_041260665.1 Catenulispora sp. GP43 | reverse complement strand
CCACGCAGCCGCCAGCCTGTCGGGCGGTTCAGCCGAACGCCACACCATCGAGCAAACCCATACCGGACATCACAGTACGTCCCGCCCTCTCAGGCATGGCTCCGCCCCGGATATGGCGATCAGGGCTTTGAGGTGGGGCGGCTGCCGGGTCAGGGTGTAGAAGAAGGGCGGACCCGGCATCCGGTTGGGGACGCGCTATTCGGCGGTCTGTCGGCAGGCCGGGAACGTGCTGCGGCCGGAGTCCTTCGCGTTGCCGGCGTGTTGGTGGAGGTGCTCCGCCACGAGGTCGTCGGGGGCCTGGAGCCATCGATGTCCGTTGCTGACCAGCGGCAGGGCCTGTCCGGTGTCGCAGCACACCAGCGCGTCGCCGTCCCAGTGGACCAGGCCGCAATCAGTGCAACCGGCGGCGCGTGAGTCCACGTGGTCGCCGATCCAGGCCTCGGTGGTCTCGGCATCGGCGAACACGATGCGGCCGTACTCGTCGAAGCTGCCGATCAGCGGGGGTAGTGCTTGGTGGGCGTTGCGGATGGCTTGTAGACAGGCGTTCGGGTCCATGAAGGTGGCTCCTCAGTCGACTTCAGGCATGGCTTCGCCCCGAAGGCGTTGAACAGGGTTTGAGAGGCGGCCGCCGAGCCGGGCGGGAAAGGGGAGGGCGGCCCGGCGGCCGGTCAAGGGGCGCGGCGGTGAGGCGGCCGCGCAGGGTGCGTCAGCGCGGGTCGCGCTGCGCGGGCACGAAAAGCGTCGCCCACGCCCGAGGCATGCGTCCGCTGTGCGACATGATCGCGTCGATCTCGGTGAACCGCGCGGCCATGGCCTCAGCGCGGTAAGCGTGCGGGCAAGTGCGTCCGCACGACGGGGCGGGTGAGTGCGCTGTCCGCGTGGCGGTCGCCGCCAGTTCCCGCAACTGCGCGATAATGGCGTCAGGGTTCACGACAGACTCCTTGCTGATCTCTGAACGGGTTGGATGGGATGGTCGGGGCCTGATTCCCGGCGGCGGGGGCCTATTCCCGCCGCCGGGGCACAGCTACAGCGCAGGGCGTAATGCGGCTGCGCGCAGGCCGGAGACTACGTCGCGCTGGTGCGGCATAAAGGCCTCCCAGGTTCCGACGACGTCTTCCGTCGCAAGTGCGTGCTGGTCGTGCGGATTGGTCAGGTCCGTATGCTCATCGCACAACACGCAGCCGTTCGCGCATTCCTGATCGCGAGTGAGGATCAGCGGCCGGTGCCTGTGTTCACGGCACTGGGTACATTCCTGGCAGGCGGCGACCATGACCGAATGTACCGGGATGAATAGCGTGTCGATCACATACGAAGCCAGGGCGCACATGCCGTCATCTACGGCGGTTCCGGCGTCTGTGTGACCCAGGCTCTCCCGGTCGCGGGCACGGCTCGCGACCTCCATAGCGCCATGGACGGACAGTGCGCCCGTGTAGTCCGGCGTGTACGGCTCTTGAGTTTGACCTGGCGGGTACGGGTGTGCGGTGTGGTCCCATCCCCGCGCTACGATCAGATCGGCTGCATCGGCGAGGATCAGCGGGGCCGGATCCGTGGCTTTGGCTCCCATTAATTGAAATCCCTTCCGTCGGTTCGGCGATTCGGATTGTCCGTTTCGCCCCTCACTTCTTGATATGCCCAATATATCTCGATGGATACCCTGAACCAAGCGTGGAACGGCCCTTTATTCACCCATTTGGACCACGTGTTTTTTGGGTTGCGGATTTGGCGCCTCCTGACAGAAAGGTCGATTCGACTTTGCGATTTCAGCTCAGGCGCCGCGCCGCCGCCTTGGCCTCCGTGCCCGCTGACACCGCCCCGCCTCGGCCCTGTTGAGCAGTGCAGGTTCGAGCTGCCGGCTGGGCCGGCAGCTGATGTGGGGTTGGGTTGGAGACGAGGTGGAAGCGCGGAAGCAGGGGGCATCGACAAGGGCGGCCGGCGGCAGCCGGACGGACGATGATGTCAATCGTGTGATTACGATCGTCGGCCCGCTGCGCGGGTCCTGAAAACAGGCCTTGACCTGGCCTTTCAGGGCCCACTGATGGAGGTCTGGCCGTGTCGGCGTATGTGCCGCCGGGGGTGTCCGCGTGTGTGGCGGCGGCTGTGCCGGGCCCGGTCTATCGGGCGGAGACGGGCCGGGTGGCGGCGAAAAGGTCTCCTCCGGCAAGCAGAGGATCGAGTCGGACGACCGCACCGGGTCTGGGGGCGTCTAGGGCCGTCGGCACGCCACGCAGCGTCCCAAGGTAGATCGCGACGTGGTGAGCGAAACCGGGGTTCCCATAGAAGGCGAGATCTCCGGATCGAAGACTTCTCAATTCGACTTTCACGCCTGCTCGGTATTGTGCGGTGGCGACTCTCGGGATATCGACTCCGGCATATTTGTAGGCGGCTTGCGTAAGCCCGGAACAATCATATCCCGCAGCGGCGTTGTTTACGCCGGTTCCGCCCCAGACGTATGGGCGCCCGATCTGTGCGACAGCGAATGCGATCGCTGCTGCGGCTTGCGGAGAAGGGGCGGCGTGCTCGGCGGTGGCGATCAACTGGACGTAGTCGGCGGCGCTGAACGAGGTCTGGACGCGTTCCGGGTCGCCGCTGACGGCGTGCCAGACCGAGGTCAGAGGACTGGTGATGGCGGAAGTGACGGCTGCGGCGGCGGCGCTGATCAGGACGATCAAGAGGGTGAAGGCCGCCGCCGTGGCAGCGGCGAGGCGGGCGGGCGCGGTCACGGCGGCGGCTCTCCTGTCTGTCGTGGGTTCAGCCAGCGTGCGGCGTGAGGCGGAAGCTGGTGGACGACTGCCTTATAGAGCGTTCGGACGGTGGGGAACGCCGAGGTGGCCGCACGCGGCTTGGCCGAGGCTGACCAAGGAGAGCCTGCTGGCGGTGAACGTCGGCTGCCATACGCACCCAGGGATGTCGGCGGTGGCGGGGTCGCCGGTGGCGGTGGCGACGCAGACCACGTCGTCCAGGTCTAGGTCGGCGAGCAGAGCGTGCAGGTGCTGCTCACGGCCTGGGGTGCGCAGCCAGAACAGCACTGGCGTGCAGGTGTCCGCGGTGCGAAGCAGGTCGGCATAGCCGGCGAGTTTGGCGGCCAGGCGGTGCAGGGGCTCAGTTCCTGTGTCGTATTCCAGGAAGAACTCGCACCATGCTTCGCCGTCGCGCCAGCGCCCGAATCCGTCGGGTCGCACCCGTGCCGGGAAGAGCTTGGCGGTGGCCCATTCCGAGCGCCACTCCTCCAGCGCCGCTTGGTCCCGGGTGCGGGCGGCGGCGAGCAGACGGCAGAAGAACTCGTTGACGCCGCGCAGGTGCTCCAGGTCAGGGCGCAGTGCGGCGGCGGTCGCGGCGGCTTTCGGTCCGGTCGGCGGCATGGCTACGGCGGTGTCTCCGGTCGGCCCGAGCAGTTTCACCGCTTTGGCGGTGGCCACGCAGTACAGCGGCGGGTTCCTCACGGCCGGCGGGCGGAACGTCTCGACCAGGCCGGCGGCGCGCAGGATCCCGATCCGTGCCCGAGCCTTGCCGGGCTCGGCGAACAGGGCGGCGGTGAGCTGACCGCTGGTGAGCACACGGTGCTCTGCGATCAGACGGAGCATCGTCGCGTCCCGTGCGGTGATTCTGTTGGTGATGTCCGCCCCGCGTCGCGGGCGGCCGGCGTTCGCAGGGGATCGGTTGGAGGCCATGGCGGTGTCGCCTTTCCTTGATGGCGGGCGGCGGGACAGCCTGGGTGCGGTTGCACCTGGCTGCCTCGTGGACGGGCGGTGGCCGTGGCCTTGGGTTATGCGGAGCGGCGTCGGGTTTGGCCCGCGTGTTCGGTGTCTTCGATCTGCTCATGTCGGGCGGCGGTCGTGGCGGCGGCCAGCTCCCGGATCCGCGTTGAGCGGCCGGGGAAGGGTGGAGGCAGGGGCCGGGTGCGCATGGTGAAGGCGGGGACGGCAACGCCGTCGACGGACAGCCGCACGGCAGCCTGGAAGCCGCCGAGGTGCGCCAGGTCGTGCTCGGACAGCTGCGGGCTGACGTGCGTGGTCAGGGTTTTGGCGTCTTCCGGGGAGCAGGCGAAGAAGACCTTGTTCCGGGTGTTCGCGGAGATCCCTTCGCGCAGGTCCGGTGGCATCTGGGCGAGGTTCTGATGGGCGAGCACCAGCGCGAGGCGGTAGGCGCGTGCCTCGGCGAGCATGTCCTCCATAGGGATCGGCATGGCCAGGAAGTTGTGCGCCTCGTCCAGGATTAAGCGGGCATCGGAGCGGGCGCCTTCGGTGGTTTTGGCGCGTGCGGAGGCGGCGTGCCAGGTGGCGGCGACGATGAACGACCCGAGCAGTCGGGCGGTTTCCTCGCCGAGCACCCCTTTGGGTAGCCGTACCAGCAGGATCCCACCGTCCAAGACTTGGCGCAGATCGAT
Source organism: Catenulispora sp. GP43 (assembly GCF_041260665.1). Lineage (NCBI taxonomy): Bacteria > Bacillati > Actinomycetota > Actinomycetes > Catenulisporales > Catenulisporaceae > Catenulispora > Catenulispora sp. GP43. The sequence goes on along the minus strand of NZ_JBGCCT010000011.1, from coordinate 309,395 downwards.
CGTGGAGGCAGGCTCGCCGATCGTGGCCTGAACGAAGTCGCGCAGCAGAAACGCGCGGAGTTTGTTCAGCAGCGGCGCGATCGCCGCTGTGCGCCCGGCCTCGGACAGGCTGTCGAAGCCCCGCCAGAACCCGCGAAGAACCTTGTAGCTGTCGGTGTTCGGTAGCTGTGACAGGATCCTGCGCCGTACGGCCGGATTGGTCAGCAGGTCCGGGATGTCGTTCAAGGTCGGTGTCTTCACCTTCGCCAGCACCTGCGCATCGGCGGTGGCTTGCAAGGTCAGGATCGCAGCGCGCAGCACGTCGTCGGTGCGCGGGCCCCAGTGTGCGGCGAAGGTGCGTCGGAAGATTCCGACCAGGTTCTCGGCCAGCAGTTCGGCGTCTGCACCCTGACCTGTGGGAGCGAGGATGTTCAGCGTCGGATGTCGTCGTCCATCGTGCGGTCCGGTCGGGTCGATCAGGACGACCCGCGGCCCAGCCTGCTCCGGTAGCCGGTCGAGCACGTCGGCGATCAGGTCGCCCTTCGGGTCGATCACGACCACGCCGCGACGGGCCGCGACGTCATCCAAGATCATGTTCGCCATCAGAGTGGACTTCCCCGAGCCGGTAGAGCCGAGGACGTGGGTGTGCCGGCGCGCGTCGGCGATGTTCAGCCCGATCGGGCGGTCTGGTCCGGCGTCGGAGTCACCCAGCACCAACGCCGGGCTGCTTGATGAGACGGCCGGGGGCGGGGCGAGGCAGCGGGCTCCCGCCCGGGTGACGCCGAGCGCGAACGGATCGGACGGCAGATGCGCGACGGCAGCGAGTTCGGCGATGTTCAGCAGGTCCCCGCCGTCGAAATGCCGACGCGACATATTGGTGACTGGATTGTGCAGCCGGCGTCTGGCCAACCAGTTGCGCTCGGCGTAGACCCCGAACGTCGCTGCGAGCGCGCCCGCGACGCCGCGCGTCCGCCTGCGTGCCTGACCGGGCGAAGTGGCCTCGGTGGTCGCGGCGGCGTAGCGGATCTCGCACTCCCACAGCGATCCGGTGGACTTCGCGACCGCGGCCCGTAGCTCGGCAGCGGCTACTGGGTCCAGACGGGTGCCGAATGGTACTGACACATGTGCTACCCCGGGGGTCAGCTCGTCCAGCGTGGCATAGGCGAGGGCGCGCGGGCTGCTGCGTCGGATGCCGGCCGTGCGGGCGCGCATGCGGTTGATCTGGCGGCGCATGACGCGCAGGCTGTGCCCGGTGGCCGGGCGCGCGAGGATCTGTACGGCTGCATGCTCGCCAGGCGCCAAGGCAGAGCCGGCGCCAAGAAGTGCCCGTAGCGGATCGGAGTCGTGCTTGGTGTTCAGCGGCAGTACCTGGCAGCGGGCGAGCCGCAGACGGCCGCCAGTCGCCGCATTCACAGAGGTAGGGATCGGTGCGGTGGCGGGATTGAACACGGTGGTGCGGGCGCCGGGCCAGGCGGATTCCACTGCGGACTCCACGACACCGGGCGCGATGACGCCGGGCACCCAGATGCCGATTTCAGCGCCGTGTTCGGTGAAACAGTATTCGAAGGCCAGGTGCGGTTGGCCGTCGAGCAGGCGTCGCCACCTGGGGCGCAGCACGGCGTGCAGGTGCGACCAGAACTTCGCAGCGCCGTCCGTTCCGACCTGCGGCGGCAGTTGCACCGAGACGAGGCGAGCCCCATCCGCCATCAGCCGGCGGTGCCGCGCGCGCTGCAGGAGCCGTGTGCCGGAGACGAGCCCGGAAACCGCGACGAGGGAGGGCACGGTCACCGGCCACCAGGTGGTCAGCAGCGATACGAGACCGTTCCACGCGTGGGCGACGAATGCATTCGGGTCGATCAGGAACCTCACCAGAGGGCCGTGGGGCATGCCGCCGGTGCGCGGCACTGGTGATGCTGGGGCGGCGGCAGGGCTAGAGGGCGGAGTCACAGGGCCTCCCCTTCAGGATCAGAGTCGGTATTGATGTCAGCTGCGTGATCCAGGTCCGGGGCGTCCTCGAAGGCGGCGTTGAGCCGGGCCAGGATGGCTGGGTTGGTTTCTGCTAGGAGTCCCTCCTGCTCTGAGGCGATGGCGTGGAATGCAGCTCGGCCGGCGCTGTCGATCAGCCCACTGCCTTGCACGGCGGAGAGTAGGTAGGCCCGCTCGCCTGCGGAGAGTCGGAAGGCGGATGCGACCTGGTCGATGGCCTGCGGAGCCTGCCGGAGCAGGATCTGGGTGGCGGCGTTGGCGATGACGGCCTGTCCGAGGTCGGTGCCGAGCAGGTCTGCAGCGTCCTGGGTGATGACGGCGAGCCCGGCCCAGTGCTTGCGCGCGGCTTTGGCCATGCGGAACAGGAATCGGGCGCCGGCTGGCTCGCGCATGAGCAGCCAGGCCTCGTCGACCACGCACAACCGCCGTCGCCGCTGCGGGGACGTGACCTGACGCCAGATCGCGTCCAACACCAGCAGCGTCCCGATCGCCTTGAGCTCCTCGGGCAGGTGCTTGAGCGCGAAGACCACCAGGTGGCCGTCGACCGTCGTGGAAGTCGGGCCATCGAAGAGGCCTGCGAACGAGCCAGTGGTGTGCGGGGCGAGCCGCTCGGCCAGGGATGCGGCCTGCTCGGAGCCGGATGCTGCGAGAAGCTTGGTGACGTCGGCCAGAGTGGGGGCGGGTCGGGTGTGGGTGCGGACGTCCTCGGTGACGCCGGCTTGCTCGTAGGCGGTGAGGATCGCGGTGTCCAAGACCGCGCGCTCGGCCGCGGTCAGCTCGGTGCCGAGCAGGACCGCGACGACGGTATGGGCGAATAGAGCCCGCCGCTTTACCGCATCCGGCGACGACGCGCCGGTGGTTGGCAGGTCGAACGGGTTGATCCGGACGCCCGGAGCACCGAGCTCGATCACAGTGCCGCCGACGGCCTCGGCGAGCCGCACGTACTCCTGCTCCGGGTCGACTACGAGCACCTGAACGCCCTGGTAGAGGGATCGCAAGATGTCGAGTTTGGTGAGGTAGGACTTCCCGGCGCCGGAGCGGGCCAGGACGACGGAGTTGTGGTTGTCCAAGGCCCAGCGGTCGAAGCACACCAGCCCGGCGCCAGCGCCATTCACCCCGAGAAGTACCGGCGTCGTTGAACCTGCGACCTGCGTGAGCTGATCGGAGGTGAACGGGAAACACGCGGCCAGCGCGTCGGTATCGAACGTGCGTCGGATCTTCAGCACGTCCAGGCCCAGCGGCAGCGTGGTAGTCCAGCCCTGCACAGTACGAAAGGTCGCGGGAACCAGGCGCAGCAGCATCCCGTCGGCCACCGATTTTACGGCCGCGACCGTCTCTGCGAGTTCGGCCTCCGTGTGGGCATAGACGGTGAGGTAGATGCCCACGTCGAATAGCCGCCCCTCCCCGCAGGCCACGCGATAGGCCAGCTCGCGGGCGTCTGCGGCTGCGGACTCGGTGACCGGGTCGTCCAGGCGCCCGCGCTCGGCGGATTGACGGCGTCCAGATTCGATGCGAGCGCGCTGCTTACGCAGACGGTCGGCGGCGACCGGCGCGGGGACTGGCTCGATGTGGATCGCTGCGTCGATCCGTGCGGGGTGGGAAAGCAACGGCTCCAGCCAGCCGTTACCGACCTCGGACGGGTAGCCGGCGACGAGGAACGTCGCGGCGTGCGTTGACTCGCCGATCGCCAGGGTCTTCGAGCCGACCGTCAGACTCGACGGGCCCAGGCCGAGTGCGTCACGGCGGCGGGAACGAGGCTTGGCTCTGATAGGTAACAGCGAGGCGATGGATGCCGCAGTGGTGCTCAGGCTGGGCATTTCAGGCTCCGATCAGGTTGCGGTCAGCGGTGGGAGTCTGGGTCGAGGGCAGCGTTCAGGACGGCATGGGCGGCGTGCAGGTCCATCGGGGTGACGTCGATCTCTGCAGCGGATAGAGCCGATGCGGCGTCGGCGATCCGCCGGACCGCGCGAGGTGTTTGGGCGGGATCTGGCTCGCTGGCGGTGATCAGTAGGCTGCGGTGCAGGACCGTGCCGGAATCGTTGACGTGTGCGAGGAAGTCAGCGTGGTCTAGAGCTGCGGCCTCAAGCAGCGGGTGCGGTAAGTCGGGCGCCCCCGCGCGCAGGGCGTTGATCTGGTCGTTCAGGTCGGCGCAGGTGGTACGCGAGGTGATCTGAACCGGGCCGGTCAGCGAGTTCAGCCACCGGGCGAACCCGCCGACAAGCAGTTCCTGCTCGGCCGGGGTGCGTAGCGCGAAGTTCACCGTCGAGCACGCGGCCAACACTGCGGCCCCGTCTGCGCCGAGGTTCACCGCGCCGTCGTCGCCGATGCGCTGAACGGGCAGGTCGAGCGGTGCAACGGGCGGGGGGCTCTGTCCCCGCAACGCCTCGTTCAGGAACGCCGGAGGCGCGCAGATGCCTGTAGGGGCCATTACCCGGCGGCGCGGCCTCAGTGCCTGCCGGAACGCTGCGGCCAGCAGCCGGTCAAGATTAACGCCGTCGCGTTCGGCAGTTACGGCGATCCCCAGTAGCAGTAGCAGCAGCCCGGCCGGGGTGGCGAACAGCAGCGGTGGCACGAACGATTGCACCGCGAGCCAGGTGAGCCACAGGCCGGCTGCGGCGCCGCCGAGAATGATCGCCTGCCGGGCGGTCGCGCCAAACAGGATCTTGTCCGGGGCGCTGAGATTCTGGGGGATGCGGACGGTGTAGCCGTGACGGTCTTCCGACATGGTCGATCAACTCCGTTCATCGGGCGGGGCAGGCGCGGGACTGCGACGGGCACGCCGGGGTCGGTGATCGGACGGGGCGATGAACTTCGGCGCCAGTGGCAGCGGGTTCGGCTTCGGAGCCCGCTTGCGCGGCGCTGGATTCGGAAATAGGGGTTCGTGCTTGAGCCCTGAGCCCGGACGCGGTGCCACCGATGGAGCCTCAGGTCGGCGGGGCGCAGCAGGTCCGGTCTTTGCGACCGGCGGAAACAGCCCATACTGCTTGCCGCGCTCGGCCGGGGCGGCGGTGAACGCCTGATGTTGCCGGTCGCGGCGGACGGTCTGGCCGACCGGAAGCGCCAGCGGGCGACGTGCCGGTCCCAGCGGCGATGGCGGAGGCGGGCCGTGTGGCCGTGGCGGGCGTGGGCCGTCGGCAGCGGTCCCGCCTGCGCTCGGCGGGGGTTGCTCGCCCCCGACCGTCGCGGTTGCGGTGACCGTCTCCGGGCGAGGCTGCCAACCGCCGAGCCCGCCGCCACCAGGGCGTGGGCCGCGGTGGGGAAGTAGACCTGTACCTGGGGGCCCTGGGCGTTGGCGGTTGTACCAGACCCCTGAAGCGCGGGTCGGGGTCCGCGACGGCCGCATGCGCCCCCGGACGTGCTGAAGGCCCCTCACCATGAGCGCGGACTTGATTGCGTAGCCGGCCCAGGTCCCGCCGAGCGCCCGGCGGCCAAGGACGAGTCTGGTGGTCCAGATCGGGATCTTGATCAGGACGAACAGCAGCACCAGGCACAGCAGCAGGTCGACCAGGCCGCCGCCGGAAGGCAGTCCGAGGATGGTGTCGGCGTTCGGGTCGAAGAACACCTGCACGCAAATGATGAGGACGAGGGCTTGGCCGACTTGGGTGGCCAGACAGCCGATGATGGCCCGCCACCATAGCCGCGCTAGAGGATCGGTCTGCGGCAGCGCGTGACACGCCAGTGCGAGCGGCGCCCCGGCGGTGAGAGCGAGTAGCACGGCGGCTCGGACCAGGCAGGTGACCAACAGCACGATGCCCAGCACCGCGACCGCACCGCCAAGTAGCACCAGGAACAGCTGTGTGACACCCGACGGCAGGAAGATCTTGTCGACGATCATCGAGGTAAGCCGCGAGCCGATCCCCTCTGCCGACAGTTTCCCCTTCACCAATGCGGCGGACAGGGCGTTGCCGAGGGATACAGTCTGGGAGATTGCCCAGAGTGAGGCGTTGGAAGCGATCGCCCCCATTACGAGGCGCGGGGCGATGTCCTTGACCGAATACCGGGTCTGAACTGTCTCGTGCCCCATCACGATGACCGCGCCTGCCAGGACGAAGAGTACGTACAGCGTGTTGGCGCAGATCAGGACGCCGGTCCAGATCTGCGCGATCCGTCCGTCCGAGACATCCGGGGACGACAGCAGCGTGGAGCCGATCAGCCGCAGCACCGGTTCGAGGGCTGACTTGACCAGGTTTCCGAACCAGGTGTCAATCGCTTTCTCGATCTGACCCGGCACGTCCCACCACGACGGGTCTGAACCTCCATTCGGCGCCAAACCTGGTCCCATAACCGGTGGAGGCGCCATCGTCCCGCCACCAACCAGCGGACCGTAGATCCCAGGATTCAACGAGGGCGGAGCTGGCGACGGTGCCGGGGCAGGGCCTGGCCCCGTCGGGTCAGCGCAGGCCGCGCCCGCGGTGAGCAGCACGATGGCGGCGGTCGTGCCAGCCAACAGCACCCCCCGGCCAGCGCGGAAGATGGCCCGACGCACGTCATCGCCAAGTCGTCGCGGACCCGGCGACATAGCGGCTCAGCCAGTCCATGTCTGTCGGATCGATCGTGCCCGTCACCTGCTCGGGACCGGGAACGACGATCACGTTTTGGGTGGCGGCTGGCGGCGAGGCTGGCCTTTTGCCGTCGGTGGTCAAGGCGAACGGCACGGTGGCCAACAAGCCCACCGTGCCGGCGGCGGCAACGGCGGCGAGGCGGCGGCCGGATGTAGACATGACGGACTCCTTCAAGATCGTGATGTTCGGCGGGAGGAGACTGTGAAAGTGTTGGGCGGCGTCGCGGCCGGTCAGCCAGCGCCGACGATGTGCTGCAGGATGCTGACCAGGGCGGGGGCGAGGATCGCCAGGCCGTACCCGATAGCTGCGGACCGCAGGGCGCTCTTGGCTTTTTCGACCTCGCCGGGATCACCGCCGGCGATCAGGTACTTCACGCCGCCGATGGTCAGGAAGGTCGTGGCCAGTGCGGCGAGCAGGCCGACGAGCCAGGTGCGGACATTGCCGATGACCTGGTCCAAGCTAGCCGCCGCGAGCACGGCGTGCCCCGTGTCGGCGTGGGCGTGGGATACGGCGAGCACCGTGTAGGTCGCGGAGGCCGCCAGCAGCAGAACAGCGCGGGCACGGTGGGCGGGGTGGTGCATTGTGGTGTCCCTTTCAGGTCGGCGTTGTTGGTGCCTCAAAGACAAAGGCGGCCGGTCCACGCTCAGCCGGGGTCAAAGAATTCGCCGACGGATCCAGCGGAGTCCGCTGAGTGGCGCGCACGGTTGGCGGTGCTTCATAACCAGAGGCGGGCCTTCATCCTGTGCCGGGGTCAAGAACGCCGACGCCGACCACTCGGGTGGTTCAGGCCCGAGTGCGGCAGGCCGCTAGGGCGGTCGTCGACGGGACGCGGCGTCCGGCGATCCAGGCGACCAGGCGGGCCTCGGCGCGTTGGCGGCGGATCTTCACAGCGTTCTTGCTGGCGCCGAGCATCTCGGCGGCCTCGGCCAGCTGCACGCCCTCCAGCCGCGTCATGCCGATCAGGTCTGCGTCGGCTGCGCTGATCACGCCTTCGCGTTCGGCGCGGGCCAGCACCAGGTCCTCGTGCCCGAACGGCATCCGCGGCGGCGCGGAACAGAAACGTTCGGCGTGCCGGGTGTATTCGATCTCGGTCTCGACGGCGTGGATTGCGGCCCGCCGTGCTGCCCAGGCCAGCTTGGGCCAGATCCCGCCGACGGCGGTGTCGATGACCTTCAAGCGCTCCAGGAACGCTGCCAGGATCTCGGCGTGAAGGTCCTCCGGCGCGCCATCGAAGCCGCGGCCGTAGGTACTTGCGAGCTTCATCAGCTCGGGCATCGCCATCGCTACCGCGACCACAGTCCATGCGCCGGGAGACTGGTGGGAGCGGCGGATGAGCTCTGCCCAAACCGCGTCCCGCACCGGGAATGGCGTAGACGATGCGAGCAGGACCGTTCGCAGTTGCGCGACGGTCACCCGGTCGCGTCCGGCGGGCGCGGACTCGCCGAGGTGCGCTGCCTCGAACATCAGAGGCGCGTGACCGGACGCCAGAGAGAGGAACGCGGTCTCCACCGCGTGCAGCGGCGACGCGCACAAAGAGGACGTGTTGGAAGCGAGGCCGATCGCGGTGTCAGCGTCGGTGATGGTCATGGAGGCTCCCGAAGGCAGCGGGTGGATGTGTTGCTTTCGGGGTCGCGGGCTTGCTGACGGCGACCTGACAGGCTTCTGACCAGGCGGTGATCGACACCTGAAGCCCGTCGCTGACGAATCAGGCATCAGATGCCCTCGTGCATGATCGGCCGGGGTTCGAAACGGGCTGGCGGCTCGCAAACTCTGGTCGCTGCTTAGGGCTGTGAGCAGCAATTTCAGGACGGTCTTCAGGAGCCTGAGCCCGGGTGCGGGGATGTGGGGTGGGCCGGCCTGGGGCGCGAGTCGGCAGCAGGGTCCGGGCTGCTGGGCGAGGTGGTGGTGTGGTCGTTCGCGGCCTGGCGTTGGCACAGACCGGCGAAACGGCCGGTCGGGGTCAAAGAAGGTCGCCGCGACTTTCTTCGACCCCGGCTGTGCGTAAGGCCGCCGCCTTTGTCAACAGATGCGGCAACCGCACCGAGGAAGCCGCTGGTTTGACGAAGGAGAGCTCCACGTGAATGCCACCCAACCAGCTCTTCCCGGCATCGACGGGATCCCGCCGCTGTCGGTGTGGGTCACCGCCCAAGACGGGCCGCGTGCGCAGCGGCGCGGTCGGTACCTACCGGAGTCTGACGCCCATCCGGCGAAGATGTTCCCGGCGATCGCCGCGCACGCCATCAAGGCCTACACCATGCCTGGCGACCTGGTCATCGACCCGATGTGCGGCATCGGCACCACCCTGGTCGAAGCCGCGCATCTCGACCGCCTGGCGGTCGGCGTGGAGTACGAGAAGCGCTGGGCCGACCTCGCGGCACGCAACATCGAGCATGCCGTCGATCGCGGCGCTCCCGGCTACGCCACTGTCGTGCACGGCGACGCCCGCGACATCGAGCACCTCGTCGGCCGCGATGTCTCCGGTAAGGCCTCGCTCGTGCTGACTTCGCCGCCGTACGGCTCTGCCACCCACGGGCACGTCCGATCCACTCGTGATTCCGGGCGCAGTGGCCTGGAGAAGCGGAACCATGCCTACGGCGAGGACCCTGGCAACCTCGCCAAGCAGAGTGTCCAGGAGCTGATGGACGGGTTCACCGAAATCCTGCGCGGTTGCCGAACGCTACTCAAGCCCGGCGGCTTCCTGGTCATCACTGCCCGGCCGTTCCGGAGGCAGGGCCAGATGGTCGACATTCCGGCCCTGGCTTCCAACGCCGCTCTGGCCGCCGGGTTCGCCCTGCACGAGCGCTGCGTCGCGTTGCTCGCGGCTGCCTGCGACGACGGACTGATGGCACGGGCGTCGTTCTTCCAACTGGTCAACTCCCGCAACGCCTTCGCCGCCGGCAGCCCGACTCATGTCGTCGCTCACGAAGACGTGGTGGTTGCCAGGCTCTCGCCGGGCGCGGCAGTGACCGGAGCAACTGCCGAGGACGAAGGCGGCGACGGGGACGCCGGCTGCGGGTGCGTCCCGCTGAGGCGAGGCATCGAGACCCAGGGGAGGGCAGCCGCGTGAATATCACGACCCCGACCGGCACCACCGGTACCCCGCTCCAGGGCCAGGACCGGGGCGCGCCTGTCGCGCCGACGTCCGGCCAGCCCGACCTGTTCGCGCTGACCACGGCGTGGTTGGAGCTGGACTTCCCCAAACACGACGGCGCCAGGCACGTTCGCCGCGCCGAACCCACCACCGGAGGAGGAACACGGTGACCAAGGACGCTGCCTGGACGTTGGACAACGTCCTAGCCCTGCCGCCTGTGCTGACTCTGGAGACCGCCGCGTCCATCCTGGGCATCGGCCGCACCCTGGCCTACACGATGGCCGCTGATGACCGGCTCCCCGTGCCGGTGTTCCGCGTCGGCACCGCCTACCGTGTGCCCACCGCCCCGCTGCTGCGGTTTCTCGGGATCGATGCCCATCCGCTCGCGCCGCAGACACCGGCCGCGTAACAGAAGCTTCACAACATCTTTATCGGATGGGCTTGACGGTGCCGCTGGAGTCGAGCGTCGATCACCCCTGACCCGCTGATTCCCCGGCGTGGGCGAGCGCTCACACACGCCCGCCACGTCGGAGAACCAGCCCCTACCCACCTCTTCAGGAGGCAGTTTCATGAGCGGGAGCATCTTCAAGCGGTGCGGCTGCACCGTCACCGAAACCGAGGAATCCGGGCATCCCAGACGTCGCCAGATCGGCGCGTCCTGCCCGAAGCTGACCCGACCTGGCGGGTCCTGGAGTCCTATCCACGGCTCCTGGTGGTTCATGATCGACACCCCTGCCGGTGCCTGGATCAAGCGCTCCTTCATCCGCCAGGGCGGCCACGCCACCCGCAAGGACGCCGAGGCCGCCCTGGACAAGGTCCGCGAGTTGCTGGCGATCGGCGACGGCGACGAGGACCCGGCCGTGGCCAAGGCCCTGATCGCGAACCTGATTCGGGAGCGCATCAAGGCCAAGGCGCCGTTGCCGGACGCAGACGAGATCCGACGGCGAACCTCTGTCGGCGCCCCGCTGAAGGTCACCATCACTGTCGAGCAGTGGCTGAACGAGTGGCTGGCGGCAAAGAAGAACGACCTGCGCCCCACAACCCACCTTCTGTACTCGCAGCAGGTCCGCAACTACCTGATCCCGCACCTCGGTGCCCACCGTCTCGACAAGCTGCGCGCCGTCCACGTCCGTCTTGCCTTCGAGCAGATTGCCGCCGACGCCCGCGCCATCGAGGCCGCCAACATCGAGCGCCATGCCCTGGTCTCCGAGGCCAAACGGGCCTGGCACGCCGAAGATAGGGCCGCAGCGGCCGACGCCCGCGCCAAGCTCGCGACAAAGCCGCCGTTTCGGCGGCCGGTGAACGCCGCTAGCATCCAACGCATCCGCGCCGTGCTGCGCTCAGCGCTTACCGACGCCGTCAACCAGCAGATCGTCACCCTGAACGTCGCCAAACTGGTGAAACTCCCGTCCGGGCGCAGTCCCAAGCCACGGGTGTGGACCGATGCCCGTGTCGAGGCCTGGCGTGCAACCGGGAATGTCCCGTGTTCGGTGATGGTGTGGACCGCTCCGCAGACTGTCGCGTTCCTGCACCGCGCCGCCAAGCACCGGTTGTTCGCGCTGTACCTGCTCATCGCACACTGCGGACTGCGCCGCGGCGAGGCTGTGGGCCTGCGATGGCAGGACGTCGACCTGGACGGGGCGAGCATTGAGATCCGGCAGCAGATCGTTCAGGTTGGCTGGGACACGACGGAGGGCGACCCGAAGACTGACGCCGGCGAGCGCACCGTCATGATCGCCGCCCCGGTCGTTAAGGCCCTCAAAACCCACCGGCTGGACCAGGAAGCCCAAGCCCGGTTCAAGGGTCCGCACTGGACCGACACGGGGCTGGTGTTCACCGACTTCGATGGCACCGCCCTGCATCCTGCCCACGTCACCGACCAATTCCAGCTCCTCGCCCGGGAGGCCGGGCTGCCGCCGATCCGCCTTCACGATCTCCGGCACGGCACCGCAACACACGCGCTGTCCGCCGGGGTAGCGATGAAGGTCGTCTCGGAGATGCTCGGCCACTCCACCGTCGGCGTCACAGCCGACTTGTACACCTCTGTAGTAGATGAGCTGAAGAAGAGTGCTGCCGACGCCATCGCCGACCAGTTCGCCGGATAGCTAGGACTGACCACTTAGCCCGCGCTCTTCGGCGGTTTCAGCGGAGCGCGGGCTGTGTTTTCTGGTGGTGTCAGCTGGAGTGGGTAGGTGTGGTCTCGTTACATTGGCGGAGTAGGACCAGCGGGCATGCTGCGGGGACCGGCAAACGGTCCGCGTAGGACAGGTGGGGTAAGTGGTTCGAGGTTGAGAGCAGCGACGGTTTCGGCGAAGGTGCCGCTGATCACTGTTTCAGCGTGGCAGGCGCGACACGGACCGGTCGCTGCGCATCGTGTGGCGCCGTCTTCGAGGTTGCGCGCGTGGGTGAAGGCGTCGTTCGGGTAGTCCGCGCGCACGAGGTACCAGCGTCCGTCCCGTTCCTCGGGCGGCAGTCCGGCGGCGATCTCAGGGCGCCTCGGCATGGACAACTGCCCGCCGTCGGCGCGCAGCGAGAATAGCCGGTCGAGGTGGTCAAACTCATCCGGTACGGGTCGGTTGTTCTCCAGCCATTCGATGGCCTGGGTTCGGGTGCCGGGTCCCCACAGTAGGTCGACGGGGTAGGCAGTCGTCTCGTAGAGAGAGTCGAACCTCGGCAAGTCCGGGTCGCTGCGCGGTCCGGCGGTGACGGCCAGTGCGATTGCGTACTGATAGTCCTCGTCCAGGTCGGTGGCGTGCTGGACGTTTTCGGCGGCCATGGAGATGAAGTCACCGCTACGCCAGGCGAACGCTGTTACGTCGCGATGGACCGGGGTCGGGTACAGGTGGCCGCCGGGCGTACGCTTCCCCCATAGCTGGTTGATGATCTCGGCGAGGTCGGAGAGCGTCGAGAGCGCCTGGACCGGGGTGTCCAGGTTGTAGCCGCCAGGGTGGGCGACTTCGTTGCGCAGCTTGGTCAGGACACCCTCGATCCGGCGGTTGCGCTGCCCGAGCAGTAGGCCCAATTGGCGAGCCCAGCCGCGCAGCGAGGAGAGCATCCCGTCGAAGCGCATTGAGCCCGCAGTGACCCGCAGTTCCCACAGCGCGGGGACTGGCCGGCTGGCCTTCTTGGCTGCGGCGATCAGCCCGGCGTTCGCCTTCCCCTTCTTTTGCGCAAGGCGGTAGACATCCTCGTAGGTGGAGACGGGGAAGGCTTGGTTAACTCCGGCGGGGTCGACGAACACGACTGTGCCTTGGTGATGTTCGAGGAAGCGGTCGCGCAGTGCCTGCTCGGTAGTTAGTAGCGCGAGGTCGGCGACCGCGGTGAAGATCTCGTAGTTCAGGATGCCGTAGGGCAAGATGCCGCGCAGCCGGTCGAACGAACGCTGCGTACCCTCGGCCACCTGTGGCGCCAGGTCGAACGTGGCCAGGACCTTCTGCAGGTAATCCGCGTTGTCCTCCGGCCGCATCTGTGGCCCGAGCCCCCAGGGGGTGAAGCGCAGCGCTCGCTGGTCGGGCTCGCGCATTTGATCCCAGGACTCGAACTCCACGGCCCTCTCCCCGCTGCAGTGTCAGCCTGTCAACAATAGGGTGAGCCTGGCCGCGCCCGAAGCGAATTTGTTTCGCGCTCCAGGGGGAGGTGTGCGGGATCGGTTGGGTGAGACCGGACCGATTCTCCTGCGGCCGAAGAGTAGACGCGACCGCGTTATTCGCTAACCGGTCGCCGCAACGACAACGTGCTAAGCCGTCGGTCGCTTTCTTTGTACTGCTGTGCCGGACGGCGGATCACCCGATGCTCCAGGCATCCCACGATGTTCGCCACTCCCGTGGTCTGATCGGCACGATCTCGCCGCCGGTCGCAGCGGCTTCCATGACACGCTCCATGGCCTCGCCGGCATCGCGGTCGTGTTCATCGGCATGCTGGTCGTAGATCTCATCGCAGACGAAAATGACCATGCTCTTGCAAACGTGAGTCTTCGTGCCATGGCCGCTGCGTTTTCGCACTGCCGACCGGACCTGCGCACGCAGGGCGGACTGCTGATCACCGGGCACCGCGTGGATCTCTGCATACCCGTGTTCGAGGACAAGATCTGCGACGACCTGGACCACAAGTTTGAGCCGGTCGTCCGGCGTAGGGGCGGGAAACAGGTTGTCCATCAGGGACAGGCAGCGTTTGCACGTCGGGGCGAACACCTCGTGCTGGTCGAACTCGTGTAGCAGGCTACCTTCTCCGCTTGCCATGCTGACCCACTGTCGACCGCACAGTGTCTTCTCCGACCAGCGCGGCTCTACCAGGGCCGCCTTATCGTAGTTATGTTTCAGAGCTGACGTACCGCCGCCCGATTCCTCGAAGTAGTAGTCCGGGACGGCGCCTTGTCCCGGCTCAGCTGTAGCGGACTCCGCCGTGAGGTGAACTGCTGTTCCTCCGCCGGTCTCCGTGAGCAGGAGAGTCTTGCCGCACACGTCGATCGCGTTAACCCCGTGCCGGTCCACACCCATAAAGTCCAGTATGGCCACGGCCTCGCGAGACTGCCCTGAAACCGAGCGACAAGAACCCGGACTGGTGAAGCCATCGCCACCGCGGAGAATCTGTCGTCGCGATCCTCTGTCCAAGGCCGTTCGTGGTCAGGCGTTATGCAGCCCCTGGGCTCTCACGCTGGTCCCGGCTACCACCATCGGTAACGCGCGGCATCCGATGGAACCGCGCGGTAGAGGCAGGTCGCAGAGCCGTTCATCACACTACGGACGGCGCGACAGCAGCCGGAGCGGTAGCGACCAGGTGCGTCTCGGAGGCATTGCGCAGCACTCTCGTGGGCGCACACAAGGCTCCAGAGCCCAGGTCCTCTCGACACATGCTCACATCACGCTCACACATGCCCCGGCTTTTGATGATCGAAGTCAGAAGTCGGTTCGATATGCCGAGCCCGGGAAACACAAAACCCCAGGTCATCGACCTGGGGTTGGTGCTCTAGCGAGTGCGCACGAAGGGATTCGAACCCCTAACCTTCTGATCCGTAGTCAGATGCTCTATCCGTTGAGCTACGCGCGCTTGCGACGTTGTCGATAGTACACGCCCAATGGCCTTCCTCGAAAATCGGTATCTGCGGGGGTGGCTTGTGCAGGTCAGAGGGGGTGTCGGGGGTCACGGTGGGTTGTCGGGGGGTGATCGTGGGTCAGTTGATGTGGCGTTAACGCCGGCGAAACGGTGGGGACTCGGGGTGTGGTCATGGTGGGGGTGCTCGGTGGTGGGGGTTGCCGGGTCGTGCGGGGTGTCCTGGGTGTTCGGTTGATTGGTTCGTCTGGTGAGGTGCGGGATGGTCTTCAAGGCTGAGTACATCTGGATTGACGGTGCTGTGCCTACGGCGGGGCTGCGGTCGAAGACGCGGATTCTGGTTGACGGGGCTGTGCCGGGGGTGTGGGGGTTCGACGGGTCTTCGACGGGCCAGGCTGAGGGGCGTTCTTCGGACCGGGTGCTGCGGCCGGTTTTCACGTGTGCCGATCCTGTGCGGGGTGGGGAGTCGTTGCTCGTGCTGTGTGAGGTGGAGGACATCGACTTCTCGCCTCATGCTTCCAACACGCGGGCGGAGGCTCGGGAGGTTGCCGAGCGGTTCGCTGAGCAGGAGGCGTGGTTCGGGATCGAGCAGGAGTACACGCTGTTCCGGGGTGGTCGGCCTTTGGGTTTCCCGGAGGGTGGGGGTTTTCCGGCGCCGCAGGGGCCGTACTACTGCGGGGTCGGGGGTGACGCTGTCTTCGGGCGGGAGTTGGTGGAGCGGCATCTGGACTACTGCCTGGCTGCCGGGTTGACGATTTCGGGGATCAATGCCGAGGTCATGCCGGGGCAGTGGGAGTTCCAGGTGGGGCCGGCCGGGCCGGTGGAGGTGGCCGACCACATGTGGGTCGCGCGCTATCTGCTGCTGCGGGTCGCCGAGGAGTTCGGGGTCGCCGTTTCGTTCGATGCCAAGCCTCAGAAGGGGGACTGGAACGGCGCCGGGGCGCACACCAACTTCTCCACCAAGGCCATGCGGGAGTCGTACGATCCGATCATCACCGCGTGTGAGGCGCTGGGTGAGGGGGACAAGCCGGCGGAGCACGTGCGCGCGTACGGGTCCGGGATCGAGGAGCGGCTCACCGGGCAGCACGAGACCGCGCCGTGGAGCGAGTACAGCTACGGCGTCTCCGACCGCGGTGCCTCGGTGCGCATCCCGTGGCAGGTCGAGGTGGACAAGAAGGGCTACATCGAGGACCGGCGGCCGAACGCCAACGTCGACCCGTACGTCGTGACCCGCCTCATCGTGGACACCTGCTGCAGTGCGCTGGAGAAGGCCGGCCAGGTCTGACATCCGCGGCAGCGGAACAGGTCTGACGCCCACGCAAGTGGAACAGGCCTGACACCTGCAGAAAGAGTCTTGAGTACGCCCCCGATCCGGACCGGATCGGGGGCGCCGCTGTGTGTCCGTTCGATTCCAGACCGTATCGAGTGACTCCGAAGGCAACCCGCGGGCCTCCTCCCGCGTCCCGAATATGGTTTGCGGGGAATCCAGCCACACAGGAGTCAAGGTGCCTTACTTGTCTCGTCGCGAGCTTGGGCTGCTCGGGATGGGAGCACTGGCGTTCGGCGCGCTCGGTGCCGATACCGCCGTCACCAACGCCGAGGCCGACATGGTCAGCCGTCCGGCCCGGCTCGTCAGCCGGGTCGCGTTCATGCAGGTCGTCGCCCATCCGGATGACGACCTCTACTTCATGAACCCGGACATCGCCGACTCGGTGCGCACCGGCGGCGAGGTGACCACGGTCGTGCTCACGGCCGCCGAGGCCGGGGGCGGTGCGTCCTTCGCCGCCGCGCGGCAGCACGGGCTGCGCTCGGCCTATGCGCGCATGGCTGGGGCGGATGACGACGCGCCCTGGCGGCGTAGCGTGCTGGTCACCCGCGGGGGTGAGGCCGAGCTCTGCGAGCTGGAGGCCGACCCGCGGGTGCGGCTGGTCTTCCTCGACATCTCGATGGGCAGCTACACCGGCTCCACCCCCGGTGACGAGAACCACACGCCGCTGGCCGCGCTCTACCGCGGCACCCTCACGACCCGGCCGGTGCTCCAGCCGAGCGAGAGTGCGATAACCGGCGGGGTCTACACCCGCGACCAGCTCGTCGGCACGCTCGCCGACCTGATGGACCGGTTCCAGCCCACCGTCGTGCGGACCATGGACCCCGATCCCGAGCGGCGCGGTACCGGTCCGAAGGAGCGGGCCTGGCTCACCGACTCCGGCGTCCACACCGACAACGAGGACCACACCGCGACCGCCTGGTTCACCTATGCGGCCTATGCCGACCACCGGGCCCGGCGGGGTCCCTCGGCCGTGCGGTTGGACGCGTACGTCGGCTACGGGAACGCGCGCTGGCGTCACAACCTCGGCGGGTCCAGCGCCCGCGAGAAGCTGCGCCTGCTGGGCGTCTACGGCTGGGCCGACCGGCGCAAGTGCGGCGACCCGGTCGGCTGCGGCGACCGCACCGTCGGCGGCGACGCGGCCCGGCCGGGTTGGTCGCAGAGTACGAACCTGCGCCACGTCGGGACGACCGACTGGCTGCGGGCCGGGCCGGACGGCCGGCTGCGGGCCTTCGCGGCGGTCGGCGGGCAGGCGGTGATGTGGACGGAGACGAAGCCCGGGAGCGGACGATTCGGGTCCGGGGTCGGGATCCAGGGCGGTGCGAGCGGTGCGGGCGGTGGGGCCGGCGCAGGCGGCGCGGCCGGCCAGCGCGACCAGCGCGACCAGAACACCGCCTTCTCCCTGGCCCCTCATCTGGTGGTCGCAGTGGCGCCCGACGGCCGCGCGCAGCTCGTCGGGCTGCGCGCCACCAGCGACCCCGATCGGGGGACCTGGACCCAGGAGGTGGTCGTCGCCGGCGAGCGGCCCGACGGCGGCTTCACCCCGTGGACGGGCCTGGGCACCCCGATCGGCGCGACGACCAAGGACCGCGGCGACGTCGGCTGCCCGGCCGCGGTGGTCGACGGGCGCGGCGTGCTCCACGTCTTCGTCCGCAACGCCGACATGTCGGTGTCCTGGCGCCGCCGCGACCTGAACACGCCGGGCGCGCGCTGGACCGACTGGCAGGACATAGGCGGCCACCGGGTCCGGGACGGCCTGACCGCCGCGGTCACCCCGGAGGGTGACGTCGAGCTCCACGCCGTCGGCCACGTGCTGTGGAGCTGGCGCATCGGGTCCTCCGGCGGGCCGCAGGTCACCCATACGGCCCTGCCCCCGATGGGGGACCCGCCCACGGTCCACACCCTGCGCGGCGGTGCCGCGCTGCTGGCGGCCCGCGCCGCCGACACCGGCGTCCTGAGCGTCATGACCCGCTCGGCCGGCGGCGCCTGGCGGCCGCCGGGCGGAACGCTCGGCGGCCAGGGCGGGTTCGGGGTCGTGGCGATCCAGCCGCACGCCGGCGGGGTCTTCCTGGCCCAGCGCGGCCGCCGCGGACTGGTCGAGGTGGTCTGGCAGCCGAAGCTCGGCGCCCCCGGCGGCGTCCGCCGCTGGCACAGCGGGCCCGGGCCGATCCTGCGGCCCTCGCTGGCCGTCGACGCGCAGGGCCTGGTCGTGGCCGCTGCGGTCGGACCGGAGGGTGCGCTGTACACGGCGCGGATCGACGCTCGGGGCGTGCCGCGGGCCTTGCAGTGGCAGACCGCGGCGCTGGCTTAGCGGATCAGCCCTCGGCGGATCAGCCCTCGTACGACTGGAGCTCGATCAGGTTCCCCTCCGGGTCCCGCAGGTGCGCGGTCCGCAGCGTCCGGCCCCAGTCCGGCCGGTCCGTCGGCGCCACCACCAGGGTCGCGCCGTGCCGGACGCACAGCTCGGCCCCGGCGTCGACGTCGTCGACCCGGCACACGAACATCGTGTGGTCCTGCGCCGGCGCCGCGGCCGCGGGCAGGTCCGCGGTGCCGGCGACGGCGGCCATCGTCGCGCGGTCGAACAGGATCAGGACCGCCTGGTCCTCGACGTCCCAGTTGGCGTAGGGGCCGGCCGGGGAGCCCTTGATCAGCTTCGCGCCGAGCATCTCGGGCAGGACGGCCTGGTAGAAGTCGAACATCTCCGCGAAACGGGCCACCAGCAGGCGGGAGTGCAGCGCGTCCATCGTGCCTCCAAACTAGTGGGTGTTCACCCATGATGGGTCGGCGCCTATAGTCATACCATGGATGACCTGCGGGCGCTGCCGCCCTCGCTGACCGGCCTGACCACCTACCTGCTCTCGCGGACCGGCAAGATCGCGCGGAGCCGGCTGGCCGGGCGGTTCGGCGAGCGCGGACTGCGGCTGTGGCACCACGCGGTGCTGGCGGCGCTCGCCGACTTCGGGCCGCACGTGCAGCGCGACCTCGCGCTGCGGCTGGCGATCGACCCCAGCGACCTGGCCAAGATCGTCGACGAGCTGGCCGGCGCGGGGGCCGTCGAGCGCGCCCGGGACGCCGCGGACCGCCGGCGGGTCGGCGTCACGCTCACCGAGGACGGCCGTGCGCTGCTCGCCGAGTTGGCCGCGCAGGCTCAAGAAGTCCAGGATGAGGTCCTGGGTCCGCTCGCCGCCGACGAGCGGGAACAGCTGAACGCGCTGCTCGGGAAGGTGTTCGCGCATCTGGAGAAAGAGGTCGCCGACAGCGAGTAAGGGTTCTTTACCGCGGTCTTACGCCGTGAACAGTCACACTGCGAACCCATGACCCCGCTGGACTTCCTCCGACGCCATCGTCTCGCCATACCCATCGCCGCGGTCGTGCTCGGCACCGGTGTCGCCGTCGCACAGTTCGCCGACGCGGCGCCCGCGAAGCCCGCGACGCAGCCCGGCCTCACCGGCTCCTGGATCTCCTTCGCCGGCGGCAAGCTGAGCTACGGCCACGACGCCCAGGGCAACCGGATCCCCGACTACTCCTCCGCCGGCTACGAAGGCGGCGGCGTCGCCATCCCGAGCGTGGCGACGAAGGACTCGGTCAAGCCCACCGGCGGCGACGACACCAAGAGCATCCAGGCGGCCATCGACAAGGTGTCCGCGCTTCCGCTGAACGCCCAGGGCTTCCGCGGCGCTGTGCAACTGGCCGCCGGCACGTTCCGGCTGGCCGGCTCGCTGCACATCACGGCAAGCGGTGTGGTGCTGCGCGGCGCGTCGACGAACGCCGCGGCCACCACCCTGGTCGCCATCGGCGCGACCGCGCGCACCCTCGTCACCATCGGCTCGACCGCGGCCTACGCGGTCGTCGGGGCCCAGGCCAAGGTCACCGACACCTACGTCCCGGTCGGCGGCACCTCGCTCACGCTGGACGACGCCTCCGGCCTGAAGGCCGGCGACCAGGTCGTCGTGGAACGGCCGACCACGCAGGCCTGGATCGACGCGCTCGGCATGCAGAGCGACTGGAAGCCGAACTGGAGCCTGCGCTCGGAGCGCACGATCACCGCGGTCTCCGGCAACCGGATCACCATCGACGCCCCGCTGACCACCGCGTTGGAGAAGCAGTACACGCAGGCGCTCGTGTACAGGTACACGTTCCCGCGCATCGACCACGTCGGCCTGGAGAACCTGACCGCCGACGGCCAGGCGATGACGACCGACCCGAAGTACGCCACCGACTTCTACGACTCGCAGTTCGCGATGGTCGACGCGGTGCAGGACTCGTGGGTCGACAACGTCTTCGGCTGGCACTTCGGGCAGAACGGCGCCGCCGGCCTCACCGCCGCCAGCCGCCGGGTCTCCGTGCTGCACACCGGTTCGCTGGACATGGTGACGACCGGCACCTCGGCCCGCTCCAACGGCTACACCCTGTCGGGCCAGGAGAACCTGATCCAGGACTGCGAGGTGACCGCTTCGAAGGTGCACGCCTTCGAGACCGAGCAGCGGCAGTCCGGCCCCAACGTGTATTCGGACTGCACGGCCACGCTCATCCCCTCGTCGTACTCGGCGTCCTTCGACTCCGGCGGCCATCAGCGCTGGGGCGGCGGCACGCTGTACGACGACGTCGTCCTGCAGGGCTCGCTGAACATGGAGGACTACGGCAGCGAGGGCTCCGGCCACGGCTGGGGGGACGCCAACAGCACCGCGTGGAACTGCGGGACCACCGGCCTGACGCTCATGGAGCCGCCGACCGCGCACAACTGGGCCGTCGGGTGCACCGGCGCGTTGGCGGCCGGGAGCGACGGGCAGGTCGAGTCGGCCGGGTCGCATGTGCTGCCGACGAGTCTGTACGCCGAGCAGCTGGCTGAGCGGGGGAAATAGGGTCTCGTTCGATATAGGGTTCTGACGGCCGTCGCGCTCCCTGGGCTTGGGGAGCGCGGCGGCTCTGTCACCGTCAGGGCGCCAAAAAGCCCGTCCGGGCCGGCTCGATCACGAAACCGCCCGGACGGGCTGGGATCCCCGAACCGGCGTGCGGACTGCGGACGCACACCGGTATCCCCCCGGAAGGCGCACAGCGCTATAGGCGGATCCCCCCGCATACCGACGCCGGCGCCACCGGCATCCACGGGCCGCGCGGCAGCTGCCGCACCCGCACCAGCTCGATGCCCCGCCCGCCGGGCGAGGACCACGTGCACTGGCCGTAGTATTCGGCGTCTCCGCGGGAGGTGAACCCGTCCTCGACGGAGAGCGACTGCTTCTCCCCGTCGGTCCGGATGAACTCGACCGCCCAGTTCTCCGACTCCTGAGTCGTTCGCACGGCGAGTCCTCCTGAAGTCCGCCTACGGTTACTGCGACTGCTCCCATCATCGCGCTGGGCGATGGGACAATGCGGCAACCGACATTTTCTCCCGGCGAGGCTGGGAGGAAAAGGGTCCGGTCCCGTGGCGGGCGTGGCGGCGCGTCACATTCGAGGTACGGAAAGCGTGACGGGTCCGGACGGTGAGGGCCGCCCGCCGAGGCAGGGATCGCCAGAGGATGAGCAGGAAACCCAGGAGCCTGAAGCAGATCCAGGCCCAGATGGCCGAGCAGCTGCGGGCCGCCGACAAGTCCTGGGCCGACATCGGCCGGGAGTTCCAGAAACGGTTCCACGTCAACGCGCGTGTCGCGCTGCGCCAGGCCCGCGGCTGGACCCAGCCGGAGGCCGCGGAGCGGTGGAACCGGCGTTGGCCGGACGACCCGAAGACCTTCAAGAACTTCTCCTACTGGGAGGCCTGGCCCAGCTCCACCGGCTACGCGCCGTCGCTGGAGGTCCTGGACCGGATGGCGCAGCTGTACGAGTGCAGCGTCGCGGACCTGCTGTCCGATCTGGACGACTACGGCGCCAAGAAGCGGCCGGTGTTCAGCCAGATCCGCGAGCCGGGTCCGGCCGGCGGGCTGCTGCCGCCGCCCCGCCAGGCCCCGCAGCCGTACGCACTTGCGGCTGCGGCGCCGAACCCCGAGGTGCGGTTCGACCCGTACTTCGGCGCGCCCCCGGTCAAGCCGGTGTACGACGACCTCGGCGCGAACCCCGGCGAGCTGTTGTCCTCGATGTCCACCGCCGCTGACATCAGCTCCCTGATGGAGCCGCCGGACGGCGGCAACAGCCTGTCCCGGCGCTCGGCGCTGCTGAATCTCAGCAGCCTGTTCGCGGTCGCCGCGGCCGCGCCGCTGGCCGGCGAGGCGGTGCTGCCGACCCCGGCCGGCCGGGTGGACCCGGCCATGGTGGAGAACACCGGGCTGATCGTCGGCGGCCTGCGCCAGCAGAACGCCGCCCTGGGGCCGTCCGCGACGGTCCAGACCGGGCTCGCGGTCCGCGCGATGATGGAGGCCGTGGTCAAGGACGCCCCTCCCGGGCTCACCGGCCAGGCCTGGGTCGTCTACGGCGACCTGGCGCACCTGCTCGGCTGGATGATGTTCAACATGGGCCAGGACGAGGCGGCCCGGTTCTACTACGACGACGCGCGCAAGGCCGCCTACCAGGCCGACGACTACGAGCTGGCGGCGAACGTCCTGGCCGCGCAGGCGCACCTGAGCATGTCCGCCGGCGACCACCAGACCGCCATCGATCACGCCCAGGCCGCCGAGGAGGCGGCCAAGCGCAGCCCCAGCCGCCGGGCCAAGGCCTACGCCGCCGACATGACCGCCCGGGTCTACGCCTCGGCCGGCCAGGGCGCCCGGAGCCTGGCGGCCCTGGAGCGCGAGCGGCGGCAGATGCAGCGCATCGACTGGGCCGAGCCGGCCGCCGAGCGCTGGGGGTTCTACGGCCCGTCGTTCTACTGGGCCCGGGAGAGCGAGTGCCACCTGCTTCTGGGGCACCCCGTGGAGGCCGCCGACGCCGGGGCCCTGGCGCAGCAGCGGTTCAACCCGGCCTACCTGCACAACAACGCGATGGCGCTGGCCCGGCGGGCTCAGGCCCAGGTGCAGTTCGGCGACGTGCCGGCGGCGTGCGCGGCGCTGGCCGAGGCGGCGCGGATGGCCACCCTCGCCGGGTCGGTGCGACTCACGACCGAGATGAACCGGGCCCGCTCGCAGCTGCGACCGTACGACGGCGAGACCGTCGTGCAGGCGCTTGACGTGCGGTTGGACCGGTACAGCAAGCAGCGCGGCGCCGCCGGCAACGGCACCGGGCCGAGGAATTCTGTGGAAGAGGTCTTATAAAGGCCGCGAAACGGCAGCGGCCGGCCAGGGAAAAGTGCAAGCCTAGATGGTGGGTTGCGGCGATTTGCCGCTCTGCCGGCGCCGCACCGGCCCTCCGACTTCCCCAAGGAGCACGAAGACGATGACCGACCCGACCGGAGCGCCCGCCGGCACCGACGTGGACGCGATCTTCGACGACCTCCCGTCGAACATCGACACCGACGTGTTCAGCGTCGCGCGGCTGTACGACTTCCTGCTCGGCGGCAAGCACAACTTCGCCCCCGACCGGGACTTCGGGCGGCAGCTGCTGGCCATCGAGCCCAACGGCCGCATGATCCTGCAGCAGAACCGCCTCTTCCTGGCCCGGGCCATCAGGGTGATGCTGGACGACGGCGTCCGGCAGTTCCTGGACCTGGGCAGCGGGATCCCGACCCAGAGCTACGTGCACGAACTCGCGCACGCCGTGGACCCGGCCGCGCGGGTCGTCTACATCGACAACGACCCGCCCGCGGTGAGCCACAGCAACTACATCCTGCGCGGGAACGACAACGCCGGCGCGGTGCTGGCCGACATGGTCGACGCCGAGCGGGTGCTGGGCGACCCCACCGTCAAGTCGCTGATCGACTTCGACAAGCCGGTGGGGCTCACGGCCCTGGCCGCCTGGCACTTCGTGGACGACGCCGACGATCCGGCCGGCGTCCTGCAGACCTATCGGCGGATGTTGGCGCCGGGCAGCTACCTGGCGCTGACGCACGCCACGATCGACGGTGCCACCGGCGATCTGGTCCGCAGCGTCCAGAGCCAGTACCAGGCGGTGATGAAGAACCCCTCGCCGCGCACGCGCGAGCAGATCGCCGGGTTCTTCGAGGGCTTCCGCATCGTCGACCCGGGCATCGTGAACCTGCCGGCCTGGCGTCCCGACAAGGCCGAGGACGCCGTCGGCGCGGAGAACGTCTGGTTCTACGGGGCGCTGGGCAAGCTGACGGCTGCCTGAGCAGCGTCGCCCGACACATCCCGGTCCGGCGCGATCAGCTTCTCCAGATCGACGTAGAACCGGCCGGACGCACAGGGACCGCCGAGCAGGATCCGCCGGGCGGCCTCGGTGACCAGCGCGCCCCCGAGCGCCACCCCGGAGGCGAGCTGCGGCCAGCTGCTCAGCGTGCGGCCGATCTTCGGGATGCTCGCGGCCAGCGCCGGGGAGATCCGGTCGGCGTCCACCATGGCCAGGATCAGCTCCACGCGCTCGTCGAAGGTCAGGTTCAGGCAGTCGTCGGGGCCGAGCCGCCCCAGCCGGCCGTGCAACAGCGGCCGGTGCGGCTCGCGGTCGAAGCGCTCGACGTCCAGCAGGCCGCGGTCGTTGGCGTCCATCACCACCGGCACGCCCAGGTCCCGGGCGGCCTCGCGGGCGGCGAGCTTCACCCACGGGGTGTCGCATTCCTCGACGAGCAGGTCGATCGGACCATGGCCGCCCAGGAAGAACTCCTTCACCGTGTCCTCGGTCAGGCCGGCGGGGAAGATCTCGATGTCCAGATACGGGTCGATCTCGAACATCTGCCGGGCCGCGATCACGGCCTTGTTCACCCCGATCTGGTGCAGGCCGGCGCGCAGCCGGTTGAGGTTGGACACGCTCAGGGTGTCGAAGTCGGCCAGTTTGAAGGCCCCCGCGACGCCTTCCTGGGCCAGGGTCAGGGCGGCGCTGTTGCCGACCGACAGGCCGATGACGCCGATCCGCTTGTCCAGCAGCCGGCGCTGCTCGGGCCGGTCGATCTTGCCGCGGTTGCGGTCGGTGCGGACCAGCCGGAACTCCTCGCGCGGCAGGACGTGCACCAGGCGGCCGGACCACGGGTACCAGGCCCAGGTGCCGTATTCCCAGGGCCGGGCGCCGGCCAGCTGGTCCCGGCGGGCCGCGGCCAGCGCGTCGGGGTCCGGGACGTGCCCGGGGTCCCGGGCCCGGATCAGCTCCTCCAACTGGTCCTCGATGGTGTCGGCGACCTCGCGGACCGCGCCGGTATCCAGCAGCGAGCCCATCGCCACCCGGTCGTCGTGCCGGGCCGGCTCGAACAGGACCGGCTTCCAGCGGTGCGGGTCCGCCGGGCCGATCGCGGTGAGGCGGCGCGGCGGGGCGTCGCGCCAGACCGGTCCGCGGCGCGGGACGGTGAATGAGGGTCCTTGTCCGGTGCGGGCCGGCTCGGCGGGGCAGCCCTGGTCCATCAGGTCGTAGCGGAACAGCAGCCGGTAGTCGTCGACCAGGGCGGTGTGCTCGCCGGCGCCCTCGGCGGACCGGTGCAGCAGGATGACGACGTCCTCGGTGTACTGCTCGGCGTAGCGCCGGGTGCCGGGGACCGGGTGGAAGCCGAAGCGGGCGTGGAAGCGGTCCTGGCCTTCGGCGGTGCCGGAGGTGCCGATCATCGCCGCGGCGCCGAGTTCGTGCGCGGCGGCCACGGCCAGCGCGTTCAGGTGCAGGCCCAGGCCCAGCTTGCGGGCCCGGTGCTCGACGACCAGCCGGCTGTGTTCGAACACTGTCCCGGGGGCCAGGCCCTCGGTGCGCAGGACTTCGTCATAGCGGTCGCCCCCCAGGAATTCCCTGGACTGGTAAAGGGAAGCGCTCGCGGGTGTCAGGAGCCGGACATACCCCAGCGGGGGGCCGTGCACGCCGTCGTGGCCGCGCCGGGCCGCGAAGTGCCAGGCGCCGTGGTCCTGCGGCTGGGCGTCGGGGTGGTCGCCGGCATGGCTGCCGAAGGCCGGCCGCCGGCCCTGGTCGAACAGGATGCGGGCGCGCAGATGCCGTACCTCCTGAAGGGCCTCGGGGGCCGCGCCCGGATCGGCGGGGGCGCGGAAGGCGGTGAAGATCCATGGGGAGTCCATGGTGAGCACCATGGGATGGCGAACCTGGCGGAAACAAGCCGGTTATGCACCTTACGGGTGAATTGGCCGCGAAAGTCCTATGTGAGTCCTGTTCGCCCGACGGACAATCGACCGCGTGACCACACGCGCGGCAGTCGTCCAGGGAGTGGGCGGGTGCGTCCCGCCCCGCTCCGTCGACAACATCGAACTCAGCTCACGGTTGGCGACGTCCGACGCGTGGATCAGGGAGCGGCTCGGCATCGCCCGGCGCCACGTCGCCGACGGGATGTCCACGGTCGACCTGGCGGTGGAGGCCGGGGCCCGGGCGCTGGAGATGGCCGACACCGGGGCCGGGGTCGGCGAGCTCGACGTGGTGCTGCTGGCCACCACGACCCCGGACCGATTATGCCCGGCGTCGGCGCCGGAGGTGGCCTCGCGGCTGGGGTACACCGGGACCGCGGCGTTCGACGTCAACGCGGTGTGCGCGGGATTCGTGCACGCCCTGGCCACGGGGAGCGCGCTGATCCGGGGGCACATGGCCGACCGGGTGCTGGTGATCGGCGCGGACGTGTTCACCACCTTGGTGGACCCGGGGGACCGGCTCACCGCCGCGATCTTCGGCGACGGCGCCGGAGCGCTGGTGCTGCGGGTCGGGACGCCGGACGAGCCCGGCGCGGTGCGGGCGTTCGATCTGGGCAGCGACGGGTCGCAGGTGGCGGCCGTGGAGGTGCCGGCGGGCGGGGCGCGGGACCGGCTGGGGATGCCGGTGGCGAATCAGCGGCCGTATTTGGTCATGGACGGGCCGGCGGTGTTCCAGCGGGCGGTGCGGGAGATGACGGAGTCCTCCCGGCGGGTGCTGGCCAAGGCCGAGTGGGAGGCGGACTCGGTACGGCGGTTCGTGCCGCACCAGGCGAACATCCGGATCATCCACCGCGTCGCCGAGCGGCTGGGGATCGGCGCGGAGCGCGTGGTCGCGAACATCCAGGACGTGGGGAACACGGTCGCGGCGTCGATCCCGCTGGCGCTGGCCGACGCGCACGACGCCGGCCGGCTGGCCGCCGGGCAGCGGGTGCTGCTGACCTCGATCGGCGCCGGGCTGGCGTGGGGGTCGGCGGTGCTGACGTGGCCGAAGCTGGAGGGGAAGGCCCGGTTGTGAGGGGATATCTCAGATCCCGGACCTGAGCGCCGCCATCCGCTGCTCGAAGGGCACGACGTCCTCGAACTCGTCGCGGCGCCGGCGGGCGGCGGCCGGCTGGCCGGCCATCAGGCCGGCCAGTTCGCCGCCGGCCCGCTCGATGCGCTCGAACAGCGCGCCCTCCCCGGCCGAGGCCCAGTCCTCCGAGGCGGCGAACACCGCGGTCGGGACGATGAAGGCACGCAGGTAGGCGAACATCGGGCGCAGCGCGTGATCCAGCGCCAGCGAGTGGCGGGCGGTGCCGCCGGTGGCCGCTATCAGCGTCGGCTTGCCGGTGAGCGCGTCCTTGTCCAGGACGTCGAAGAAGGACTTGAACAGGCCGCTGTAGCTGGCGGTGTAGATGGGGCTGACGGCGATCAGGCCGTCGGCGCCCTCCACGGCGTCCAGCGCGGCGCGCAGCTTGGCGCCGGGGAAGCCGGCGACCATCGCGCCGGCGATGTCCAGCGCCAGATCGCGCAGCTCCAGGACCTCCACCAGCACCTGGCGCCCGCGCTCGCCGAGCCGGGCGCGCGCCGCCTCGGCCAGCCGGTCGGCCAGGATGCGCGCGGTCGAGGGCTGGCCCAGGCCCGCGGTGACGGCGACCAGGCGCAGGACGTCGGCGGCCGGGCCGGGGCGCGGCGGGCCGGGGTTGGCCAGGGCCGGGAGCAGGGCGCTGCTGCTGGCGGGATCGGGGGCGCCGGTGGCGGGCGGGGCGGCGAACGTGGGGCGGGCGGGGATGTCGGGGAAGCCGAGATCCGCGTAGGCCAGGCCGTTCGAGCCGGCGCCGTTCGTGCCGATGGCCGGGCGGCTGGGCAGGTCGGAGTGCTCCGGGAAGCCGTCGCCGTCGGTGAAGCCGTGGCCTGCGAAGGCGGTGCCGTTCGAGGCGGCGGCCGGGCGGCCGGGCAGGTCTGCGAAGCCGCCGCCGTTGGCGTAGCCGCCGTCGGCGAATCCGGGATCTGCGAAGCCCGTGCCGGGCGCCTCGCCGAAACCGGAGCCGTCGAAACCGGAGTCGCCGAAACCGGAGCCGTCGTTCACCGGCGCGCTTGCCTGCCCGCCGAACCAGGCGCTCCCGCCCGACGGCGTGAAGCCCTCGTCGCCGAACCCGTTGTTCGCCGCCTCGTAAGCACTCACGGTGCGATGGCCTCCTTCGTGTCGAACAAAGCCGACCGCTCATCATCCCGCGTCCCGGCCGTCCCCGCCTCGTCCACGGCGGACCCGGCCGCCAGGCTCGCGTGGGTCGGGGCGTCCGGCACGTCGGCCGGGCGGCCGATCGCGAACTCCTTGCGCAGCACCGGGACCACCTGCTCGCCCAGCAGGTCGATCTGCTCCAGCACCGTCTTCAGCGGCAGGCCGGCGTGGTCGAGCAGGAACAGCTGCCGCTGGTAGTCGCCGACGTAGTCGCGGAAGGACAGCGTGCGCTCGATCACCTGCTCCGGGGTGCCCACCGTGAGCGGGGTCTCGGCCGTGAACTCCTCCAGCGAGGGGCCGTGGCCGTACACCGGGGCGTTGTCGAAGTACGGCCGGAACTCGCGGACCGCGTCCTGCGAGTTCTTGCGCATGAAGACCTGGCCGCCCAATCCGACGATCGCCTGCTGCTCGGTGCCGTGCCCGTAGTGCGCGAAGCGCCGGCGGTACAGCGCGACCATGCGCTGCGTGTGTTCCTTCGGCCAGAAGATGTTGTTGTGGAAGAAACCGTCCCCATAGTACGCGGCCTGCTCGGCGATCTCGGGGGAGCGGATCGAGCCGTGCCAGACGAACGGCGGGACGCCGTCCAGCGGCCGGGGCGTGGAGGTGAAGCCCTGCAGCGGGGTGCGGAAGCGGCCGGACCAGTCGACGACGTCCTCGTCCCACAGCCGGCGCAGCAGCGCGTAGTTCTCCAGGGCCAGGTCGATGCCGTCGCGGATGTCCTTGCCGAACCACGGGTACACCGGGCCGGTGTTGCCGCGGCCCAGGGTCAGGTCCACGCGGCCGTCGGCCAGGTGCTGCAGCATCGCGTAGTCCTCGGCGATCTTCACCGGGTCGTTGGTGGTGATCAGCGTGGTCGCGGTGCTCAGCAGCAGCTTGGAGGTGCGGCTGGCGATCCAGCCCAGCAGCGTGGTCGGGGAGGAGGGGACGAACGGCGGGTTGTGGTGCTCGCCGGTGGCGAAGACGTCCAGGCCGGCCTGCTCGGCGTGCTCGGCGATGGCGGCCATGGCCTTGATGCGCTCGTGCTCGGTCGGCGCGCGGCCCGTCGTGGGGTCGGGCGTCACGTCTCCGACGGTGAAGACGCCGAACTGCATCTGGCTCACGATGGGACCCTTCTGTTGGTTGAAAGTTGAACAAACACTTCAACCGGGTATGAGGAGATCGTATTCCGCGAGGTTAGGTTCCCCTATCCTTCAGCGCTGTCTGCTTGACCACATCCGCCACGGCAGATAGCCCACGCACAGCCCGACCGCGCAGCCGATCAGCGTGTCCAGCACGCGCTCGCGCAGCACCGCCCAGGAGATGTCGTCGCCGAGCTCGTTCAGCATCGTGATCAGCGGGGTCATCACCGCGGCGTAGGCGGTGTAGTTGGCCAGTTTCAGATACGGCCGCACCGCCCCGATCACGCCGATCAGCGCCACGATGCCCCAGGTCGGCAGCACCCCGATCAGCCCGCCGCCGACCAGCACGCCGATCGTGGTGCCCAGGCCGCGCTCCAGCGCGCGCATCGGCGCCGCGGCCTCGTCGCGCAGGACCACCAGCGACACCGTCAGCGCGATCCAGTAGGCGTGCGCGCCGGGCCGGAACTGCGCGACCACCTCGGCCACCGCCATCGACGCGGTCAGGCGCACCGCGTACTGCCAGCCGTGCCAGGTCCGCAGCCCGGCCCGCCACTTCGGCACGCTGCGCCGGAACGGCCACTCCGGCCCCGGCGGCCCCTCCAGCTCCCTGCGCCGCAGCGGTGACAGCGCACGGCCGAGGGCGTGCGTGCCGAGGGTGAGCGCGGCGGCCGCCGCCATACCCAGCACGACGTACAGCAGGATGTGCCGGGGCGACTCAGGGCCCGTGCCCAGGTGCGCGCCGATGACGGTGAACACCGTCGCGTTCGCGGCGATCCGCGCCTCCAGCGTCCCGATGCCGCCGACCAGCGCCGCCGCGAAGGCCACCGCCACGATCCAGACGCCGGCCACGCCGCCCTGCGCGCCGAGCACCGCCCCGAGCCAGACCACCAGCGCGCCGACCGCCGCCGTCGCGCCCAGGTCGACGCACCGGGCCCGCCAGCCGCCCTCGTGCCCGGCCGAACTGACCAGCAGCGCGCCCATGACCGCGGTCAGGCCCTCGGCCACGTGGCCGGTCGCCGCGCCGACCGCGACCGGCAGCGCCAGCGCGATCCCGGACAGCACCAGCCGCGTGGCGTCGATCTCGATGCGCTGGAAGCGGACGAGGCGCGCGGCGTGGTCCCTGACCGGGGTTCGGTCCCTCACCTGAGCCATTGGACGTGTTCGTTTCCCCCGACGCAAACAGGCACTAGACTCGGCGGCCGATCAGTGAAAGATCCGATGTCTCGCAGGAGTGGGGGTTCCAGGTGCGGGTCGCCATCCACACCCGGCTGAAGCCCGAGGGCGTCACAGGGTACGAGCAAGCGCACGACGACATCCCGCCGGAGATCCCGGATCTGCTGCGGGCCGGCGGCTGTACAGCGTGGACGATCTGGCGCAACGGGGTGGACCTGTTCCACCTGGTCGAGTGCGAGGACTGGGAAGCGCTGAAGGCGTTCATGGCCGACAAGGAGGCCGACCGCGCGTGGCAGGCGCGGGTCGGGGTGTTCCGGGACTTCTCGCTCGCCGGCGGGGACGAGCCGCTGCCGGTGATTTTTGAACTGCCCCAGCTTTTCGAACTGCCGGAGGCCTGAGGATGCGGATCGTCGACGCGCACCACCACCTGTGGGATCTCAGCGTCCGGGACCAGCCGTGGACCGAGGATCTGCCGGCGCTGCGCCGCAGTTTCCACCTGGCCGACCTGGAGCCGCTGGCCGCGGCGGCCGGCGTCTCGGCGACCGTGCTGGTGCAGACCATCCACGCGGTCGACGAGACCCCGGAGATGCTGGAGCTGGCCGAGACATCGGATCTCATCGCCGGGGTGGTGGGCTGGACCGACGTCACCGCGCCGACCTTCGGCGAGCGGCTGAGCGAACTGCTGTCCGGCGTCGGCGGACGGTGGCTGGTGGGCATCCGGCACCAGGTGCAGGAGCTGCCGGACGGCGCGTGGCTCACCGAGCCGGACACGCTCCGGGGCCTGCGCCGGCTCGCGCCGACCGGGCTGGCCTTCGACCTGATCGTGCGCGCCGACCAGATCCCGGCCTGCACGGCCGTCGCGCACGCGGTGCCGGACCTCCGCTTCGTCCTGGATCACCTGGGCAAGCCGCCGATCGCGTCCGGCGCGCGCGAGCCGTGGGCCGCCGATATCAGGGCCCTGGCAGAATTGCCGAACGTCTCGTGCAAGCTGTCCGGCCTGGTGACCGAGGCGGACCTGGAGCGCTGGACGGTCGCGGACCTGCGGCCCTACGCCGACGTGGTGCTGGAGGCGTTCGGGCCCGAGCGCGTGATGTTCGGCAGCGACTGGCCGGTGAGCACACTCGGCGCGGGCTATCCACAGGTTGTGGAAACCGCGATGCGGCTGACGGCCGAGCTGACCGACGCGGAGCGCGAAGCGGTGTTCGGCGGGACCGCGACGGCGGTCTACGGGCTGGGATAGCTCCCGCGACGGGGCATGGATAGCGTGGCGCCGTGACTGAGCGCTGGGAGACGGTCGAGGCGATCAACGCCGCCCGGGCCGCGATGGAGGAACGCCTCGGCTGGGAGCAGCCGGCGGCCTGGGGGCTGCTGACCCCGGACGGCGCCGTGGTGCGCGCGAACGTGCGCGGCGGCCTCCTTCCGGGCGTGGCGGTGGCCACGGTGGTGGGGTACCGCGGCGGCAGCGGGTCGTATCCGCTGCCCGCCGCGGCGATCGCGGAGGCGATCGCGATGGTCGAACCGGGCGAGGCGTGTACCGACATCCCGCACCCGAATATCGCGGTGCTGCGGTCGCTCAGCGGCGGGGACGCGGTGGTGGCGTTCGTCGCCGAAGCTGATTTCGTCGCGGACGCCGAGGACCGCCACGTCGCCGCGCTCCTGGCTGAGATCCGCCGCGGACGGCGGGAGAACGCCGACGGCACCACGACCCTGTGGCGCCCGGTCGGCCCCGAGGAACTGGAGCTCCTGCGCGCCGACGGGTTCAAGGCGTGGCCGCCGCGCCTCGCGGACCAGCCGATCTTCTACCCCGTGCTGAACGAGCGCTACGCCGCGACGATCGCGCGGGACTGGAACGTCGCAGCCTCCGGATCCGGCTACGTCACCCGCTTCCGGGTCGCGACACCGACCGCGCGTGCGTACCCGACGCAGACGGCCGGCGGCGCGGAGCACCTGGAGCTGTGGGTCCCCGCCGACGAACTCGACGCGTTCAACGCCTCGATCGTCGGCGAGATCGAGGTCGTGGCGGAGTTCTCGGCGTAGGACGCGCGACCGCCGAGGTGAGCCCGGCCTCCGACGGCTCTACTTCGCCGCTCTTCGCTGCCGCGCCGCCTCGTACAGCACCACCGTGGCGGCGTTGGCGGCGTTCAGCGAACTCGCCGTCCCGCTCATCGGGATGCTCAGCACCCGGTCGCAGGCCTCGCGCCAGCCGGTGCTCATCCCCACGGTCTCGTTGCCGACCACGATCAGCGTCGGGGCGCCGAAGTCGTAGTCCTCGATGTCGGTGTCGCCGTCCTCGTCGGTGCCGACGACGGTCACGCCGGTTCCGCTCAGCCACTCCAGGACCTCGCGGTGGGACGGCGTGCGCACCGTCGGCAGGCCGAACAGCGAGCCGGTGCTGGCGCGCACGGTGCGCGGGTCGTAGACGTCGGCGGCGTGGCCGGTGACCACGACGCCGTCGGCGCCGAAGGCGTCCGCGGAGCGGATCAGGGTGCCGAGATTGCCCGGTTGGGTCGGGCGGTCGAAGGCCACGCCGAGGAAGCGGTCGGTCAGGCGGACGCGGGCGAGGTCGTCCGGGGGCATGGCGACCACGGCGAGCAGTTCCGGGGCCGCGTCCTGGTCCTTCTCGCCGAGTTCGGCCAGCATGTCGCCGGGCAGCGCGATCACCTCGGCGTCGGCGACGGCCACGGCGTCGATGTACTCCTCGGCCCAGCGGGACAGCCGGCGGTCGGCGTCGACCAGCAGTTCCTCGATGCCCCAGCCCTGTTCCGCGGCCAGTGTCAGCGGCCTGACGCCCTGGACGAGGAAGCGGCCCGCGCGCTGACGCTTCTGCCGGTTGGTGAGCAGGGTCTGCCATTGCTGGAACCTGGCGTTGCGGGAAGCCACCCGTTGGTGTGCGCGCATCCCGCTAGGCTACCGGCGTGTCCAAGCCCGAAGATCCATCGACATCCTCCGCAATCCAGACCTTCGACGAGGCGGAGCGCGTGCTGTGGGCCGACGCCGGTTCCGGCTACGACGCCGTCTACGCCTCCTTGTGCGCGCACACGATCCCCGCCCTGCTCGACGCCGCCGGGGTCGCGGCCGGCCGCACTCTGCTGGACGTGGGCACCGGGACCGGCACCGTCGCCCGGGCCGCCGTGGCGCGCGGGGCCGGGGTGACGGCCGTCGACGCCGAGCCCTCGATGCTCGACCTGGCGCGGATGAAGGCGCCGGAGGCGGAGTTCCTGCTGGCGGTGGTGCCGGACCTGCCGTTCGAGCCGGGGACCTTCGACGCCGTGGCCGGCAACTTCGTGCTCGACCACTTCGGGCGGCCGAAGGTCGCGCTGCGGGCGCTGCGGGACGTGGCCAAGCCGGGCGGGCGTGTGGCCTTCACGCTGTGGCCCGCGGAGCGTTCCGCCGGGCGGAGCCTGTTCTCCCGGACCGGGGCGGCGACCCGGGGCTGGATCCCGCGGCAGATGCCGCCGCTGGTCCTCGCCGACGACTACCCGCGCACCGAGGAGGGCCTGGCCGGGCTGTTCCGCGAGGTGGGACTGGCCGACGTCACCACCAGCGTCATCGACTGGGACCACCTCACCACCGCGCAGGAGTGGTGGATGTCGATGGGGTCCGGCGTCGGGCCGTCCGGCCGGACCTACCAGGCGCAGACTTCCGAGGTCCGCGCCGCCTTCCACGAGAACTATCTGCGGGTCGCCGCCGAGATGACGGACGAGGACGGGACCCTGCGGCTCCCGTACCGCGCGCTCTTGGCATCCGGGACCGTGGTCGACAGCGAGTAGAAGCAGGCGCACCCTGAACGCACGGGGCCGGGCCGCTGTTTCGGGGCGGCCCGACCTCGTGCCCGCCTGGCTGTGGCCGGCAGACCGAGCCGCCGAGCCGGCCAGCCGGCCAGCCGCCGAGCTGCCCAGCCG
The DNA here is from genome assembly GCF_041260665.1 of Catenulispora sp. GP43. Classification (NCBI taxonomy): domain Bacteria; kingdom Bacillati; phylum Actinomycetota; class Actinomycetes; order Catenulisporales; family Catenulisporaceae; genus Catenulispora; species Catenulispora sp. GP43. The sequence continues at coordinate 274,845 of NZ_JBGCCT010000011.1, read as the reverse complement.
CCGAGCCGCCGAGCCGCCCAGCCGTCCCATGCGGCCCGACTCAGCGCTTCGCGTTCAGCGCCCGCACCGCTTCGCCGAGATCGGCGTCGGCATCCGGCACCGACTCCAGCGCGCGCTGCGCGGCGGCGATCACCGGCAGGTCCAGGACCTCGCCGGCCAGCCGCAGGTCCTTGGCGGCCATCTCGGCGGAGAAGTCGACGCCGGTGGCGAAGGCCCGGGCCACCAGAGGGCCGAGCGGACTTCCCTCCAGCACCGCGCGCGGATCGGCCACGCCCAGCCGCTCGGCCAGCGCCAGCGTCTCGCCGACCACGGCCACCCCGGCGACGATGCCGCTGATCAGCACCAGCTTGCGGGCCGAGCCGCTGCCGGGCCCGCCGCAGTCGGTGACGCTGCCGAACAGCCTCAGCAGGTCGGCCACGCGCGCGAGGTCCTCCGGGGTGCCGCCGGCCAGTACCGCCAGCGTTCCGCTCTCGGCGCGGTCCACACTGCCCATCACCGGGGCGTCGACCAGGCCGACCGAGGCCGGGATCAGCTCTCTGATCCGCTCGGTCCCGTCCGGGCCGATCGTGGACATCTCGACCAGCACCGCGTCCGGGCGCAGCGCGCCGGCGAAGGCCTCGGCCACCGCCGCCACCGCGGCCGGGTCGGACAGCATCGTCACCACGAACTCGGCGCCGGCCGCCGCCTCGGCCGGGTCGGCCGCCGCGCTCGCGCCGAGCGCGACCAGCGGTTCGGTGCGCGCGGCGGTCCGGTTCCACACCACGACCTCGTGGCCGGCGCCGATGACGCGTGCCGCCATCGGCGCGCCCATCGCCCCCAGCCCCAGGAAAGCAACCTTTGTCGTCATGGCTCCCAGCCTAGGCAGGGGTGCGCGGGCGTGCCTGGTCGTGCGGTGACCAGTGTCAGGCGGTACCCGGCAGTGCGGAGCCGGCGTGATAGCCGGCGACGCCGGCCATGCCGGGCATGCCGGCCGGCGGGGCGCCCGCGCCGGCCGGCGGGTTCCGGCTGAGCGCGTCGAAGGCCTGGTGGATGTTCTTGATCATCACGTGTACTTCCTCGCGCGCCTTCTCCAGCGCGCCCTCCACCTGCACGCCGAAGGCGACGCCGAACGCCTTGAGGAACTCCAACTGCTGTTCCAGCGACTTCAGGCTGGTCGAGAGCTGTTCGCTGCGCCGCTGGAACGCCGACTCCGCAGCCAACAGTCCCTGCCGGTGTCCCTCGTTCACCGTGACCGCGTACTGGTTGCGGGCGTACTCCGTGACGTTGCGGACGTACTCCTCGGCCGCGCGGATCTGCTCCTCGGCCTGGCGCTGCGCCATCGCGATCGCGTTGACCGCGGCGGCGGTGACCCGCTGCTCCGGGGCGAAGGCCGTGGGCGCCGAGGGCGCCGCCGCGGCCCCGCCGTTGGCCGGGTCGCTGCCGGCGTAGGAGGTGCGCAGCTGGTTGGTCAGCTCGTCGTTGCGCTGCCGCAGCTCGGTCTCGATCTGCGCGGCCGCCTGCAGCTCGCCGAGCACGCGCCGCTTGAAGCGGAGCACGCCCTCCTCGTCGAAGCCGCGGTGGGTCAGGCCGGCGCGCGGGAACTCCCAGGCGTCGATCTGCTCGGCGCTGAGCCGTTCCGGACGCCGGGCGCCTGCGCCGCCCGGTCCTCCGTCGTACTCATTGAAGCTCACGGCTGACTCTCCTCCAGGTGGATGGCCCCCGGGATCACTCCCGCTTCCTTCAACCGGGCCGCGGCGTGCTCGCACATCCCGGCCGAACCGACGATGAAGACCTCGTGGCCGGGCCAGTTCCCGTAGGCCGCCGCGGCGTCGCCGACCAGGCCGTGCCGGCCCTCCCAGGCGGCGTCGTCGGAGACCACCGGGATCACGCTGAGCCAGGCGTGGTGCGCGGCCAGCTGTTCCAGGCGCGGCAGGTCGTACAGGTCGCTGGCGATGCGGGCGCCGTAGAAGACGCTGACGTGCCGTCCGTGGTCGGGCGTCAGCGCCAGCTCCTCGACGATCGCGCGCAGCGGGGCGATCCCGGTGCTGCCGGCGATCAGCAGCAGGTCGGTGCCCGGCGCGGTGGAGGCCAGGGTGAGCTGGCGGCCCACCGGCGGGCCCAGGCGCAGCCGGTCGCCCACGCCCATGACGTTCACCAGCTGCCAGGAGACCGTGCCGATCAATTTGACGTGCAGCTCGATCAACCCGTCCTGGCGGGGCGGGTTGGCCGGGGTGTAGAAGCGCCAGCGGGCCGGCGCCATCGCCGTCTCCAGCGTCATGGACTGGCCGGCGGCGTAGGGATAGGGCTGCCGGGTGGCGATGGTGACCCGCGCGATGTCGCGCCGGCCGCCGAGCACCTCGTGCGCCACGACCTCGGCCTCCCACCACGGCGGGGTGTTCTCCGCGGCCGCGGCGGCGGCGTCGGTCATCACGCCGGCGACGATGCCGTAGGCCGCGGTCCAGGACTCGGCGACCGCCGGCGTCCAGTCCGGCCCCAGGAACTGCTCCAGGGTGGCCAGCAGACTCGCTCCGACCGCGGGGTAGTGGCCGGGCTCCACCGCGAACTTGCGGTGGTCCCGGCCCAGGCCCTGCAGGAACGGCACGGCCGCGTCGAGGTTGTCGACGTTGGCCACGACGGCTCCGAGGGCGGCGACCAGTCGGTCGCGCTGTGCCGCCATGGAAGGCGGGAACATCGAGCGCACCTCGGGGTGGCTGAGGAACAGGTGGCCGTAGAAGAACAGCGGCACCTGCTCCCCGTACTGGGCGACCTTCGCCCAGGAGGCGCGCAGGAGGTGCGGATCCACCACGACTACGCGGCCACCACGAAGGGCTGCACCGTCGCCAGCACATCTTCTATGGTCTCGACGATGTCGGCCGGAACGTCGAACTCCTCCAGCGTGTCCAGCAGGACCTTGCCGGTCAGCTCGAAGTCGGACTCGGAGACACCCAGGTCGGAGTGCGCCTCGGTGAGGTAGCTCGCCAGGTCTATGTCGGTGCGGGCGCCGGGGCCGCCGAGCACGACCTTGAGCACCTCCGCCAGGTGCGGCTTGATGTCGTCCACTGCGACGTTCTCGAAGAAGCCGGAGAGCTGCGGCTCGTCGAGCACGCCCTCGTAGAAGCGGTCCAGCACGGCCTTGACGGCCGGCTCCCCGCCGACGCGCTCCCACTGGGACTGGGTCTGGCTCTCGGTCATGGCGCGAGTCCTTCCGAATGCTTGCATAGTTCAGGGAGGTGGAGCGGCTCGGAAAACCCGCGAAGCATAGCAGGCATTAATCAAAAGGCTCGAACATTCGTATTTGATCAGTCTGTGACCTTGGGGACCTTGAAATCAATGAGTTGTTATCAGGGGTGAGTACTGCGATGGTCGCGCTCCGGCCCTGCGCAAGGGCTGCGTAAAGGTACTGACGGCGACAACGGCGACGGCCGGGCCCGCCGAGAGGCGTGACCCGGCCGTCACCGACCGAACGTGTAGTTTCAGTCGTTCTTTGACATCTGAGCGGACATCTTCGTCAGCCGGTCCAGACGCGCCTGCGTTGTCGGATGCGTGGAGAGCATGTGATGCGCGGTGGTCTTCGCGGCGCTCACCGGGGCGAAGTAGAAGGCGTTCAGAGCGCCGGCCCGGCGCAGGTCGGCCTGCGGGATGCCACCGCCGCCGCGCACCTTCGCCTCGACCTTCGTCAGGGCCGAGGCCAGGGCCGAGGGGTTGCCGGTGAGCTGCGCGGCCGAGCGGTCGGCGGCGAACTCGCGGTAGCGGGACAGCGAGCGGGTCAGGACCAGGGAGGCGAACCAGGTGGCGGCGGCCAGCGCGATCAGGCCGATGGCCGCGACGATGATGTGCCACAGGCCGCGGGCCCGGCCGCCGATGTAGATGAAGCGCAGCCCGACCCGGGCGACCAGGCCGGCCAGGACGCCGACGAACGCGGCCACGGTCATCACCGCGGCGTCGCCGTGCTGGACGTGCGCCAGTTCGTGGGCGATGACGCCCTCGAGCTCCGGCGGCTCCAGCGCGTCCATCAGTCCGCGGGTCACGCACAGGGTCGCCTTGCCCTTCGAGCGGCCGACCGCGCAGGCGTTCGGGACCCGGGACTCGGCCACGGCCAGGGCCGGCTTGTCCATGCCGGACAGCGCGCACAGGCGGTCGACCAGGGCGTGCAGCTCCGGCTCCTCCTCGGGGGTGACCACGCGGGCACCCATCGTGCGCAGGGCGACCTTGCCGGAGGTCAGGATCTGGAACACGGCGAAGGCGACGACCACGGCGAGCCCGAGCGGCCAGGCGCGTCCCATGAAGCGGATCATCAGGAAGATGGCGGCGCCGTAGACGGCGGCCAGCAACACCATCACGGACAGCATCCGCGTGCTGAGGTTTCGGTCGGCCCGGAAGCGGGCGGCCGTTCGACGATCTGAGAGCGAAGAGGACACTGCGTCACCTCGACAGCACGTAATACGGCTTTTAACTGGAAAACGCGTGACCAGTGTCGCGCGTTCCCGATCCGCTGTCGAGGAACCTCAGGACGGGGCGACCGTGGCGGAGGGGATTTCCACTAGAACGCCCTCGTGGAGAAGGTCCCGTATAGAGCGCGGCAGCAGGTACGCCATTCCGCCGCCCGGCTGACCGAACCACGGGATCGCGGTACCGGTGAGAGCGCGCAGCGGATCACGGACCCGGTACACCCGGTAGGGCCGCTCTACGTAGTCCGGCGGCAGGGACCGGTGCGGGTATCTGGTGCGGGCCGCATAGACGGTGTTGCCCAGTTGGTCCCCGAAGCGGTCGATCTCCGTGCCCGGGGTCAGGATCGTGAGGCGCTGGTCGGTGTAGAGCGTGGTCGGCGGGTCGCCGGCGAGCGGGGTGATCGGCGGGCCGGCGAGCATCTCGGCCAGCGGGTCGGCGCTGCGGCCGGGGAGCGCCGCCTGGCTGGCGTGCTTGGGGAGCGCTCCGCGTTCGGCGGCGGCGAGGAGAAGGACGCCGGCGAAGTGGATCGCCGCCTGCTCGGGGTTGTCGAAGGAGCCGGCGAAGCGGCGCCGGCCGCCGTCGGCCAGGAAGATGGACCAGCGGCCGTCGTCCGGGATCAGGCAGACCGCGCCGTCGGTGACGGTGCCGATGGAGTACAGGTCCGGGTCCGCGTCGAGGGACTCCACGGCGTAGCCGAGGATGCGCTCCGCCTCCTCGACGGTGCTGACCTCCGGCGGGCGCGCGGCCGCGGGCTGGACTGTGCCGACCGCGACCATCATCGTCGACGCGCCGTCGTCGGGATTTCCGATGATCGGGCTGCTGGTGATCGGTTCGCCGACGGGAGGCGGGGGCGGCGGGGACGGCGGTGCATAGGGGTTCTCTACATACGCGGTTTCGATATACGGGTTCGCGATGTAGGCGGCCGGGCCCGGTGCCAGCTCCGGGCGGACCGGTTCCGCGTATGGCAACGGCGGTGCCGGCGGCGCATAGGGCGTGGGCGGCGTAAAGGACGGCTGGGTATAAGAGCCGGGCTCATACGGCTTCGCGCCGTACGACGAGTCGACGAACGGCGGCGGGGGAACCGGGGGAATCGGGGGAGCCGCGGGCGGCGGCGCTATCTCCGGCCGCGGGCCGGACGCCGCGATCGGCCGGTTCGGCACCGGCGGCGCCGGCTCGCCGGGCCGGGATATCGGTACCGGTTCCAGCCCGTGCGGCATCGCCGGAATCGACTCCGGTCCCGCTTCGGCACGATCACGCGCGGTGGAGAGCCACGGTGTGGGTTCCTGCTGCCAGTTCTCCGTCATCAGCTGCGGTCCATCCCCCTGGTGGCAACGACGTCCCTGCCCGCGAGTCTACAAGTCGTATGGGCTGATGACAGATCTTGTTTCGGTGGATGCAGCTCTTGTTTCGGTGGATGCAGCTCTTGTTCAGCGGGGAACCGCGCCGGTGGTCTCCAGGATCAGCCGGCTGACCCGCTCCGGGTCGTCGTTCATCGGCACGTGGCCGCAGCCCGGCAGGTCCTCGAACCGGGCCTTGGGCAGCACCCGCTTGGCCTGCGCGAACTGGCGGCGCAGCAGGATCCGGTCCTTCGTGCCCCAGGCCACGGTGGTCGGCACGTCGCTCTCGCCGGCGTAGCGGTAGTGCTTGGCCTCCCTGCCTATCGGCCGGAACGAGCGCCCGGCGCGCAGCGCGAGGGTGTCCTCCAGGGCCAGCTTCGGGTCCAGCGCGCGCGGCTTGCCGAAGATCATGCCGAACGCCAGGGCCCGCGCGGTCTCGTGGTCGGCGACGTATCGCAGCACCGGCATGGGGGCGAAGGCGGCGGCGCGGGTCACGCTCAGGTTCCCCAGCGCCCAGGCGGTCTCCCAGCGCGTGTGCCAGAAGCCGGCCGGGGAGAAGGCGGTCGCCGAGGTGGCCAGCCCGTGCCGGGCCATCTCCAGCGCCAGGGCGCCGCCGAGGGAGTTGCCGGCCACGTGCGGCCGCTCGATCCCGAAGCCGGGGAAGGCCTCGGCGATGCGCTCCATCGCCAGGCCGATCGTCGGACGCTGGCCCGGCGCCAGCTTCATGGGGGCGGACCTGCCGAAGCCGGGGATGTCGATGGCGATGACGTCGTGGTGCTCGGCCAGGCGGTCCAGAACCGGTTCCCAGGCCTGCCAGCGGTGGCCGATGCCGTGGATCAGGAGCAGGGGTTCGCCCGAGCCGCGGCGCGCGTAGGAGAGTTCCACGTTACTGGACGGTAGCCGCTGGTTCGGCGCTGCGGAAGACGGCACAAAAGAAGACAGCCCCGGCGTGTCGCCGGGGCTGTCCCGCTGTCGGGTCCTAAATCCAGCTCGGCCACCACATGCGGTCCAGCCACTGGTTGTAGGTGATCGTCTGCGCCGACAGGATCGGATAGAAGTAGATGAACATCACCAGGATGTAGACGGTGATGGCCCCGGCCACCACCGCGCCCCAGACCCGCCGGTACTGGAGCGCGTCGGCCCGGCCGACGATCACCCCGAGCAGGTACGCCGCCGCGATGCACATGAAGGGCACGAAGGCCACGGCGTAGAAGGTGAAGATCGTGCGGTGCTGGTAGTTCAGCCAGAACGCCCAGGCCGCGAGCATCCCGCACAGGATCGAGCCGGCGCGCCAGTCGCGGCGCGCGATCCAGCGCCAGCAGCACCAGACCAGCGCGAGGGTCGCGAACCACCACAGCGGCGGCGTGCCTAGGGCCAGGACCTGCTGGTGCTGGTCGGCGGCCAGCGGCGGACAGCCGGTGGCGCCCTTGGAGCAGTAGTAGTAGTCGGTGGGGCGGCCCATGACCAGCCAGCTCCACGGGTTCGACATGTACGCGTGCGGCGAGTCCAGGTTCACGTGGAAGTGGTACGTCTGCCAGTGGTACTCCCACCAGCTTCTCAGCGCGGACAGGACCGGGAAGTGAATCGCGTTGTTCTGCGCGGCCCACTGGCGGTAGTTGCCGTCCTTGGTGACGAACCAGCCGGTCCAGGTGGCGGTGTAGGTGGCCAGGACCAGCAGGCCCAGCAGGGCGGTCTGCCAGGTGTCGCGGCGGAAGAAGCCGGCCCAGTGGCGCCGGATGCCCACGGCGCGCAGGGCGGCGTGGTCCCACAGCAGGGACAGCACGATGAAGCAGGGGATGATCCACAGACCGCTCCACTTGGTGCCCAGGTCCAGGCCCAGGCACACCGCACCGGCGACGCGCCACGGCCGCCAGCCCAGCGGCGGGGCCTTGACGTCGTCCGGCAGCGGCGTGTCGGGATAGGTCTCGCGCCAGTCCACGAGTCTGGTGCGCATCTTGTCGCGGTCGATGACGAAGCAGCCGAAGGCGGCCAGCGTCCAGAACATCACGAAGATGTCCAGCAGCGCGGTGCGGCTCATCACGAACTCCAGGCCGTCGGAGGCCAGGAGCAGGCCGGCCAGGCAGCCGATGAGCGTGGAACGGAACATGCGCCGGGCGATGCGCGCGGTCATCAGGATCGCCAGCGTGCCGCAGACCGCCGGGATGAAGCGCCACCCGAACGGGGTGAAGCCGAACAGCCACTCGCCGGCGCCGATCATCCACTTGCCGACCGGCGGGTGCACCGCGTTGCCCTGGTGGTTGGCGATCAGCGTCCGCCAGATGTGCGGGTTGGCGATGATGGCCTTGTCGTCGTTGGCCATGCCGATGCCCGGGCCGTCGTCGTGCCAGCCGATCTCGTGGCCGAAGTGGATGGTGGCCCAGGCGTCCTTGGCGTAGTAGGTCTCGTCGAAGATGACCCACTTGGGCAGGCCCAGGTGCCAGAACCGCATGAACCCGCCGACCAGCATGATCAGCACCGGGAAGCCCCAGGACACCCACCACGGCTCGCGCGCGAAGGAGGGCACCAGGCGCTCGCGCAGGGTCAGCTCGCCCTGCTCGTCGTCGCGCGGGGTCAGGTTGGGGCGCCACCAGACGCGTCCGCGCTCGCGGTGCGAGCCGCTACGGCCGCGACGGCGGCCGCCGTAGTCCTCCTCGCTGTCGTCATCCGGCAGCGAGGAACGGGTCGGGGCAAGGCTCGTCACCCGGTCATCGTAGGGAGTCGTCCGGCCGTTCGGACAGGGGATCAGCGTTTTTGGGCGAGGATGGTCACGTGACTGGAACAGAACCGACCCCGGGCCTGCTCGTCCTGGCCGGCACCCCGATCGGCCAGGACGAGGACGCCAGCCCCCGGCTGGCGGCCGAGCTGGCCTCGGCCGACGTCATCGCCACGGAGGACACCCGCAGGCTCAAGCGGCTGCTGCGGGTGCTGGACGTCACCCCCCGCGGACGCCTGGTCTCCTACTTCGAGGCGAACGAGACGGCCCGCACCCCCGACCTGGTCCAGGACCTGCTCGCCGGCGCGCGCGTCCTGGTGGTGACGGACGCCGGGATGCCCTCGGTCAGCGACCCCGGCTACCGCCTGGTAGCGGCGGCGGTCGAGGCCGGAATCCGGGTGACGGCGGTCCCGGGCCCCTCCGCGGTCCTGACCGCGGTGGCGGTGTCCGGCCTGCCGGTGGACCGCTTCTGCTTCGAGGGCTTCCTCCCGCGCAAGGGCGGCGGCCGCACGTCGCGTCTGGCGGAACTTTCATCCGAACCGCGCACGATGGTCTTCTTCGAGGCACCGCACCGCCTCGCCGCCTCCCTGGCGGACATGGCGGCGGCCTTCGGCGCCGACCGCCCGGCGGCCGTCTGCCGCGAGCTGACGAAGACATACGAGGAGATCAAGCGCGGCGGCCTCGGCGACCTGGCGAAATGGGCCGACGAGGGCGAGGTCCGCGGCGAGATCACGGTGGTGGTCGGCGGCGCGGTGCCCGGCGCGGGCCGCGAGCTGAGCGGCGCCGAGCTCGCGGAGCTGGTGTTCGCGAAGGAGGAGGCCGGCGGGCTGCGGCGGAAGGAGGCGATCGCGGAGGTCGCCGCCGAGGTGGGGCTGCCGAAGCGGGAGGTGTTCGACGCGGTGGTGGCGGCGAAGGAGTCCATTTTGGAGTGAATATCGGCGAAAAGTCGGGCGGAAATGCCGGACGCTGTTGTACAGTACCTTGTACTAGCAGGAACTTGTACAAGTGGAGGCCGCCGTGCGCACGCTCACCTTCTCCGACACTCGCGCCCACTTCGCGGAGACCCTGAACAAGGTCGTGGACGACCGCGAGCCGGTGATAGTGACCCGCGCCAATCGGGAGGCCGTGGTGATAATGGCCCTCGACGACTACGAGTCGATGCGGGAGACCCTGTACCTGCTCCGGTCGCCGGCCAACGCGCGCCGGCTGTTCGCCGCGATCGACCGCATGGAGCGCGGTACCGGCGGGACGGTCGAGGTCCAGCTGGATGAGCTGATCGATCCGGACCAGACCCCATGAAGATCAGCTTCGACGAGCAAGCGTGGGATGACTACCTCTGGTGGCAGACGCAGGACCGAAAAATTCTGAAGCGGATCAACGCGCTCATCCAGGACATCGCCCGCAACGGCAACGACACCGGCATCGGAAAGCCGGAGGCGCTCAAGCGCAACTTCAGCGGCTACTGGTTACGGCGCATCACCGATGAGCACCGTATGGTCTATAAAGTCGTCGACGACGACGTGCGGATCGTTTTGTGCAGGTATCACTACGAGTGAGCGTTGCTGAGGGCTGACTCCTCAGCCCGTCCACTCCCGCAGCACCGCCGCGATCGCCTCGACCTCGTCCAGCTCCGAAGCCGCCGTCCGCATCACGAAGTCGACCGCCGCGTCCTCGTCCGGCGTGAAGTCGGCGCCGTTCACCGCCAGGAACGTTCGGCAGGCGACCCACGCCAGCCGCTTGTTGCCGTCCACCAGCGGGTGGTTCCGCAGGATCGAGTGCAGGATCGACGCGGCCTTGGTGTGCAGGTCCGGGTACGCGTCCTCGCCGAACGCCGTGGTGCGGGGGCGGTGCGCCGCCGAGTCGATCAGGCCGGTGTCGCGGATCGGGGTGTCGGGGCCGAGGGCCGCGTCGGTGATGGCGAGCAGGTCGCGGGTGGTCAGGTATCTCATACCGTCCCCAGCCTGTGGATGATCGCGGCGTCGCTGGCGACGATCCGCCGGGCCGTGGCCATCACCAGGTCGTGGTCCGCCTCCTCGGCGGGTTCCTCGACGGTCTCCTCGGATGTGTCCTCGTCCACGGTCATGCCTCCCGCTCCACGTCCACTATCTGGACCCCACCGCAACCGCACCAGGTGAGCCCCCCACGCCAGATACCCTAGGCCTCATGCCGTCCACCCAGCGCACCATCCTCACCGCCGTGGCGTGGCCCTACGCCAACGGCCCCCGCCACATCGGCCACGTCTCCGGCTTCGGCGTCCCCTCCGACGTCTTCAGCCGCTACCAGCGGATGGCGGGCAACCGGGTGCTGATGGTCAGCGGGACCGACGAGCACGGGACGCCGATCCTGGTCCAGGCCGACAAGGAGGGCGTCACCGCCCGGGAGTTGGCCGACCGGTACAACCGGGTCATCGCCGAGGACCTGCGCTCGCTCGGGCTGGCCTACGACCTGTTCACCCGCACCACCACGCGCAACCACTACGCGGTCGTGCAGGAGATGTTCAAGGGCCTGTACGACAACGGCTACATCTTCCCCAAGACCACGATGGGCGCCATCAGCCCCTCGACCGGACGTACGCTGCCCGACCGCTACATCGAGGGCACCTGCCCGATCTGCGGGTACGACGGCGCGCGCGGCGACCAGTGCGACAACTGCGGCAACCAGCTCGACCCGGACCGCCTGATCGACCCGCGTTCGCGGATCAACGGCGAGACGCCGAAGTTCATCGAGACCGAGCAGTTCTTCCTGGACCTGCCCGCGTTCGCGAGCGTCCTGGGCTCCTGGCTGCAGGAGCAGAAGACCTGGCGTCCCAACGTCCTGAAGTTCTCCCTGAACCTGCTGGACGACCTGCAGCCGCGCGCCATCTCCCGCGACCTGGACTGGGGTGTCCCGGTCCCGCTGGAGGGCTGGATCGACCGCCCCGACAAGAAGCTGTACGTCTGGTTCGACGCGGTCGTCGGCTACCTGAGCGCGTCCGTCGAGTGGGCCCGCCGCTCCGGCGACCCGGACGCCTGGCGCGCCTTCTGGCAGACCGGCCCGAACGGCGAGGCGCCCGACGCCTACTACTTCATGGGCAAGGACAACATCGTCTTCCACTCGGAGATCTGGCCGGCGATGCTTCTCGGCTACGACGGCAAGGGCGACAAGAACGGCAATCCGGGCTCGCTCGGCGCGCTGAACCTGCCGCACGAGGTCGTCAGCTCGGAGTTCCTGACCATGGAGGGCCGCAAGTTCTCCTCCAGCCGCGCCGTGGTCATCTACGTCCGCGACTTCCTGTCCCGCTACGACGCCGACGCCCTGCGCTACTACATCACCGCGGCCGGCCCGGAGACCCAGGACACCGACTTCACCTGGGCCGAGTTCCTGCGCCGCAACAACGACGAGCTGGTCGCCGGCTGGGGCAACCTGGTCAACCGCGCCGTGTCGATGGCGGCCAAGAACCTCGGCGAGATCCCGGCCGCCAAGGACCTCACGCCCGAGGACGAGGCGCTGCTGGCGGCCTCGCGCGGGGCCTTCGAGGCGGTCGGCGACCTGCTGGACCGCTGCCGGTTCAAGGCCGCGCTGGCCGAGGCGATGCGGGTGGTGGCCGAGGCCAACAAGTACGTCTCCGACAACGAGCCGTGGAAGCTGGCCAAGACCGACCCCGAGCGCATGGCCACCGTCCTGCACGTCACCCTGCAGGTCGTCGACGACGCCAAGACCCTGCTGACGCCGTTCCTGCCGTTCTCCTCCGAGAAGGTCTTCCACCTGCTCGGCGGCGAGGGCACCTGGTCGGCGATGCCGGAGCTGCGCGAGGTCGAGGACCTGGACGGCGGACCGGGCTACCCGGTGCTCACCGGCGACTACGACCAGGCGCTGGCGCGCTGGGAGTCCACGCCGATCGAGGTCGGCCGCAAGCTGGCGCCGCCGACGCCGATCTTCAAGAAGCTGGACCCGTCGATCGTCGACGAGGAGCTGGCCCGGCTCGGCGGCGAGGCCGCCTAGGCTTAGGCGCGTGGCTGAGAACGAGGCGGGGCAGACCGAGAAGAAGCGCAAGCGGAAGTCCCGGGAGCGGGACGAGACCCCGCCCCCGGCGCCGGAGCCGCTGCCGGCCCCGGTCGGGGACAGCCATACGCACATGGACATGCAGGAGCCGGCGGCCGCGGACATCATCGCGGCCGCCGACAAGGTGAACGTGCGCCGGCTGGTCCAGGTCGGCGTGGACGTCCCGTCCTCGCGGACCGCCGTGGAGCTTGCCGCCGCCTTCGAGCGCGTGCACGCCGCCGTGGCCCTGCACCCGAACGAGGCGCCGCGCCTGGTCCTGGGCGACCCCGACGGCTGGTCCGGCCAGGACCGCGCGCCCGGCGGCGCCGAGGCGCTGGAGGCCGCGCTGGCCGAGATCGACAAGCTCGCGGCCGACGAACAGGTGCGCGGTATCGGCGAGACCGGCCTGGACTACTTCCGCACCGGTCCGGAGGGTGTGCAGGCGCAGCAGGACTCCTTCCGGGCCCACATCGCGATCGCCAAGCGGCATGGCAAAGCCCTGGTGATCCACGACCGCGACGCGCATGAGGACGTCCTGCGCATCCTGGTCGAGGAGGGTTCCCCCGAAACAGTGGTCTTCCACTGCTATTCGGGTGACGCCGCGATGGCCGAAGTCTGTGCCGAACGGGGCTACTACATGTCCTTCGCCGGGAACCTGACCTACAAGGCGAACGAGGCATTGCAGGAGGCATTCCGGGTGGCCCCGCTCGACCGGATTCTGGTCGAGACCGACGCCCCGTTCCTGACGCCGCTCCCTTATAGAGGACGGCCGAACGCGCCCTACCTGGTTCCCTACACAGTCCGGGCGATGGCGGCACTGCGAGGCATCGACAGTGACACCGGTTTGGCCGAACTCTGTCAGGCCCTCGACAGCAACCTGCGCAATGCCTTCCACCTGGGGGCATGATGGCGGGATCAAATTAGTCATATCAGACGACCAACGGCCGACGTGGGTTCAAAGGGATGTCGGAGGACATCAAGCGGACGTTGGTGGCGGGTGCGGCAGAGTTGCCGCTAGTGTCACCTCGGCAGCCGGATCGACGCGAATTCAAACGGGTCTTCGAAGCCTTCGAAAGGCCCGGCGTCGTAGCCGGAGGGCACTAGGTCTGGATCAGCGTGAGCAGTAGACGTTCCGCCAGCCGGCACAGCGAGGGTTCCAAGGTCAAGGTCCGCGCCGTCCAGGGCACGGTCCTTCTGGGGCTCGTCGGCGCCGCAGGAGCCTACGTCGGCTTCGAGAAGACCGTCCATTTGACCGTGGACGGCCAGGAACGCACCATCCACACGTTCGACGGCAAGGTCGCCGACGTCCTCAAGGCCCAGGGCATCGCCACCGACGCCCACGACCAGGTGGCCCCGGCCCCCGGCGACAACCTCGTGGACGGCGAGCAGATCTCGGTGCGCTACGGCCGCCAGCTCGACGTCAACGTCGACGGCAAGGACCAGCAGATCTGGTCCACCGCCACGACCGTGTCCGAGGCGCTGGGCGACATGGGGGTGCGCGGCGGCGCGAACCCGTACCTGTCGGTCAACCGCGACCAGGCGATCGGCCGTCAGGGCCTGAGCTTCCAGGTCCGGACCGAGCGGCACGTCAACATACTCGTGGACGGCCGCTCCATCCCGGTGGACACCACCGCGCAGACCGTGGCCCAGGCGCTGGCCCAGGCCAACGTGACGCTGGCCGGGCAGGACAGCGCGAGCCCGGACCCGGCCTCCTTCCCCACCGACGGCGAGAACATCACCGTCGAGCGGATCACCGGGACGCAGGAGACCAAGCAGATCCCGATCGACTTCTCCACGACCGAGCAGTCGGACCCGAGTTCCTACGTCGGGTCGCGGACCACGGTCACCGAGGGCGTGCCGGGCGTGCAGCAGGTCGTGTACGCGTACCTGACGGTCAACGGGGTGAAGCAGGCGCCGAAGATCGTCAGCAAGACCGTCACCAAGCAGCCGGTGAACGCGGTGGTGAAGGTCGGCACCAAGGCGGTGCCGAACACCGTGGCCGGGGCCGACAACCTGAACTGGGCCGGGGTCGCGCAGTGCGAATCCGGCGGCAACCCCAAGTCGGTCGGCGGCGGCGGTCTGTACTTCGGCCTGTACCAGTTCTCGGTGTCGACCTGGGCCGCGATGGGCGGCTCCGGGCTGCCGTCGAACGCCACGCCGGCCGAGCAGACCTACCGGGCCAAGCTGCTGTACGTACGCTCGGGAGCGGGCCAGTGGCCCGTCTGCGGACGGAACCTCTTCACGTGATGCGGAAGCCGCGCTGCCTCCTGAGGTAGCGCGGCTACGATGGCTGGCGATGTCCGAAACCCCGCACTCCCAGCCACCGCGTACCGAGTCCTCCGAGCTCGACCGGTCAGCTGAGCCCGATCGCCACCCGGCCCGCCTCCTGGGACCGGCCGAGGTCCGTCGGCTCGCCGACAAGCTCGGCGTCTCGCCGACCAAGAAGCTCGGGCAGAACTTCGTCATCGACCCGAACACCATCCGCCGGATCGTGCGGGCCGGCGACGTCACCGCCGACGATGTGGTGGTCGAGGTCGGCCCGGGTCTGGGCTCGCTGACGCTGGGGCTGCTGGACGTGGCCCGCCGGGTGGTCGCCGTCGAGATCGACCCCACCCTGGCCGCCGCGCTGCCGGACACGCTGGCCGAGTTCGCGCCGGGCATCGCCGCCGGCGAGGTGGAGTTCGAGCTCGTGCGCTCCGACGCGCTGCGCGTCACCGAACTGCCGGGCCCGCCGCCGACCGCGCTGGTCGCGAACCTGCCCTATAACGTCGCAGTCCCGGTGCTGCTGCACATGCTGGAGCGCTTCCCGAGCATCGAGCGCACCCTGATCATGGTCCAGGCCGAGGTCGCCGACCGGCTCGCGGCCGAGCCCGGCGGCCGGGTCTACGGCGTGCCGTCGGTCAAGGCGCGGTGGTACGCGGACGTGAAGCGGGCCGGGTCCATCGGCCGCAGCGTCTTCTGGCCGGCGCCGAACGTCGACTCCGGCCTGGTTCGGCTGGACCGCCGCGCGGTCCCGCCGACCACCCGGGCCGAGCGCCGCGACGTCTTCGCCGCCGTGGACGCGGCCTTCGCGCAGCGGCGCAAGACCCTGCGCTCGGCGCTGAGCGGCTGGGCCGGCTCTCCAGCCGCGGCCGAGCAGGCGCTGACCGCCGCCGGGATCGCCCCGGGGGCCCGCGGCGAGACGCTGACCGTCGAGGAGTTCGCCCGGCTGGCGGAGCACCGGCCACAGCGGGAGCCGGCGGACGGCTCGGGTGGCAAAGAGCACCCGCCTCGTAAGCGGGGGGCCGACGGCTCCGGAGGCGCGGCATGACGGCCGCCGCGCTCAGCCCCGACGACACGCCCCGCCCCGGGGCGACCGAGTCCGTGACCGTCCGCGTCCCGGCGAAGGTCAATCTGGCGCTCTCAGTGGGCCCGCTGCGTCCGGACGGCTACCACGACCTGGCCACCGTCTTCCACGCCGTCGGCCTGTACGACGAGGTCAGCGCCGCCCCCGCCGAGGCCCTCGCGGTCAGCTGCGAGGGCGAGGGCCAGGTCGAGGTGCCGCTGGACGGCACGAACCTGGCCTGGCGCGCCGCCGAGCTGCTGGCCCGGACTGTCGGGCGCGCCCCGGCCGTGCGCCTGCACCTGACCAAGGGGATCCCGGTGGCCGGCGGGATGGCCGGGGGCTCGGCCGACGCGGCCGGCGCGCTCGTCGCCTGCGACGCGCTGTGGGGTTCCGGCCTGTCCCGCGACGACCTGCACGAGCTGGCCGCGCAGCTCGGCAGCGACGTCCCCTTCGCCCTCCACGGCGGCACCGCCATGGGCACCGGCCGCGGCGAGCAGATCACCCCGGTGCTGGCCCGCGGCGAGTTCCACTGGGTCTTCGCCTTCGCCCACGAGGGGCTGTCCACCCCGGCCGTCTTCCGCGAGCTGGACCGGCTCCGCGAGGCGGCCGGCGAGCAGGCGGCGGCGCCGGGCGTCGACGAGGAGCTGCTGCGGGCGCTGCGGGCCGGAGACTCAACGCTGCTGGGTGCGGCGCTGCGCAACGACCTGACCCGGCCGGCCACCTCCCTGCGTCCGGACCTGCGTGCGACACTGCAGGCCGGCCGGGAGGCCGGGGCGCTCGGGACCCTGCTGTCCGGATCCGGCCCGACCTGCGCTTTCCTGGCCGCCGACGCGGTCTCGGCGGCCGCCCTGGCGGCCGCGCTGGCGGCGGCGCCGTCGGTCCGCGCCGTAAGGCGGGCTCTAGGGCCCGCAGCCGGTGCGCACGTGCTGTGAAGACGGCGAACGTCCCCGTGCTGCCACCGAACCAGGAACTCGCCGATACGCTTTCCCCTTGAAGGGGGACCTCATGGATGCGCTCAAGCCCGAAGACCCGTCTCGCGTCGGGCCGTTCATCCCGCTCGCGCGGATCGGCGCGGGCGGCATGGGCCGGGTCTACCTGGCCCGGTCCCGCGGCGGCCGGCCGGTCGCGGTGAAGGTGATCCGCGCCGAGTACGCCGAGGACGAGCGCTTCCGCACCCGCTTCCGGCGCGAGGTGCAGGCCGCGCGCACCGTGGACGGCATGTACACGGCGCCGGTCCTGGACGCCGGGCCCGACGACCCCGAGCCCTGGCTCGCCACCGCCTACATACCCGGCCCCTCGCTCCAGCGCGCCGTCCACGAGCACGGCCCGCTGCCGGAGCGCTCGGCGCGGGTCCTGGGCGCCGGCATCGCCGAGGCGCTGGGCGCGATCCACAGCGCGGGCCTGATCCACCGCGACCTGAAGCCCTCGAACGTCATCCTGGGCCCGGACGGCCCGCGCGTCATCGACTTCGGCATCAGCGCCTCCGAGGGCGGCAGCTCGCTGACCACGACCGGCATCGTCGTCGGCTCGCCGCGGTACTCCAGCCCCGAGCAGTGCCGCGCCGATCCGGAGCTGGGGCCGGCCTCGGACGTCTTCGCGCTCGGCGGCGTCATGGTCTACACCACCACCGGCGTCCCGCCGTTCGGCGACGGCCCGGACCACGTGCAGCTGTACCTCGTGGTGCACGAGCAGCCGGACCTCACCGGGGTGCCGATGGCGCTGCGGCCGATCGTCTCGGCGTGCCTGGAGAAGAACCCGGCCAACCGGCCGACCACCGACCAGCTGCTGGACAGCCTGCTGCCGCCGGACGTCGACATCAGCGACGTCGACTGGCTGCCCGAGTCCGTGAACCGGGACATGCGCAAGTACGCCGCCGCCCCGATGCTGGCCGCGCCGACCCCGGCGGGCGAGTCGCGGGAGGGCGAGGGCACGCCGACGCCCGCCCCGGCCGCCGCGGACCCCACGAACGCCGGGTTCGACGGCCCGGACGCCACCAGCAGCGGCGTGGCGATCGGCACGACGGCGGCGCCCGCGGCGTCCGGCCCGGACGCCGTCGCGAACCCCGGTCGGCGCCGGATGCTGGCCGGGATCGCCGGCGCCGTGGCGGTGGCCGCCTCCGGCGGCGGCGCCTGGTACGCCGCGACGCGCACCAGCGGCAAGAAGTCGGCGACGCAGGAAGCCGGGGCCACGTATCCGCCCGGGACGCCGTCGAAGAGCTCCTCGGTCTCCGGGGCCCCGACCGGCCCGGCGACGAGTTCCTCCTCGTCCCCGTCCTCGACGCCCACGCCGACCCCGACGCACGCCGCCGGCCCGTGGGGCGAGGACTGGAGCTCGAAGACCGACCTGGGAGGCGCCTCGGGCGGCGCCGTGATCAGCGGCACCAAGCTGATCGGCGTCTACACGGCCACCAGCGTCGTCAACCCGAACCCGCCGCAGGACCTGGTCGCGATCGACACGGTCTCGGGCGGCTCGGCCTTCCCCCCGGTGTCGATCCCGGCGGTCGCCAACGTCGGCGGCGCCGGCATCGCCGCCGACGACAAGTTCATCTACAGCTACGGCGACGGCACCGTCTACGCGTGGAACCTCGCCGACGGCACGCAGGCCTGGACGGCCAAGACCGGCCTGCAGGCCTCGACCTCCACCAACAACATGCCGCCGACCGGCATCCTGGGGCTCGTCGGCGGCATCCTGATGGTCGGCTCCGGCAACTACGACCCCAGCTTCCCGCCCTGCCTGGCCGCGTTCGACGTCGCGACCCGGAAGACGATCTGGTCCATGGCGCCGACCGACATGCAGGTGGTGGCCTCGCCGCCGAGCGGGCTGGTCCTGGCCCAGACCAGCGTCGGGGTGTCGGTGCCGAAGGCGGGGAGCCTGTTCTACGTGGCCCTGTGCGACCAGAACTCGCTGCGGATCCTGCGGGGCATGGACATGCGGACAGGCAAGGAAGCCTGGCACGTCCCCTTCGCGGCGTACAGCGACAACGGCGCCGGGACCGCCAACCCGACCGTGACCGGCACCGAGCAGCACGTCTACCTCACCGACATGCACAGCGGCTCGGTCCACGCCTACGACGTGGCCGGCAAGTGGATGTGGACCTACCCCAGCGCCCTGGACAAGACGCCGCCGTCCAGCGACCGCCGCTTCACCGGCCTGGTGCTGGAGTCCGGCGACTCGGTCTACGCCGCCGACGCGAACCGCATCTACGCGTTGCAGGTGAGCACCACGGCCAAGGGCGGAACGCCCCTGTGGAAGAACCCTGCGACGTTCAACGGCATCGCCAACGTCCCGGCCCTGGTCGGCGACAAGGTCTGGGTCGAGGTGCACACCCCGACCTCGCAGAACCCGCTGGCGATGACCGTGCTGAACACCGCCGACGGCCAGGTGGTGCACAACTACCCGATGCCGGAGGGCCCGACCGCCAGCAGCGCCGACCTGACCGTCCCGGATCCTTCCGGCCAGGCCGCGTACGTCCTCACGGCCAGCGGCGAGGTACTCGGGTACCGCCGGAACCAATGAGCACGCGGATGAGTACCCGTACTCACGATCGATGACCGCGGCGGCGGCATCATCGAAGCATGAGTACGCCACTGGCAAACAAGAACACGGCCGCGTACTACTTCCAGGCGGTCGCCTCGTTCATCGTGTCCGCCGGCGCGACCGTCGTCGGCATCTGCTACCTCCCGGTCAACGCCTGGGAGCGGGCCTTCCTGGGCCTGGGCCTGCTGTACACCATCACCTCGGCGATCACGCTGGCCAAGGTGGTGCGGGACAAGCAGGACGAGGCGCAGCTGGTCGGCCGGGTCGACCAGGCGCGGCTGGACAAGCTGCTGACCGAGCACGATCCGTACCGGGTGGACGTGCCGTAAGAGCGCTGATGGCGGGCGGCGGGTTCCGGCTCGCCGCCGGCCGCGCGGGCGGTGCCTCAGGAGTCCTGCCCCTCAGCCTGCCGGGCCGGGTCCGGCAGCACCGCATCGTCGTTCGCGAACCGCGAAGCCCACCGCCGTCCGTCGGCGAACTTCAGCAGCGGGATGTGCCGCACCTCCAGGGCCAGCAGCACCAGCGCGGTGCCGCTGGTGGCCAGCAGCAGGCGGCTGTAGCCGGCGGCGGCGCCGATCGCGGCGGCGGCGAAGATGGTGGCCGCCGTCGTCACGCCCTTGACCGTGTCGATCAGGTGCCAGCGCGCGGACATCGTCAGGTTCGGGCGGAAGACCACGCCGGCGCCGATGAAGCCGACGCCGGTGATGACGCCGGCCAGGGCGTTGGGGGCGTTGCCGTCCTTGGCCAGCACGGCGATGATGGCGCTGCCCACGCCGATCAGCGAGAACGTGCGGTCCCCGGCCGGCGAGCCGCGCAGGTCGCGTTCGAAGCCGAGCAGGTAGGTCAGGATGAAGGCCAGCGACAGGCGCCCCAGCTGGCTCAGGCTCTCCAGGTGCAGGTGCACATCAGCTCCCTGATGTCCCCGGGCCGGCGCCGCGGTGCTCGGCCTTGCGCAGCAGCGGTTCCAGTTCGGTCAGTGCCGCGTTCAACTGGTCGATCTCCTCATCGGTGTTCGCCGCGGTCACCTGGACCCGGAAGCCGGCCTGGTCCCGCGGCACCAGCGGGTATGCCGCCAGTGTGACGTAGATGCCGCGTTCCCACAGGACGGAGGCGATCTCGTCGATGTCCGCGGCCTGCCGCGCCGGCAGTTCGATGATGGGGAAGCCGCTGGTGTTCGGGGTGGACAGCCCGAGCTTGCGCACGTGGTCGATGACCTGCGCGGTCTTGTGCCACAGCCGGCCGCGGATCTCCTCGCCGCGCTCCCGGTTCACCTTCAGGCCGGCCAGCACCGTGGCCAGCGAGGCCGTCGGCGACGGCCCGGAGTACAGGTACGGCGCCGCCGCGAACTTCAGGTACTCCTTCATCTGGGTCGGCAGCGCCAGGAACGCCAGCAGCGACGAGTAGGCCTTGGAGAACCCGCCGACCAGCACCAGTCCTTCGTACGTCTCCCCGAGGTGCCGCACGATGCTGTTGCCCAGCGCCCCGTACGGCGAGGTCTCCGCCGCCGACCGCTCGCCGATCACGCCGAACCCGTGCGCGTCGTCCACATACAGCAGCGCGCCCTCGGCCCGGCAGATGTCCGCGATCCCCGCCAGCCCCGGCTCGTTGCCGGTCATGCTGTTGATGCCGTCCATGCACACCAGGCGCGGCAGGTCCTTGGGCGCCTTGCGCAGCGCCACGGCCAGTCCGCCCAGGTCCGTGGCCCGCCAGCGGTGCAGCGTGGCGCCGTTGCCGCGGGCCACCGAGCTGCCGTCGTAGATGGTGCGGTGCGCCTGCGCCTCGCAGAACACCGTGCCCTTGCCGGCCAGGACCGGGATCACCGTCATGTGGATGTGCGTGATCGTCGGCAGCACCAGGGTGTCAGGGGCCTGTATCAGGTCGGTGAGCTGGTCCTCGATGTCCAGGTACGGCCGGGGGTTGCCGAGCAGCCGCGACCAGCTCGGGTGCGTCCCCCACTTCGCGATCAGCTCCGCCGGGGCGGCCATGATCTCCGGGTCGACGTCGAAGCCGAGGTAGTTGCAGGACGCGAAGTCGGACATCCAGTGGTCGCCGATCCGGATCCGCCGGGGTTCGGCGCGGTCCTGCTCCTCGATGACCGCGTCGTAGAACCGCGTGGTGTCCTTCAGCCGGGCCAGCTCCGCCCATACTTCGTGTCGCGCCATCAGCTCTCTCCCATCTCTATGGCGGCCTGCACGGCTGCCGTCTCGGCCAGCGGCACCGCCGGCGAGTACAGGAAGCCCTGCGCGTAGGCGCACCCCATGTCGCGCAGCAGGTCGCGCTGCCCGACCGTCTCGACCCCCTCGGCGACCACGGAGATGTCCATCGTCCTGGCCACGTGCACGATCCCCCGCAGCAGCCGCTCGTGGTCCTTCTTGTCGGCGATGTTGTCCACGAACGACTTGTCGGCCTTGATCACGTCGAACTTCAGGTCCCGCAGGTACCCGATCGAGGAGTAGCCGGTCCCGAAGTCGTCGATGGCGATCCGCACCCCGAGCAGCGCCAGCCGCTGCAGGTCGATGAGGGCGTTGGCGGTCGCCTCGTGCAGGAAGACGTTCTCGGTGATCTCCACGGTCAGCCGGTGCGCGGGCAGTTCCGCCGCGCGCAGCGCCGCGCGCACCGTGTCGACGAAGCCGCCGTCGCCGAACTGGTGCGGGGAGACGTTGACGGCCACGTACCCGAACCCGGCGGCGGCCGCGTCCGCGGTCGCCCGCCGCAGGATCCACGCGCCGATCGGGGTGATCTGCCCGGTCTCCTCGGCCACCGGCACGAAGTTCCCCGGGGACAGCAGCCCCAGCTTCGGGTGCCGCCAGCGCACCAGCGCCTCATACCCGGCCACCCGCACCGGCCCCTGCAGGTCCACGATCGGCTGGTAGTGCAGCTCGAACTCGCCGACGGCCAGGGCCCGGTCCAGGCCGGTGCGCAGGGCCAGCCGCTGGAGCGCGGCGTCGTACAGGCTCGGGTCGAACAGCCGCCAGGTGCCCTTGCCGTCGGCCTTGGCCGCGTACAGCGCCAGGTCGGCGTTGCGGAACAGCACCTCCTCGGTCCCCCCGGCCCCGCCGGGGCTGGTGGCCACCCCGATGCTGGCCCGCACCATCACCGGCGCCCCGGACAGCCGGAACGGCTCGGCGAGCACCCCGATCAGGCGTTCGGCCAGGGCCGTGGCCGCGCCCTGGCTGGCCCCGTCGGACAGCAGCACGGCGAACTCGTCGCCCCCCAGGCGCACCGGCAGGTCGCCGGGCCGCACCGACTCGGCGATCCGGGACGCCGCGGCCACCAGCAGCTCGTCGCCCACCTTGTGCCCCTGGGTGTCGTTGACCTCCTTGAAGTTGTCCAGGTCGATCAGCAGCATCGCCGCCACGCCGCCGCAGTCCTGGGCCCGGGCCAGGGCGCGCTCGGCCCGGTCCTGGAACCGCAGCCGGTTGCCCAGGCCCGTGAGCGAGTCCCGGTAGGCGCGGTACTTCAGCTCGCGCAGCATGGCCCGGGTGTGCGCGCGGTTGTCCAGCTCCCGGGTCTGCCGGCCGGCCAGATACAGCCGCAGCAGCACCAGCAGGAACATCAGCGCCGAGGTCACCGCGATGACCGGGCCGTCGCGCAGGTTCGCCTGCTGCGCCTCGATCATCAGGACGGTCGGCGCGACCAGGGCCGCGACCGCCAGCGGGATCACCCGCGCGCTGTCCGCGCCGCGCCGGCTGCCGGCCACCGGCTCGGTGAGCTCGGTCATCGACGGCGAGAGCCCGGCCGCGCCCCAGGAGATGTAGAACACCACCCAGCCCAGGTCCGCCGGGCCGCCGACGTGCCAGGTGCCGTACAGCCGGACCAGCGCGTAGGCGACGTCGGACCCGGTCAGCCCGACCACGCCGAGCAGCAGCAGCCGCACCGCCGGCCCCCGCAGCCCGCCGCCGGTGGCCAGGCGCGCGGTCACCGCCAGCAGCATCACGTCCCCGAGCGGGTAGGCGATGGACACCGCGCTGCTCACCCAGGACTGCCCCCCGTTGTCCACGGTCGGGGTGATGATGTAGACCCACAGCAGCAGCGCCGCGGCCGTGCTCAGGATGACGGCGTCGATCAGCGCCGCCCGGTCGCGCAGTGGACTGCGCCGCCGCACCATGAGCAACAACCCGCCGGCGGCCAGCGGATAGGTCAGCAGATAGATGGCGTCGGCCACCGACGGGAACGGCTCGACCTGGTTGAAGACGTCGGTCAGCAGGTTGTACGCGGTGTCCCCGCTGACCAGCGTCAGCATCGCCCCGGCCAGCAGGTACCAGGCCTGCGGGGTGTGCGGGCGGTAGCGGCGGACGCCGACCAGCACCGCGCCGACCCCGCCCAGGCCGATCACGGTCCAGGTCAGCAGGTGCAAACTGGGAACCGAGTAGTAGAAGACGGTCCACAGCGCCATGAATGCCGCGAACCGGAGCGCCATACGTTCGAGGGGATCATGCACCCGAACGGGTCAGCAACTTGAGGGCTACGTGCGGATGACGCCCGCGGCACGGTTCTGACCCGCGCCGGCCCGTGCCGCCCCACGCCGGGCCCACGCTCCGGGCCCGCGGTCGCCGGACTCTGCCACCCCTGTCGGCTTGCCTCGCTATGGTTCTGGCCATTCGGGCGCGCATGACGGCTTGGGAGGGCTAGTGGGGAACGTCCTGGAACCGGTGGACGCTGTCGCAGGACTGTTCGACAGGCGGTTCGACCCCCGGGCGCTGGTGATACCGCGCCGCGACGGGAAGGCGGCGAGCGCGGCCGGGGCCGTCGCGATCCCCGGCGGCGCCGTCGCCGACTTCGAACGCGTATTCGGCAAGGCGGCGCGGACCGTCGAGATGGTGCTCGCGCACAGCGGTACCGACTCCGACCTGGCCGAGGCCATCAGCCGGCCGGGGTTCGGCGACCTGGCCGCGATGACGTCCCAGCAGGCTGCCATCGCCGCGTCGATCGTCCTCTACGACGCCCCGAGGAACTACGAGCCCTACGTCCTCGTCGACGCCTGGGTCGCCGCTCGCGGCATCCCGTTCGCCACCTCCGCGACGGGCCAGCTCGGCGGCTTCGGGGTCTGGATCCAGCGTAAGGGCCAGAAGACTCCGGCCCTGCGCCGCCTGGACCACGACGCCGTGCACGCGCAGGAGCGGTTCGCGATGGCCGCCCGGATGCGCCGCCACCTGGCCGCTGCGGGCGACGGGGACTACGCCGCGGCGCTTGAGGAGGCCATCGCTCTGCGAGACCCGTCCGACGTCCGGAACATCTTCGTCTCCTTCCTGTTCCCCGAGCGTGTCGACTGGGTCGAGGCGGACGTCACCGGCCCGATCGGCCGCCGCTGGGAGGTCCGCGACGGGCTGGCGTCCTGGCTGCTGATCGGCGCGGTGAGCACGCCGGGCCAGGCCGAGCGGCTGACCAAGTGGGTGCACGCCGACGCGCTGCGGCTGTGCTCGGCGGCGACCGCGACCATGGCCGCCACCGTCGGGCTGGACCTGATCCCGGCGATCGCGAACTGGGCCGAGGACTACTGGGACGGCGTCGAGGCCAGGCAGCGCGTGCAGCGGCTGCTCGCCGGCTTCGACAGCGACGCCGCCTTCCTGGCGCTGCTCGGCCAGCTCGCCTACCGCGGCACCGCGGCCGTCCTGGCCGAGGCCGCGCGGCGGTTCCCGGAGCGCGGCGTCCGGCTGCTCGCCGAGGCGGCGCCGGACCAGCCGGCCGCGCGCACCCCCGTCGAGCGCGTGCTGCGGCTGACCGTGGGCAGCCGGCCGGATGCGGCCCGCGCGGTGGTCCCGCACCTGGCCGGCCAGGCCCGGACCCGGGTGGAGAAGCTGGTGGGCGGCCTGGCCGCGCCGCTGCCCGCCGCGGCCGCCGGCACGGTGCCGGACCTGCTGACCACGCCGCCGTGGGAGCGGGAGCGCGAGACGGTCAAGCCGGTCGTGATCAGGGATCTGGCCGCGCCTTCGAGCAGCGAGGTCCGGTGGCTGAACGACCAGGAGCGCGAGGACTGGCGCGCCGACACCCTCGGCGTGGCGCACCGCGAGGACGAGAACTGGGACAAGCGCCTGGCCAAGGCCCTGGGCCGGCGCAACGCCTACCAGCTCATGGTGATCGTCATGCGGGCCCCGGAGAAGCAGGCCCGGCAGGCCCTGCGCAATCTCACGTCCGGCTATTCCTACGACGCCCTCGCCTGGTGCAGCACCGCTACCGCGCGCTTCGGCATCGACGCGTTCCCGGCGGTGATGAGCGCGGTGCGCAGCAGCCCGGTGGAGAACGCTGAGCTGCTGCTGCCGTTCGCCTGCTCCGAGATCGCGCCGCTGGCCGCGGACTGGCTGCGGCTCAAGACGCTGCGCGCCCCGGCGCAGGCCTGGCTGCGCCGGCACCCGGCCCTGGCCGCCCGGACCCTGATACCCGCGGCGCTCGGCAAGGCGGGCCGGACCCGCCAGGCCGCCGAGGCGGCGCTGCGTTTCCTGGTCGCCGCGGGATTCCAGGACGGGGTCCACACCGAGGCGGCGTCCTACGGCGCCGAGGCCGAGGCCGGCGTCGTCCAGCTGCTCGCCCAGGATCCGCTGGTCGCCGGGCTCCCGAAGACGATGCCGGACGTGCCGGGCTGGGCCGAGCCGGAGGGCCTGCCGCAGCTGCTGCTGGCCGGCCGCAAGGAGGCGCTTCCGCCGGCGGCGGTGCGGAACGTGGTGCGGATGCTCATGGTCTCCACCGCCGAGAACCCCTATCCGGCGCTGGAGACGGTGAAGGAACTCTGCGACACCCGCTCCCTCGAGGACTTCGCCTGGGGCTTGTTCGAGAACTGGCAGATCGCGGACCATCCGGCGAAGCAGTCGTTCGCCATGGACAGCCTGCGCTGGTTCGGCGGCGCCGAGGCCGTGCGCCGCCTGTCCCCGCTGATCCGGGTCTGGCCCGGCGACGGCGGCCATTCCCGGGCCGTCGCCGGTCTGGACGTGCTGACCGCGATCGGCGGCGACACCGCGCTGCTCCACCTCTACGGGATAGCGCAGAAGGGCAAGTTCCGCGGGCTGAAGGAGAGCGCCCAGGAGCGCGTCGACTTCATCGCCAGGGAGCTGCGCCTGACCCGCGACCAGCTCGGCGACCGCCTCGTCCCGGACCTCGGCCTGGACGCCTCCGGCTCGATGGAGCTGGACTACGGCCCGCGCCGGTTCCGGGTCTTCTTCGACGAGCAGCTCAAGCCCGGTGTCGCCGACGAGGGCGGCAAGCGTCTGAAGTCCCTGCCCAAGCCCGGAGTGAAGGACGACGCCGAGCTGGCCCCGGCCGCCTACCAGCGATTCAGCGGCCTGAAGAAGGACGTGCGGACCCTGGCCGGCGACCAGATCATCCGGCTGGAGTCGGCGATGGTCGCGCGCCGCCGTTGGACGAAGACGGACTTCGAGGAGTACTTCGTCGGCCATCCGCTGCTGCGCCACCTCGTCCGGCGCCTGGTGTGGGCGGACTTCCGGCCTGACGGCACCGGCGTGCGCGCCGCCTTCCGGGTCGCCGAGGACGGCACCTACGCCGACGCCGCCGACGATCCCTTCGCCCTGTCGGACGACGCCCTGATCGGCGTCGCGCATCCGCTGGACCTCGGTGCCGACCTGTCCCGCTGGTCGGAGGTGTTCGCCGACTACGAGATCCTGCAACCGTTCCGGCAGCTCGGCCGGCCGGTCCTCGCGCTCACCGCCGAGGAGGGCGAAGTCAGCCTCCTGACTCGCTTCGCCGGCATCCGGACGCCCTCCGGCAAGGTGCTCGGCCTGGAGCGCCGCGGCTGGCGGCGCAGCTCCCCGGCCGACGGCGGCTGGCAGGGCCACCTGCTGCGCGAGCTGGCCGACGGCCGCACCGCGGTGGTGGACCTGGCCCCCGGGTTCGGCGCGGGCTGGGCCGGCGAGGCCGAGGACCAGGAGCTCAAGAGCGTCTGGATCTCCGGCGAGAGCCTTCGCCACGGCTACTGGCGGCGCGGGGAGCGTTCCGAGCCGCTGTCGTCGCTGGATCCGGTGACCGTTTCGGAGATCCTGAACGACCTGAGCGAGGTGACCGGACTGTGAGCGGCGCCGTGGAACTGCCGAAGGCCTACCAGAAGGTCGAGCCGATCGCGCGCGGCCGCTGCCGTCCCGACCAGATCCCGCAGACCGACACCGAAGCAGTGCAGCGGCTGTACGAGCGCCGGCGGGGCATGGCCAAGAACTCCCAGGGGCTCATCGAGGCTGCCCTGAAGCATCCAGGTAGCGACAAGCGCACCGTCGAGTCGATGACCGGGATGGACTTCGGCGACCTGACAACGCTGACGCCGCGGCAGGCGGCCCTGGCCGAAGGCACGCTCGATCGGCTGGACGACTTCGGGGCGGAGGTCGCGGTCGACGTCTGGAACCACGTGCGGGGCGTGGCCTACGCGCTGGAGGCGTTCGCCATCTACGGCCAGCTGGGCTATCGAGAACGCTTCAGCGTCCTGGACCGCATGGGCCCGGCGCGGCACCTGCTGGATCTGGTCCGCTCGGCGCCGGACGACGTCCACGCCGAGGCCATGGCCGCCGCCGAGCGGACCAGGACGGCTGAAGACGGCCGGTGGTTCGCCCGGACTCTGGCCACGTTCCTGTTCCCCGAGCGTCCGGACTGGCTTGAGGAGGACCTGGCGGCGGCGGGCCGGGGCGAGCTTCCGCCCGCCGCGCTGCTACCCTCCGTCGCCACCGCCGAGCAGGCGGCCGCGGTCGGGGAACTCCTGCGGGACGGCGGAAGGTGGGTCTGGCCCGGAGATCCCGCCGTCGAGCTGACGTTCCTGTCGATCGCCGGAGACCGTGCCCTGCCCTTCCTGCTCGCCTGGCACGACGGCCAGTCCAACAAGGGCAAGGCGTTGACCGGAGCCACGCTGGCGGCCCTGGACCTGATGTCCCGGATCCCCGGCGACGACGCGATCCGGGCGCTCGCCGAGCGGGACAACGGACGGCCAGAGACCCTTTCCTATCTGCACGCCGCCGCGCAACGCTTCCCGGAAAGCGCGCTGCGCGTCCTGTCCGCCATGGAGCCGACGCGGGCCACGACCCACGTTCTGGCCGCGCTCACCCGGACCGCGCCGGACGTCACAACAGCGATCCAGATCCCTGACATCCTCGTCCAGCCGCCGTGGTCGGATCCGAAGGCCAAGCGGCCCAAGCCGATCGTGGTCGCGGGACTGACGCCGCCGGCGGACGTCGAGGCCGCCTGGCTTCCCGGCGAGCGCGAGCGCTGGCTCGGCCGCGGCGCCGGCTGGGAGCCGAGCCAGGGGTGGGCGGTGATCGCCGAGCAGATCGATGCCTGGCGCGCCAAGCCGCTCCAGTCCGACGACCCCATGACCCCGGTGGCCCTCTACTTCGCCGCCTACGCCTCCCCGGATCTGGTGCGGCCGATGCTGGCGGACGGCTGGAAGCCGCCGCTGCGCCGCGCTGATGATCGAGCCCTGTCATTCGTCGCGCGCTACGAGATGCTGGCGCTCCCGGCGGTGCAGGCGATCCGCGGGCTGCCTGCGGACCGGGCCCGCCTGCTCCAGCCGTTCGTCAGCGCGGAGATCGCCGCCTCCATGGTCGAGGGCATGACGCGGCGGCGCAGCGTGGCCCGCGGCGCGGCCCTGGGCTGGCTGCGCCGCCATCCGGCAGCGGCCGTGCGCCTTCTGGCCCCGGCCGCGCTCGGCAAGGCGGGCCCGCAGCGGCGCACCGCCGACGCCGCGCTGCGGTGGCTGGCCGCCGAGGGCACCGACGTCGTGGGCATCGTCGCCGACACGTACGGAGAGGCGGTCGGCGTGGCGGTCAAGGACCTGCTCACCGAAGGCGGGCTCGGCACGTATCCGCGCACCATGCCCGAGATCCCCATGTGGGCCAAGCCCGCGGTGCTCCCGCCGATCGGACTCAAGGACGGGACGGCCGAGCTGCCGGCGCGCGCGGTCCAGTCCGTGGTGGAGATGCTCCAGATCTCCAAGCCCGAGGCCCCGCATCCCGGTCTGGAGGTCGTCAAAGAGCTCTGCGACGAGTCCTCGCTCGGCGAGTTCACCTTCGCGCTGTTCGACAACTGGCGCGAATCCGGGTCCGTGCCGGAGGACCGGTGGGCCCTGGACGCGCTGGGCCTGCTCGGCGACGACGGCACCGTGGACCGGCTGGAGCCGCTGATCGGCCCGTGGACCACCGAGCGCGACTACGCGCTCGTCAGCGACGCGCTGACCGTGCTGGGCATGATCGGCGGCGACCGGGCCCTGGCGGCCCTGCACGCCGTGGTCCAGAAGGGGCGGCGCAAGCCGGTCCGGCGCCGGGCCGCCGAACGCTTCCAGGACGTCGCCGCCTCGCTCGACCTGCGGGCCGACGACCTCGCCGACCGGGTGGTCCCGACCCTGGGCCTGGACCCCGACGGCCTGCTCCACCTGGACTACGGCCCGCGCTCGTTCGGCGTCGGCTTCGACGAGCTGCTGCGGCCGCGGGTGACCGACGCCGCCGGCAAGGTGCTCCAGCGGATGCCCCGGCCGGTCAAGGCCGACGACCCGCACCTGGCGCCGGCCGCCTACCTGCACTACACCGAGGTGAAGAAGGCCGCGCAGACCATTGCGGTGGACCAGATCAAGCGCCTGGAGAAGGCCATGTTCACCCGCCGGCGCTGGGACCCGGAGGGCTTCGCGGCCTACCTGGTCGGGCATCCCCTGCTGCGCCACATCACGCGGCGGCTGGTGTGGGGCGTCTACGGACCCGACGGGGCGACGGTCGGCTCCTTCCGGATCGCCGAGGACCTCAGCTACGCCGATGTCCACGACGCGCGGTACGAGATCCCCGAAGGCGCCGCGGTCGGCGTCGCGCACCCGGTGGAGCTCGGCCCGGCGGTGGCGGAGTGGAGCGAGGTGTTCGCCGACTACGAGATCCTCCAGCCCCTGGACCAGCTGGGCCGGCCGGCCCTGGAACTGACCGAGGCCGAGCGGTCCGGCCGGATGCTGGAGCGTTTCCAGCGTGTGGTGCTGGACGCCGGCGAGATCGCCGCTCTGGAACCCCGCGGCTGGTACAGCGGACCGGTCGGCGATCCGCCGGTCTGGTCGCGGTTCCTGCGGCAGCTCGGCGACGACCGATACCTGATCGTGGACATCTCGCCGGGGCTGAAGGGCGGTGTCGCGGCGGGCTCCGGCTACCAGCGCATCGAGTGTGTCTGGCTCAGCATGGCCGGCGAGCACGCCTCCTTCGAACTGCACGCGGTGCCGCTGTCCGAACTCGACGCCGTCCCGGCGTCGGAGATATTGCGCGACCTGACCGAGGTGACGGGCCGATGACCGCGGGGATCGCAGCCCTGCCCGAGCTCCTGCCCGAAATCCTGCCCGAGCTCCTGGCCGCCCCGCCGTGGCGCGACAAGAAGCGCAAACGCGGCAAGCCGGTCGTGGTCGAGGGGCTGGTGCCGCCGGCGACTGTCGAGGTCGTCTGGCTGCCCGGCGAACGCGAGGACTGGCTCACCGCCCACGGGGCGGGCTGGACTCCGGAGCAGGGGTGGGAGGCGGTCCTGCCGGAGATCCTCGACGGCACCGCGGACGAACATCTCGCCGCCTACTTCGCCGCGTACGCCCCTGACGGGTTGGTCCGTGCGGCACTCCCGGCCTGGCAGCCGCCGATCCGCCAGGTCACCAACCGGGCCCGGACCTTCGTCGCGAAGTACGAGACCCTCGCGCTCCCGGCCGTGCTGTCCGTCTCGCGGCTCCCGGCCGTGCGCGCCCAGCTACTCCAGCCGTTCGCGAGTGCCGAGATCGCGGCGATCATGGCGGACGGCTTCGCGCGCCTGCGTTCCATGCGGCCCCACGCCGTCGCCTGGCTCCGGCGCCATCCCGAAGCCGCGGTGCGGGGTCTCGTGCCGACGGCCCTGGGCAAGCCCGGCAAGCTGCGGCAGAACACGGTGTCCGCGCTTCGGCTGCTGGAAGCGGATGGTGTGGACGTCGTCGGGATCGCGCAGCGGGCGTACGGCGAGGACGTGGGTACCGCGATGAAGGAGGTACTGGCGGATCTCGGCTTCGAGACCTATCCCCGGACCGTTCCGGAGGCGCCGCAGTGGGCGCGCGCAGAGCGGCTGCCCGAGATCCGTTTGAAGGATCGCGAGACCACGCTTCCTCCCGATGCCGCACAGGCGGTCGTGGAGATGCTGATGTTCTCCAAGTCGGATGCGCCTTATCCCGGCTTGGAGATCGTCAAAGAGCTCTGCGATCCGTCTTCGCTCGCGCAGTTCGTCGGCGCTCTGTACGACGGCTGGGACCAGGAGGGCGCTCCCGACAAGGAACGCTGGGTGTTCGGTGCCCTCGGGACCTTTGG
This sequence comes from Catenulispora sp. GP43, assembly GCF_041260665.1. Lineage (NCBI taxonomy): Bacteria > Bacillati > Actinomycetota > Actinomycetes > Catenulisporales > Catenulisporaceae > Catenulispora > Catenulispora sp. GP43. Next base: position 243,222 of record NZ_JBGCCT010000011.1, on the reverse strand, counting down.
CGACGAAAGCACGGTCGCGCGACTGGAACGGCTGATCCGCGACTGGTACGGCCAGTCGAGGACCGATGACGTCTACGACGGCTTCGACACCCTCGCCGCGATCGGTGGCGACCGCGCGCTCGTCGCGTTGTACGGCTTCGCCCGCCGTTCGTGGACGCCCAGGACCAAGCGCAAGGCGCAGGCCACGTTCGACGATTTCGCGCAGTCCATGGACCTGTCCGCGGACCGCCTCGCCGACCGCTTGGTCCCGACCTCGGGCCTGAGCGCCGAGGGGACCGTCCGGCTGGACTACGGCAGACGCCGTTTCGACGTGTCCTTCGACGAGCTGCTGCGGCCGGTCGTCACCGACGAGAGCGGTGCGCTGTTGCGAACCTTGCCCAAGCCCGGCAAGCGCGACGACCCCGAACTGGCTCCCGCCGCCTATCAGCAGTTCTCCACGCTGAGGACGCAGGCCCGGGTCGGCGCGCAGGAGCAGGCCCTGCGGCTGGAACGAGCGATGCTGGAGCGCCGCCGCTGGATCCCGCAGGAGTTCGCCTCGTACCTGGTCCGCCATCTGGTGCTCGGCCGGCTCGTGCGGCGGCTGGTGTGGGGGGTGTACGCCGTGGACGGCCGGCTGATCGGGTCGTTCCGTGTCGCCGAGGACCTGAGCTTCGCAGACGTCGACGACGCGCACTACGAAGTCCCCGAGGACGCTCTGATCGGCGTCGTGCATCCGGTGGACCTCGGTCCGGCGCTGGGACGGTGGTCCGAGGTGTTCTCCGACTACGAGATCCTGCAGCCGTTCGACCAGTTGGGACGTCCGCCGCTGGCGCTGAACGCTGAGGAACTCGCGGGCAAGCACCTCGTGCGAACGTACATCTGCCCGGACGCAGTCTCCGGCTCGCATGGTTTGGGCGTGGTCCATTTCGGCCCCGCGAAGTTCGACGCGCTGGCGTCGCGCGGATGGCGGCGCGGTCCGATCGGCGCCGACCGGCTGTGGTCGCGGCTGCTCCGGCCGGTCGGCGAGGGACGGTGCGTGGTGATGGAGCTCGAACCGGGCTTGGCGGCCGGCGCCGCCGCGCAGTCGTCCTACCAGGCGATCAAAGCGGTCTGGCTGAGCGCGACCGAAGAAGACCCCGACTACGACCGCCACGCGCTGCCGCTGGGCCACCGCCCCCTTCCCGGGCGGTCGGACCCGTTCGGCACACTCGACCCTGTGACCGCATCCGAAATACTCCGCGATCTGACCGAGGTGACCGCACAGTGAGCGCCAAGCACACCGCCGGGACGGCCGCGGCGCAGTCCTCCGCCGGCCCGGCCGCGGACGGCAAGCGCGTCCAGCGCCCGGCCGCCGAGGTCCGCTACGCCGAGGAGCTGGCCCGGCTGGCCGCCGACGATCAGGGCGAGCGGCCGCCGGGTTGGGCGCTGAGCCTGCGCGCGGCGCGGCGCTTCATCCTCGGCGACGAGCCGGCCGGGATCACCCGCAAGTTCGTCGGCGACCCCTCGCTGATCGACCGCGCGCTGGTGTCGCTGGCCACCAGCAGAGGCCTGATGCTGGTCGGCGAGCCGGGCACGGCCAAGTCGCTGCTGTCGGAGCTGCTGGCCGCGGCGGTCAGCGGCGACTCGACGCTCACCGTGCAGGGCGGCGCGGCCACCACCGAGGACCAGATCAAGTACTCGTGGAACTACGCGCTGCTGGTCGCCGAGGGCCCCTCGACCAAGTCGCTGGTGCCGGCGCCGCTGTACCGGGGCATGACCGAGGGCCGGGTGGTGCGGTTCGAGGAGATCACGCGCTGCCCGCTGGAGGTGCAGGACTGCCTGCTCTCGCCGCTGTCGGACCGGGTGATGGCGGTCCCGGAGCTCACCGGCGAGGACGCGCTGGTCTTCGCGCGCGAGGGGTTCAACGTCATCGCGACGGCGAACACCCGGGACCGCGGGGTGAACGAGATGAGCGCGGCCCTCAAGCGGCGCTTCAACTTCGAGACGGTGTTCGCGATCACCGACTTCGCCACCGAGCTCGCGCTGGTCGAGCAGGAGGCGACACAGCTGTTGCACGGGTCCGGCGTCACGGTGCCGCCGCGCCGCGACGTGCTGGAGGTGCTGGTCACCGCGTTCCGCGAACTGCGTGAGGGCAAGACGGAGCGCGGCGACGCGATGGAGCGGCTGTCGTCGGTGATGAGCACGGCCGAGGCGGTGTCGGTGGCGCACGCGGTGGGTCTGCGCGGCTGGTTCCTGCGCGGCGACGCGGGGTCGGCCGCGGACATCGTGGAGTGCCTGGCCGGGACCGCGGCCAAGGACAACAACGACGATCTGGCCAAGCTGCGCACGTACCTGGAGCAGCACGCGCAGCGCCGCAAGGGCGACCAGTGGCAGGAGTTCTACGACGCGCGGCACCGGCTGCCCGGCTGATGGCGGGCCCTGAGAAGGCGGTCGGGAACCTCGCCGACCTCACCAACCTCACCATCGTGGGCGTCCGGCACCACAGCCCGGCGTGCGCGGGGCTGGTCCGCGAGGCGATCGAGCGGCTGCGTCCGGCGCACGTGCTCATCGAGGGCCCGTCGGACATGAACGACCGGATCGGGGAGTTCCTGCTGGGCCACGAGCTGCCGGTCGCGGTGTTCACCTCGGTGCGGGACGGCTCGTTCGCGCGCGGATCGTGGTCGCCGTTCTGCGAGTACTCGCCGGAGTGGGTCGCGCTGGCCGAGGGCACGCGGGCCGGCGCCGAGGTGCGCTTCATCGACCTGCCGGCCTGGCACCCGGCGTTCTCGACGCTGACCAACCGGTACGCCGACGCCGAGTTGCGGTTCACCCAGACCGTGGACGAGCTGTGCCGGCGGTTCGGGATGGACAACATCGACACGCTGTGGGACCACATCGCGGAGATCGAGGCCGGGCACACGCCGCCGGCCGAGTTGGCCGAGCGCCTGAACACGTATTTCGACCTGGTCCGGACGGCCTCGGACGCCGATCGCGGACCGGGACCGGGATCGGGATCGGGGCCGGGGCCGGCCGAGCCGACGTCCGACGAGATCCGCGAGCGGTACATGGCCCGATGGATCTCGGCGGCACTGCGGCAGAGCCCTGACCGGCCGGTCCTGGTGGTGTGCGGTGGATTCCACCGGCCGGCGCTGCTGCGGCTCGCGGGCGAGCCCGGGGAAGCCGCGTGGCCGGAGCCCGAGCCGGTGCCCGTCGAGTCCGCCGTCAGCTACCTCGTCCCGTACTCGTTCAAGCGCCTGGACGCCTTCGACGGCTACCAGTCCGGCATGCCGTCCCCCGGCTACTACCAGCGGCTGTGGGAGCTGGGACCGAGCGCGGCGGCCGCGGCGCTGACCGAGGAAGTCGTGCGGCGGCTGCGCGAGCGCAGCCAGCGGGTCTCGACCGCCGACCTCATCGCGGCGCGGGCCAACGGCGAGGGCCTGGCGGCCGTGCGCGGCCACCGGCAGCCGGCCCGCGCCGACCTGCTCGACGGCCTGGTCTCGGCGCTGGTCTCCGAGGCGCTGGACCAGCCGCTGCCGTGGACCGGGCGCCGGGTGCTGGCCCCGGGGACGCATCCGGCCGTCGTGGAGATGGTCGCGGCGCTGTCCGGCGACCGCGTCGGACGCCTGCATCCGGACACCCCGCTGCCGCCGCTCGTGCACGACGCCGAAGCCGAGCTGGAGCGGCACGGGCTGGCGGGCAGGGACGCGGTGACGCTCGATCTGACCGTCCCGGCCGAGCGGGAAGCCTCGCGGCTGCTGCACCGTCTCAGGGTCCTGCGCGTCCCCGGCCACGACCGCCTCTCGGGCCCGGATCCGGCCGCCGAGGACAGCACGTTCACCGAGGAGTGGCGGATCAGCGCCGACCCGGACCGGCTGGCCGCGCTGATCGAGGCCGGCGGCTACGGCCCGACGGTCGAGCTGGCGGCGCGGGCCCGGCTCGGGGAGCGGGTGCAGGCCGGCGGGAGCCTGGAGACGGCCGCGCAGGCGCTCTTCGACGCGGTGCTGTGCGGGATCGAGGACCTGTCGGAGGAGGTCCTGGGCTCGCTGGCGCAGTCCGTCGGCGCCGGCTACGAGGTCGAGCCGCTGGGGGAGGTGCTGGCGGCCGTGCTCGGCCTGTGGCGGCACGACCAGCTGCTCGCGGCCCAGCAGTCCGAGACGCTGGGGACGGTCATCGGCGCGTCCGTGGACCGGCTGTTGTGGCTGGTCGAATCGGTGCCGGGGCCCGCGGGATCGCCGGCCCAGCCGCGCCGGATCGCCGCTGTGCGCGCGGTGCGTGACGCGGTCAGGCACGCGGCCGCCGCGCTCGGCCTGGACACGGCGCGCGCGCTGGAGGTCATGGCGCGCATCGCGGACAACGCGCAGGCTCCGCCGGACCTGCGCGGCGCCGCGTTCGGCTTCGCCTGGTCGCTCGGTACGCCGCCGCCGGACGCCGAGCGCACGATCCGGGCCGCCGGCACTCCGGCGAGCCTCGGGGACTGGCTGGGCGGACTGTTCGCGCTGGCGCGGGAGCAGTGCCTGGAGGAGGCCTCGGTGCTGGCGGTGCTGGACGATCTCGTGACGGCGATGACCGATCGGGACCTGCTGGTCGCCCTGCCCGCCCTGCGGCAGGCGTTCGGGTACTTCCCGCCGCGGGAGCGCGAGACGATCGCCGGCCAGGTGCTGGTGTTGCACGGGGTCCAGGACTCCGCGTGGTCGATGATCCGGACCGGGATCGACGATCCGGTGGCCTTGGCCCGGGGACGGGAACTGGACAGCCATGTGCAGGCCGTCCTGGAGCGGGAGGGGCTGGTCCGGTGAACGAGGTTTCCCAGGATCCTGAGACGACGGCGGCGCTGGAGCGCTGGCGGATGATCCTCGGCGCCCCGGCTTCCGGGGGCATGCCGCTCAGCGGCGGCAACGCCTCGCGGGACGCGGCGCTGGACTGGCTGTACGGCCGGGACGACGAGCTGGCGGCGCGAGGTGTCCGCAAGGGCGGCGCCGGATCCAAGGGCGGGCCGAAGGGCCCCGGCGGCAGCGGGGACTCGGTGCTCACCACCGTCGACTGGCTCGACGGGATCACGAAGCTGTTCCCGAAGGAGACGGTCGAGCGGCTGACCCGCGATGCCGTGGACCGGTATCAGATCCATGACATCGTCACCGACCCGAAGGTGCTGGAGCGGGTCGAGCCGAGCCCGGCGCTGCTGAAGGCGGTGCTGCGGACCAAGCACCTGATGGACCCCAGGGTGCTGGAACTGGCCCGCAAGCTGGTCGCGGCGGTGGTCGAGGAGCTGATGCGCAAACTGGCCACCGAGGTGCGCGCCTCGTTCTCCGGCACCCGGCTGCGCCGGCCGTCGCAGGTCAGGCTGGCGCGGAACTTCGACGTGAAGCGCACGCTGCGCGGCAACCTCGGCCACTACCAGCCGGAGGAACGCAAGCTCTATATAGAGGACGCGCACTTTTTCACCCGCTCGCGCCGCCACGTCGACAACTGGCAGGTGATCCTGCTGGTGGACCAGTCCGGATCGATGGTCTCCTCGGTGATCCACTCGGCGGTGACGGCCGCCTGTCTGTGGGGCCTGCCGGGCGTGCGCACCCACCTGGTCGCGTTCGACACCTCGGTGGTGGACCTGACCAGCGGCGTCACCGATCCGGTGGAGCTCCTGATGAAGGTCCAGCTCGGCGGCGGCACCGACATCTCCCGCGCGGTGGCCTATGCCGGCGAACTGGTCGCCAACCCGCGCCGCACCATCGTGGCCCTGATATCAGACCTCTACGAAGGTGGCAGCGAGGCGGGCCTGCTGCGCGGCGCCCGCTCCCTGATCGAGCAGGGCGGCCGCTTCCTGGCCCTGTGCGCCCTCGACGAGGACGCCAACCCCGCATTCAACCGCGACCTGGGCGAACGCCTCGCGGACCTCGGCGCCTTCGTCGGCGCCATGACCCCGGGCGAGCTGGCGGCGTTCGTGGCCGAGGCGGTGAACTCGTGACCCCTCGCGCGGACCTGCTCGCCCTCACCGAGGACGCCCTCGTCTCCTTGACCAACCGCGGCCTGTACAAGCGCGCGGCGAAGGAGGTCGCGGCCGGCACCGGCCCGGCCGTCGCCGAGGACGCCGAAGCGGTCCGCGGCACGTTCCCCGACGGCGTCGTCTGCGCACTGCACCCCGGCGGTTTGGAAGCGGCTGACTGCACCTGCGGCGCGGTCGGCGCCTGCCGCCACGTGGTCGCGGTGGTGCTGGCGTACCAGACCGCTCACCAGACCACGGCCGCGGACGGCCCGGACGACGGCGAGGAATGGTCGCCCGCCGAGTTCACCGACGACGAGCTGGAAGCCCTCCTCGGCAAACGCAGCTATGCCACAGCCCGCCGCCGCTTCGCCGCCGGCTACCTGGCTCGCGTCCACCCGCCGACGGCCCGCGAACCGGTTCCGTGGGTAGAGCTCCCGAACTGCTCGGTGCGCTTTCTGGTGCCCCACGACCTGGCCTACGCGCGCAGCGACGTACGCGACACGAAGGAAGCGGTGGCGCTCGCGGTATGGGCTTGGCACGCCTGGACGAAGGAGTCGGGGGAGCCGGGGGATCGGCACTTCGCGGTCGGGGGTGCGGACACCGGCGAAACCGGTGCCGATGTCGACGACCTAGCAGCATCGCCCGACGTGGCCGATGGTCCCGCCGCGAGCACCGATGACGTTCAGAAAGCCGGCCCCGACGCACTCGCCTCGGCCGTCGAGCTCGCCGCCGACGTCTTCCTCACCGGCGTCTCCAACCTGGCCGCTGGCTTCACCCCGCGCCTGGCGCGCGTCCGCCGCGATCTCGAGGCGGCGAACCTGCGCTGGCCTCTGCTCGCCGCCGAGGACTTGTCCGACCAGCTCGCCGCGCACGCCGATCGCGCGGCGCGGCATCAGCAGGTGCTCGTCGCCGACCTGCTGGCCGAACTCGTCGCCCGGGCCCGCGTCGCCGGCTCTTCGGTCGGCCAGCCCCGCTCCCGCGTCCTCGGGACCGAGGAGGCGGCCGAGGTGGCGCTGCGACGGCTCCGGCTGACCGCGCTCGGCTGCCGGGTGCAGGCGGTCGGCGGGGATCGCAGGGCCCTGGTGTTCCTGGCCGATCCGGCCGCGGGCGTCGTGCTCACCCTCGACGGCCGGTACCAGGGCGCCGCGACCGGTGCCGACCTGGTCGGGCGGCGGCTGGCCGGGAGCACAGTGGGCGTGCTGGCCGGCGGCAACGTCGTGACCGAGACCGCGCACCGGCGCGCCGACCGCCGGCTGCGCCTGGCCGTGAACCGGGTCGCACGCACCACCGTCAGCCAGTCCGGCGGCGCCTGGAGCCACCTGCCCGGCACGCTGCTGGCCCGCGACCTCGACGCGCTGGCCGCCGAGTTCGACCGGCTGCCGCCGCGCCTGGTGCGGCCGCGGGTCGACGCCGAGGACGTGCGGGTGGTGGAGGTCGCAGAGGTCGAACACCTCTGGTACGAGCCCGGCAGCCAGCGGCTGACCGCGGTGGTGCACGGCGCGGCCGGTGGTACCGCGCGGATCGTCTCCGAGCACCGCTCCGTCGCCCCCGGCGCGCTCGACGCCCTCGCCGACGCGCTGCACCGCGAGCCGCGCTACGTGTCGGCCACCGTGCGGCGCGGCCGTGGCGGTCTGGTGCTGACCCCGATCGCGGTGGTGGCCGAGGGGCGCGTCGTGGTGCCCGATCTGGCGGCGGGCGACGGGTCCAAGGACCTCGACGACGGCGCCGCCCTGGTCCCCGACCCGCTCACCGCGGCCATCGAGAGCGCCTTCGAACTCCTCGCCGAGATGGTGCACCGTGGCGCGCGGCATCTGCCGCAGTCGTTCGGGACGCGCCTGGACACGACGGCCGACCGCCTTGACTCCGCCGGGCTCGGGCGCTGCGGCGCGGATCTTCGAGGCCTGAATCGCACGCTCGGCCCGGCCCCGGGGCGTGCGGCGTTCGACGCGTGGTCCGACGCCGCGATCCGGCTGATCACGATGGCGGAGCTGCGCTAGCCGCCACGACTGCCACCGCTACTGCCGCCATGACTGGCAGCACGACGGCCGCCGCCGACGCCGGTTTCCCGCGTCGGCGGCGACCGCCGTCTCAATCCACGATCTTGCCCATCAGATCACCGATCCGCTGCGCCGGCTCCGGCCCGACCTCGCGGTCGACCAGATGCACCACGGCCTCGCCCGAGCGAAGCGCACGCAGCGTGTTGGGATCCGTTATGCCCGCCGGAACCGTGTAGAGCACCGTCGGGGCGAGGTGCAGCCGCTCGTAGGTCCGCAGCCAGTCGACGACGCCGGAGCGCCGCCGCCGGATCAGCGACATGTCCATGACGATCAGCTGCGGATGCTCGGCGACCATGGCCGCCATCGCGTCGTTCTCGCCGGCCGCCTGGGTCACCCGCATCCCGTCGCGCTCCAGCGAGATCGCGAAGCTGGCCGCCAGGTCCGGGTTCTCCTCGATCAGCAGCACCCGCGGCGCCGGCACCTGCTCCGGTGTCAGGGCCCTGAGCAGCGCGGACGGATCCGCGCCGCGCCGCGCCGTCGCGGACATCGCGGCGGCCGGGACCGCGCCGAGCCCGGCGGTCACGAACAGCGGGATGCCCGAGTCGGCCGCCGCCGCGCGCAGCGTGTGCAGCGCGGCCCGGGTCACCGGGACCCCGACCGGGTCCGCCAGCAGGGCCACCGGCCGCGCCGCGCCGGTCTCGCTCAACTGGGCGGGCGCCTTCAACGCGGTGGGCGCCAACCCCTGCGAGGCCAGCACCTGCTCGGCCCCGGCCTCCGGCGTCGGCCACACCAGGAGCGTCGGCGCGAACTCGCGTTCGGCGCCCGGCGCCGGCCAGGCGTCCGCGCCGGCCGGATCCGGCTGCTCCGGGTTCGGCCACGCCTGCGGCTCGTTCATCGCCGGCTTCGAGGCCGCGAACGGCGACGGCGCGAGCGCGCCGAACGGCGAGGCGGTGCCGGAGTCGGCCAGGAAGGGCGCGGGCGGCTGGGCCTGCGGCTGGGGCGCGGGGGCCCCGAACGCAGAACCCTGGATCTCGCCGAACGGCGACGGGGGCGGTGCCTCGTCGCTCAAGTAGGGGACGGGAGGCTGCGGAGCGGCCGGCGCGACAGGCGCGACAGGCGCGGCCGGCGGGAAGGCGACGGCCTCGCCGAACGCACCTGGCGGGAATCCCTCGTCGTGCGCGTTGAGGTTTCCCCCGTCGGAGTGATGTCCGTGCCGTCCACTTGTGGCGGCGGCGGCAGCAGCAGCGGCACCGGCACCGGCGGCCGAACCGGATGTGTCGCCCCCGGGCACCTCGTCGCGGAACAGCGGCTGCGCCGGATCCGGACCGTACAGGCTCCCCGATCCGACGGCGCGCGGTGCGCCGAAGCGCGAGTCGCCGCCGTCGAGTTCGCGGAACATCGAGTCGCCGTAGAGCGAAGCAGCCTGCTGGGCCTCCGGGGTGTAGTTCCCCGACGTGGCCATCGCCGCTTCGTCCTGGTACGAGCCGGACGTGCGCAGCGCCGCGTCGGCCGCCGGCTCGACGTGCTGGATCAGGTAGTTGTCGGAGGACTGCTGCTGGGCGGCCCGCCGGCGTCCTCGGGGAGCCGACTCGGTCGGCCCGGATCCCGACGCCGCTCCCGGCCCCGGTGGCGCCAGCCCTCCCGAGCCGTTGGCCGCCGCCGCGCTGTTCCCGGCGGCCGAGGCCGCGCTGGGGACGGCGCTCGGGATGGCGAGCGCCTGGCCGAAGCCGAGCTCCTCCATCGGCGCGATCTGCCGGGGGATGGTGGTCGTGGTGGCCGCCGCGGAGTCGATCCGCCGCCGACTGCCGTGGCTGCCCGGTCCGCCCTGCAGGCCGGCGGAGTCCGCGGGTTCGATCTCCCGGACGATCGGGATGATCCGCGTCTCCTCGACCAGGTTGCGCGAGGCGGAGGAGGCCCCGGAGGCCAGCTCGTTCTCGCCCTCGGGCCCGACCGGCAGCTCGATCACATAGGTGACGCCCTTGCCGTCCACCCGGTGCACGGTCAGCTGGCCGCCGTGCCGCTCCACCACGGTGCGCGCGAAGCCCAGGTGCTCGGGCACGCCGGCGACCTCCGCGCCGCGCACCTCGATGCGGGCGATGGGCCCGCGGCGGGCCGCGGCGACCACGACCGTGGAGCCCGGGGGAGAGGCCTGGACCGTGTCCACGAGCAGGTGGCGGACCGCCTGCGTCATGCGGTCGGCGTCGATCACGACCTCGGCCGGACCGGTGTGCACGGCCAGGTCGATGCCCGCCGCGCCGGCCAGGTCGGTCGCGGCGTCGGTGGCCGCGTGCACTATCCGGCCGAGCTCGGCGGGGCGCTTGCGCAGGCCGGTGGGGCCGGCGGCGGCGTCGAGCAGTTCCTCCACCAGGCGCGAGGCCTCGGCGAGTTCGGCGGTGACGTGCGCCAGCTGGTGCCGGGCCGAGGGGGTCAGGGCGTCGCCGGAGTTGGCCAGCCGGGCCAGGCCGTTGCGGGCGGCGTCCAGGGGGCGTTGCAGGGCGTTGAGTGTCTCCGCGCCAGGGCCCGCGCCGGCGCCGTTGGCCGCGCCGGCCCCGCCGAAGGCGTTGACCCCGCTGAAGGCACCCACGCCGGGGTGGCCGCCCATGCCGCCGGACTGCTGCGGGGTCTGCACCGCCGGCAGCCGGAAACGGGACAGGTCGACGAAGGTGACGACCGCCCCGACCAGGGCGTCGTCCTCCATCACCGGCGCGGTCGAGAGCTCGACCGGCACGGCCCCGCCGCCCTTGGCGACCAGGTGCAACCCGGCCTCGCTGCCGAGACGGTGCTTGCGCCCGGTGCGCAGCGTGTCGGCCACCGGCGACGGCTCGCCCGGCGCGGACCCGCCGATCAGCGCGTCGAACTCCAACCCGCCCAGCTCGGAGGCCCGGTACTTCAGCACCCGAGCGGCGGCCGGGTTGACCAGCACCACGCGCCCACCGGTGTCCACCCCGACGATGCCCTCACTGGCGGCACGCAGGATCAGCTCGGTCTGCCGCTGCTGGCGCCGCAACTCGGCCTCGGCATCGGCGACCCCGGAGACGTCGCGCACCACCACGACCTCCAGCCCGCCATGGCCGGCCGGCAGGAAGGACCGCACGACCTCGGCCGGGAACCCCGACCCGTCGGCCAACTTGGCGACCATCCGCGTGGGCACCCCGGCATCGGAACCGGAAACGGACCCGCCCCCGGACTCCCCCGGATCGGTCCAGACCCCAGCAGTCGGATCCGGCGAGGCGACCCGCGCCAAGGCGGTACCGAAGCCGGACAGAAGATCAGTGACGGGCCGTCCGACCAGCGGCGCACCCGGCGCCTCGAACCACCCCACAGCCACGGCGTTCGCGTTGACCACACGCCCGCCGCCGTCGACAAGCAGCAGCGCCTCGGGCAGCGAGTCGAGTATCGCCGCCAACCGGGCGACACCCCGCACCGGTGAACGGTCCATCCAGCCGTGGCCCTCCTCGTGGCGTGCGTCAGGCGCCACTACCCCCGCGAGCGACAGGTACTCGTCGCCGGGCCCACCATCCCGCCCCACACCGGCACCAGGGATGGCGGCAGAGGAAGAAAAGGTGGCGATGGTCACCGATAGGCGACTATCCCACAAGCACCCCGAGCACGTCTCCCCCGCCTACGAGATCCCGGCGCACCGCCAGGTTGGCGAGCGAGTCGGTGAGCGCGTCGCCGGGCGTGTCGGTCAGCAGGTCTGCGACCAGCTCTCGCACCACGTCGGCAAAGGCTTTTGTCTCCGGTGAGACGACCGGGTACGCTATCGGCGACCGTACAACCGCCGGTGACCCGGCGGGGGTGGGTTTTGGAGGCGTCGCCTAGTCCGGTCTATGGCGCCGCACTGCTAATGCGGTTTGGGGCTTAAACCCCATCGAGGGTTCAAATCCCTCCGCCTCCGCAGTAAGGGCTGGGAGATCTAGATGATCTTCCGGCCTTTTTTGCTGCCTGCGCCACTCCTGTCGTCACCGAATGTTCCCGCATTCGAACATCCGCTGGAGGTTTCCGCCGCCCCCCTCGGGAGATGACCGAGACGGCCGTACTCTTCGCCTGGGAGGACGAGGGAACCCGCGATCATGCCGATCGAAGCCGAGCTGAAGGCCCGCGTCCGTGACGTGCCCGCGCTGCTGGCTGCGCTGGACAGGCGCGCTGAGCGGGAGATGGTCGTTTGCCACGACCGCTACTTCGACAGTCCTGATGGAACCTTCGCGTCGGCCGGGCACGAGTTGCGGATCCGGACCGTCGAGACCGATGCCGGTGTGCGGAATCTGCTGACGTTCCGGAAGTCCGGTGCCGACGCGGCCAGCGGCTCCCGGCCGGAGTACGAGACCACCGTCGGTGATGCCGACGTCGCCGAGTCGATCGTGCTGGGCCTCGGGTACCGGCCGATGGTCGCGTTGTGGAAGCAGTGCTCGAACTACCGGTGGCGGCAGGGTGGGCGGGATTTGCTGGCGACCGTCGTCACCGTGCCTGAGATCGAGGGGACGTTCGTCGAGTTGGAGACCGTCGCCGAGGCCGATGGGGACCTCTCGGCGGCGCTGGACGCGGCCCGGGCCACGCTCGTGGAGCTGGGTATCGCCGACCATGATCTGACCACTGAGCTCTACACCGACGCTGTCGCGGCGGCGATGAGGGCGTCCGCCGCGTAGCTGAGTCCGGGCCTCCGCGCCCTCAACCCCCCAACAGCACCCGCTGCGCCGCCGGCACCTCGCTCGCGATCTGCGTGAGCCGGCGCGCCACGAGGCCGTGCCGGTATTCGGCCGGGAGGGACTGCCACACCTGGCGGATCTGCTCGCAGCCGTGTTCGGCCTCGCCCTTGCGGAGGAGCATCACCGCTTCGTCGAGTTCCAGCATGGCGCGGCCGACGAGGTCGGGGCCCGCCTGGGGGAGTTCCAGGGCGCGGTGGCGGAGTTCGGCGGCTATGCGTTGTTCGCCGAGGGCGCCCAGGTTGTGGGCCTGGTGCCAGCGGAGGCGGTATTCCGATGCGCCGATTCCGTCGGCCTCGGTCGCGGAGCTGGGGAGGCGGTCGCGGACTTGTTCGGCTTCGCGGATGGCGTCCAGGGTCTCGCGGCGGCGGCCTCGGCGGGCGTGGACGCCGGCTTCGACCAGGAGGCCCAGGACGCGGGCCGGGGTGGGGCGGGGGCCGGCGATCGATTGGGCGGCCCGGGCCGCGCCGAGGCCGGCGTCGAGGGAGCGGCGGAAGCAGACGTGGACGTACGACAGGTACGCGCAGACCCACGCCTCCAGGCTCACGTCCCCCGACTGGCGGGCCGCGCGCTGGGCCAGGCGGAACCAGCCGAGGGCTTCCTCCAGTTCGGCGACGTCGCCCAGGCGGCCGGCGATGAAGCCGGCGTTCTTGGCCTCCACCCGGTGCAGGCGCTTGCGGCTGTCCTCGGAGCGGACCGTGCGGAGCAGGCCGTAGACCTGGGCCAGATCGTGCATCCGGGCTTCGATGAACTCTGACGGCGGCAGCGCGTTGATGTAGTACCCGCTGCGCTCGGTCCGTTCCTCGAGGGTCCGGACCGCGGACGTCGCCGCCCGGTTCTGCCGCTGCGTGGGCGGTGCGAGGGGCGACGGCTGGAACGGCGGCAGCGGGACCGCCGCTCCGTCCGCTCCCGCCGCTCCTTCCGCGCCGCCAGATGCGCTGTCCCCGCCGCGTGTGTAGTCGGCACCGAAGCCGAGACGATCGGTCCGCGTCTCGTACAGCTGACACAGCGCATTGAGGAAGTGGTGCGAGGGCAGATCCAGCTGCTTCTCCCAGCGGGACACGCTCTGGTGCACCACGCCGCAGTCGATCCCCTCGCGCCGCAGGATGTCCGATATCCGCTCCGCGACCTCGGCGAGGGTCATGTTGTGCGCGATGCGGTGCGCCCGCAGCAGTGTGACCCCGCAGTGCAGATGGACCGCCTGTACCGCGTCCCACGTCGTGCCGCCCTGTTCGGCGACACCCCGCGCGAGCCTCCGCCCGCACGACACCGGGTGAATCGAACGCCTGTCCCCCACGAAGCACCTCCAGCCCCGACTGAAGACCGAGTGCAGCCGCTGTGCGGCCACTGAGAACGTACGGCGGGGCGCCGGGCACGTCGAGGCCGCCGGCGCTTTTCTCGCGCCGCGTGCAGACCGGGTTTCGCGCGACGCGAGCAGAGCCGCCGGTTTGTGGTGCGCGGCCCTGAGCAGCGCCGATCCTCGAGCCATGACGGAGCCGAGCAACCTCCTCGCGGGCCAGGACCCGCCGCCGGAGCCGGTCGTCGCCGACGACGGGACGTCCAGGCAGCCGAACCGGTTGGACCACATGGGATTCCTGCTGCAGCTGGTGCAGGTCGCGCCGATGGCGATGAGCCTGTTCGGGGTGTTCCTGTCCAGCGCCTGGGCGCTGCGGGTGACCACCGCGGCGACGCTGGCGGCCGGGTGGGTGGCCATCACGCTGCTGTCCCACGGCCGCGGCGGACACCTGTCCCACGGCCGCGGCGGACACCTGTCCCACAGTCGCGGCGGACACCGCCACGAGAGCCGCACGCGCGGTCGCGGTCGCTGTCGCGGGCGCGGGGCCTTCCGCAAGCGGGGCCGGGACGTGGCAGACGGCGAGCGGTGACGGCCGCCGCCGTCCCGCCCGCCTCCGCCCCCGGCGCGCAAGCCACACCGTGTCCCGCAGTCCTGTGAGATGCCCGTTTCCGGCTTGGCGTTGGCGCTACGCTGACACCATCGACGAGATCTCAGAGAACGAATCCGCTTCAGCGCGCTCTCGTGGCGATGACCTGCGAGGCGTGTTCGCGCTGATCGTGCTGGCGGCCTCGTTCGCCCTGCTGACCGTCCTCGCGCGCTATCTCAACACCGGCTTCACGATCGCCCAGCAGGTGTACCTGCGCTCCCTGATGGCGTTCCTGGTGGCGGTCGTCGCCTTCCGCCGCAAGATCCGGTGGCGAGCCGTGGTGCGCCGGGTGGGCCCGCGGGAATGGGGCGTGATCGTCTTGCGGGCCGTCCTCCTGTACGCGATCGGCACCACGATCTACTCCCGCGCCGCGACGATGACCTCGGTCGGCGACGTGTCCTTCATCGCCGCGCTGCCCCTGGTGTCGGCGCTGGGCCTGGTCTCCCGCCGCACGCGGGCGACGGGCGCGCGGACCTCGTGGGTCCTCGGGTCGGCCGTGGGCGCGGCGATCCTGTCCGGGTTCGGAAGCTCCGGAGGCGGCGCGCCGGCCTGGCATCTGACCAGGCTCTCGGAGGCCAATCTCGGCGACCTGATGGCGCTCGTCGCGATGCTCGCCATCGCCGTCAGCTACTTCACGCGCCCCTGGCACCGGCCGGTCGGGCCGTCCCGCGTACCGCTGAACAACCAGGAGATCACCGCGCTGCTGGTCGGCGTGGGCGCGCTCAGCGTCGCCGCGCTGTCCCTGCTCCACCGGGAGGGCCTGCCGCACGCGACGGACTCCTGGCGGCTGTGGCTCGCGGTGGCCGCGGCCGGTGTGCTCAACGTGCTGAACGTCTTCCTGATCAACTACGCCTTCGAGCGCGTGGACGCGGTGCGGGCGGGCAACCTGCTGACCCTCGAATGCGTCTGGGGTCTGGCCTTCGGGCTCATCTTCTTCGGGCAGGTGCCCGGGGTCGGGGAGCTGGTCGGCGGGACGCTCATCGTGGCCTGCGCGGTCGGCTTGAACACCGCCAACCGGACGCGGCCGCCTGCCCCCGAACCCGCGCGGGCGGCGCCGGTCGAGGATGTCGAGGATCCCGAACCTCCGTCGGAGAACCTCGTGCTCGAACTCACGCCGGGCAACCGCCGCTGAAGCAGCCCGCTGGAACGCGGACGGCGGCCCCTTTTCACCGGATCGTCGCCGCCCCGACCGGTCGCAGAGCTTGTCAATACGCCCCGGATCGTTAAGTTACTGACGCGTAGCGCAGCCATCGGAACCGTCTGTAACGGAGGAATCCATGAGCGACCCATCCGCACGTCCGGAAAAGCCCGACTTCAGCCGCCGGGACCTGATCGCCGGATCCGCCGGTGCGCTCGGTGCGGCCGCGCTGGCCGGTGTCGGGGCGCACAGCGGGCCCGGGCAGCCCACCGACGCGCAGAAGAAGATCCTGGACACCGCTCTGGCGGCGTCGGCGAGCGGTGCGGCGAGCCTGAGCGACGTCGAGCATGTCGTGGTCCTGATGCAGGAGAACCGCTCGTTCGACCAGTACTTCGGGACGCTGTCCGGCGTGCGCGGGTTCTCCGACCCGGCGGTGCCGACGCAGACCGTCGGCGGGACGCAGTACCCGGTCTTCAACCAGTTCGGGTTCGCGCCCGGCATCGGCGCCTCCGCGACCGGGTATCTACAGCCCTTCCAGCTGGTCAGCAACCCGCCGCTGGAGAACGGGCAGACCACCAACGACGTCTCGCACAGCTGGGCCACGCAGCACCAGAGCTGGAACGACGGCGCGCTGGACTCCTTCGTCACCGCGCACCTGGCCGCCGACGGCGCCACCAACGGCCCGGTGACCATGGGCTATTTCACGCGCCAAGATCTCGCTTTCTACCACGCCCTGGCCGACGCCTTCACGATCTGCGACGGCTATCACTGCTCGGTGCTCGGCCCGACCGACCCCAACCGGCTGATGCTGATGTCGGCCTCGATCGACCCCGAGGGCGCGCACGGCGGCCCGGTGGTCGAGACCTTCGGCAACCGGATCGGCGAGACCGGCAAGCTGAGCTGGGAGACGATGCCGGAGCGGCTGCTGGCGGCCGGGGTGGGCTGGAAGGTCTACAACGACCCGATCGGCCTGCTCGCGCTGAGCCCGCTGCCGTACTTCAAGAACTACGACAACCCGTTCTCCATCACCGGCCTGGAGCTGATAGGCCGCGGCCTGACGCCGAACTACCCGAACGACTTCAAAGCCGACATCGCCTCCGGCAAGCTGCCGGCGGTGTCGTGGATCATCCCGCCGGTCGCGCAGTGCGAACACCCGGCCGCGCCGCCCTACTACGGCGAGTACTTCGTCCAGGAGGTCCTGGCCGCGCTGGTGTCCAACCCGGAGGTGTGGGCCCGGACCGTCGTGTTCGTGGTCTACGACGAGAACGGCGGCTTCTTCGACCACGTCCCGCCGCCGACCGCGCCCGAGGGCACGGCCGGGGAGTGGCTGGCGACCCTGCCCTCGGCGGCCGGCGGCGTCAACGGCCCGATCGGGCTGGGATTCCGCACCCCGGCGCTGGTGATCTCGCCGTTCAGCGCGGGCGGCTTCAAGTACTCGGGCACCCTGGACCACACCTCGGTGCTGCGGTTCATCGAGACCCGCTTCGGCGTCGAGGTGCCGAACCTGTCGGCCTGGCGCCGCGGCGTGACCGGCGACTTCACCGGCGCCCTGAACCTGACCGCACCGGCGGACCCGGCGTTCCCGACGCTGCCGGTGGTCTCCATCGGCGACACCTCGGTGGCCGAGCAGGCGGTACTCAACGCGCTGGCCGGCACGTTGGACGTCGGCATCCCCTATCCGCTGCCGACGTCCAACAGCATGCCGGTGCAGGAGAGCACGCCTGCTCGGCCGGACGTTCCCTAGTGACTATCCAGGCATCGCACTAGAAAGCGCTCCGCGCTTCGCTGCGCGGATCCGCCACCACTCGATGCTGCTCGTACAACCCGCCGCGCGCCTCCCGCCGCCACGGCCGCGCGTGGCGCACGGCGATCTCGACCTCTGCCGCGCCGTCGTCGATCTCCCCGACCACGACGGCGGCCGCGGTGGACGGCTCGCACCGCGCCGACCACGTCCCGTCCGGCCCGAGCAGGCCCGAGGGCGTGACGGCACCCAGCGACGCCGGCGCCGCGAACGCCACCCACATGCTGTTCACCGCCGCGAGGCCCTGTGCCTCGGTCACGAAGGACTGCGACTGTTCCGACGGGCCGGGGCCGGTCGTCGCGAACAGGACGCAATCCACTCCCTGCTGTTCGTATGCCGCGAACAGCTCGGGATAGTGCACCTCCATCCCGAGCAGGCAGCCGAACCGCACGCCGTCCACGTCGAACGTCACCGTCGTCGCCCCCGGCGCGTACATGTACGTCACCTTCGTCTTGGACAGCAGCCGCTCGTCATACCGGCCGGCCACCTCGCCGCGATCGGAGATCACGTACAGGCTGTTATGCGGCCGGTTCGGCGGGGTCAGCCGATGCACGGAGCCGAGCACCGTCCACAGCCGCAGCTCCCCGGCCAGCGCCGCGATCTCGCCCAACTCCTCGCGCAGCACGTCCCACTCGAACCGGGACCAGTCCGAAGGGCCCACCTCGTCCGGGACGGACGACATCACCCGCTTGTTCGGCGCGCAGACGGCGCCCTCGGGGAAGAGCACGAGCCGCGCGCCGGACCCGGCGGCCTCTCGCATCAGTCCCCTGATCTCGGCCCCGGCGGCCCGCAGTCCCGCGGCGTCGCGCGGGTCGTCCACGAGCGTGGTCTGCGCCACCGCCACCTGGATGTGCTTCGTCTTTGTTCGCTGTTCCGACACCTCAGCTCCTTCTGAAGCTGTCCGGAAGTGCCGAAGCGCAGCCGTGTACGACTCCCCGGTCTTGGCAGCACGGGAGCGCACTCGTCGTTTGAACCGCTTGTTCGCTGTCATCCTCGGCCTTCCACGCCCCGAGCGGCGATCCCCCAGCGATCCGCCCGGAACGGCGGCACCCTCGACAGCGACCTGAGACGGTGGGTCCCTTTGCCTCCGGTGATCAGGCCGTGCTGGGGACGGCTGTCGGAGGTTCGGCGTAGGCCACGCACCACAGATGATAGCGGCTCACATCCGCGCGTCCATGCTTTCGCAGACGCCGTGCACGTCCTTCACCACGGTGACGGTCCCGTCCTCGGCGCGCACGGTTCCGGCGTAGCGGCCGAACATCTGGAAGTAGTCGATCGCCACGACTCCCAGGTGCCGCTTGACCGTCTTGCGCCCCTCCGGGGTGAAGACGACGTCCAGCCGGCCGTCGGCCGAAGTGATGAGCCACGGCGCGTTCGGATCCCCGCCCTGCTTGTGGAAGCGGACATCCGCCAGCGCCTCGCACGCTCCCGGCGTCCACAGGCACGATTCCTCCGGCTGCCCGGGTACCTCCGGCCGGTTGACGAAGTTCGCCCCGGCCGGCCCTTCCTCCGTCGGCATGGCGAAGGTCCCCCAGACCCAGCGGGTCCGGTAGGGCAGCAGCGAGCGGTGCTCGTCGAGGACGGCCAGATCCCGGTCGGGGGAGAAGGCGACCGACGTGTCGCCGAACCGGAGCGTCCCGGAGACCGGATACAGGGCCTTGTGCGTGTACATCTGGCCGCCGGGCAGCCGCGAGCTCACCGACAGCGGCGCGCTCGCCGCGGTGGCGTCCAGCGTGAGGTCGCCGGTGATCGCCGGGGCCTCACCGGTCGCGGCCACGTCGATCTTGATGTGGTGCCGGCCGGTGTGCTCGGAGAAGTCGTAGGCGACGTGGTAGCCGGGGCGGTCGATCGCGCAGCTGTTGTCCATCAGGTTGTGCGGCAGGTTCAGCGAGCCGCCGCGGGCGTTCGCGGCGTGCTGGTGCAGGACGGTCGCCGTCCGGTCGAAGACGTAGATCTCGGAACTGGCCAGGTAGTGCGCGTCCTGCAGGATCAGCGAGGAATAGACCTCGGGGTGCAGCAGGGTGAAACCGACCCATTCCTTCAGCCGCAGCCGGCGCCGGGCCCGCGCCAGGCCCTGGTACTCGGCCAGCGGGTCGACGACGGTGGGCCGGGCCGGCAGGCGGCCGTAGCGTCGGATGCCGGAGACGACCAGGCGGTCATGATCAGCAGCCATGGGCGTTATGTTTGCCCCGGCGGGGCTCGGCGTCAAGATGTTCTTCGCTCTGCATGATCTTCGGCTCTGCATGATCTTCAGCTCGGCATGAGCTCAATCCGCCGAGGCCAGCGCCAGCTGCCGCAAAGCCCGGAACTCCGCCGGCCGGTTCATCGCCACGACCGCGACCACCTTGCCGCGCTGCCGGAACACCACCGAGGCGTCGTGCGACGCGGGATCACCGAGCACCTCGTGCTCCGTGGCCAGCTCGGGGCGGCCGCAGACCTGGATGGTCACGCCGTGCTGGTCCGACCACGACCACGGCAGGCGCGGGTACGGCGTCAGCTCCCCGGCGATCGTCTTGGCGACCGCCGCTCCCTGCTCCATCGCCTCGTTCCAGTGCTCGCCGCGGTGCCGGCCGCCGTGCAGGGTGTCCGGGAGGTTCGCCGCGTCGCCGGCGGCGAACACGCCGGAGGCGGAGGTGCGGCCGTACTCGTCCACCACGACGCCGTCGGCGACCAGCAGTCCGGCGGCCGCGGCCAGCTCGGTGTCCGGGACGGTGCCGACCGCCGCGACGACCACGGCGGCGTGCCATGAGCGGCCGTCCGCGGCGGTCACGGCGTAGCCGCCCCGGCGGGAGTAGCGCTCGACGCCGGTGACGGCCACGCCGGTGTGGATCTCCACGCCGCGATCCCAGTGCAGGGCGCTGAGCGGATCGGCGAGCCAGGCCGGCAGGACGCGGTTCATCGGGCGGTCCGCGGCCTCCAGCACCGACACCGCGCAGCCGAGGGCGCGGGCCGACGCCGCGATCTCCAGGCCGACGAGGCCGCCGCCGATCACCATCGCCGCGCCTTGTCCGGCCAGGGCTCCGGCCAGGGCTGCGGCCAGCGCCGTGGCCGACCGCAGGCTCCTGAGATAGTGCACACCCGGCGCGCCGGCTGCCTCCGCCAGCTCCCGCGGACGGCTTCCGGTGGCCAGCACCAGATTGCGGTAGCCGAGCACGGCGCCGTCGGCCAGCCGCACGGTCGCGGCGGCGGTGTCGACGGCGGTCACCGTCGTGCCGGTGCGCAGGTCGATCGAGTGATCGGTCCAGTACGCGTCGGGCTTCAGGCGGACCCGCTCGCTCTTCACCGTGCCGCGCAGCACCTCCTTCGACAGCGATGGACGGCGATAGGGGGCTTCGGGCTCGGAGCCGACGAGGGTAATCCGGCCCTGATATCCCTCGTTGCGCAGGGTCAGTGCTGCGGTGGCGCCGGCGACTCCGGCGCCCACGATCACGGTGCGGTCCGGCTGGCTGAAGCGCGCCGGCTGCCGCTGCCGCTGCGGCCGCTGCGGACGCTCGGCCCGCTCAGGCACGGCTCGTCTCGACCATCGCGAAGTCCGCCTTGGCCGCGCCGCAGTCCGGGCACGACCAGTCGTCCGGGATGTCCGCCCAGCGGGTGCCCGGCGCGATGTCCTCGTCGGGCCAGCCCACGGCCTCGTCGTAGACGAAGCCGCAGACCTGGCACTCCCACACTTTATAAGCTTCTTGATTCATGCCACGTCCTGCCGTTCGAAATCGATCTTCTCCCGGACCCCGCAGTCCGGGCATGTCCAGTCGTCCGGCACGTCCGACCAGGCGGTGCCGGCCGGGAAGCCTTCGCGAGGGTCGCCGCGGCGCTCGTCGTAGACGTAGTCGCACACAGGGCACTGATACGCGCTCACGCCTTCGCCCCGTACTTCGCGATCAGCCGGTCCCGCTTGCGCGGCTGGAGGTTCGCCAGCCGTACGTCGCCCTCGAAGTGCGCCACCACCTTCGGGTCCATCACCTTGCGCCACAGCGGCGGCACGTACGCCAGCACGATCATCGTCGCGTAGCCGCTGGGCAGTTCCGGCGCGTCGTCGAAGTGCCGCAGCGCCTGGTAGCGCCGGGTCGGGTTGGAGTGGTGGTCGCTGTGCCGCTGCAGGTGGTAGAGCAGCACGTTGGAGGCGATGTTGTTGCTGTTCCAGCTGTGCCGGGGCGCGCAGCGCTCGTAGCGTTCGCCGGTCTTCTGCCGCAGCAGGCCGTAGTGCTCCAGGTAGTTCACGACCTCCAGCAGCGAGAACCCGAACACCGCCTGGATCAGCAGGTAGGGCGCGATCCCGATGCCGAACAAGGCGATCAGCGCGCCGAAGACCGCGACCGACATGGCCCACGCGTTCAGCACGTCGTTGCGCAGCGTCCACGGCTTGCGCCCCGACCGCTCCAGCCGCGCCTTCTCCAGGTGCCAGCCGGAGCGGAAGCTGCCGGCGACCGAGCGCGGCCAGAACCGGTAGAAGCTCTCGCCGAGCCGCGAGCTTGCCGGGTCCTCGGGTGTGGCCACGCGGACGTGGTGGCCGCGGTTGTGCTCGATGTAGAAGTGCCCGTACAGCGTCTGCGCCAGTGCGACCTTCGACAGCCAGCGCTCCAGGTCGTCCTTCTTGTGCCCGAGTTCGTGGGCGGTGTTGATGCCGATGCCGCCGACGGTGCCGACGCTGACCGCCAGCCCGATCGCGTCCACGGTGTCCAGGCGGCCGGTGGACCAGATCCACGAGGCCGTCACCAGTCCCGCGTATTGCAGCGGCAGGTACAGGTAGGTGCACCAGCGGTAGTAGCGCTGGCTCTCGAGGAACGCCAGCACCGAGTCCGGCGGGTTGTCGGAGTCCTTGCCGATCGCCCAGTCGAAGAACGGGAAGACCCCGAACACCAGGATCGGCCCGGCGAACCAGGCGACGCCCAGGTCGGTGGCCGCGGCCAGCCCCCAGGCGATCCACGGGATCATCGGGACCAGCAGGCCCAGCGGCCAGAGGTATTTCTTGCCGTCCCGCCAGGAGGTCTCGGCGGGTCCGGACACGGCGATCGCCGTCATCGTCCGCTCCCTCTTCGTCCAAAACTGCCTTACAAAAGTGCGAGCAGTGTCCAGAAACTAGACAGAAACCTTAAGAGTGTCAAGCAGTCGGCGACGGCCCGCAGACCGGGGTTGAATACAATCGCCAGGGATGACTCGCTACACCGAATCGGTCCGCACCAGCCTGCGGGACCGCGTGCTCGACGCCGCGTACGGCCTGGTCGCCGACGCCGGCTGGGCCGGCCTGCGCATGGCGCACGTCGCCGAGCGCGCCGGGGTGAGCCGGCAGACCTGCTACACCGAGTTCGGCAGCAAGGACGCGCTGGGCCAGGCGCTGGTGATGCGCGAGGTCGACCGGTTCCTGGACGGCATCCGCGAGGTGCTCGACGCGCACGGCGCCGATCTGCGCGCCGGGGTCACCGCGGGCATCGAGTTCACACTGCGCACCGCCGCCGACAACGAGCTGCTGAAGGCGGTCATCACGAGCCAGCGCGGCGGCGACGGCGAGCTGATCGCGCACCTGACGACCCGCTCGGAGCCGTTGCTGGACACCGCGACCGCGATGCTCGGCGCGTACGCCGCGCACGCCTGGCCCGAGGTCGACGACTACTCGCGGGAGCTGGCCGTGGAGTGCGTGGTGCGGCTGACGGTGAGCAACATCGTGCAGCCGGTCGACTCACCGGAGCGCACCGCGGAGCGGATCGCGCGGATCGTCACGCGCGTGGCGCTGCTTCCCGACCCCGAGTAGGTTCGGCTCTTCCCGCTTTTCTGTTCGGGCTTTTCTCTTCGGTGGCCCCGCGCCTCTGGCCGCGGGTCGGGGGCGGCGGGAGGCGGTGAACGTCGCCGCGACGACCGTCATCCTCGGGTTGTGCCTGCTGGTGGCGGTCGGCCGCGCCTGAGGCCGGGTGCCAGTACCGCACCGGGTCTCCGCAGTGCGCCAGCACGTGCTCGGCGAACACCGGCAACAGCGGGTTGTCGGCGTCGTGCCGCCAGGCCAGCGACACCTCCGCGATCGAGCGGGCCGGGGTGACCGGCGGGTAGGCCAGGCCCGGGTAGCGGCCGGCCATGCCCGCGCCGGTCAGCGCGACGGCGCCGCCGGCGACGGCGAACGCCATGGTCAGCGGGTCCTCGCAGCGCTCTGCGATGTCCGGGGTGAAGCCGGCGTCGTGGCAGGCCTGTAGGCAGCGGTCGTAGGTGAGCGGCATCCACACCCGCCGGAAGGCGACGAAGCGCTCGCCGGCCAGGTCGGCCAGGCGCAGGGTGCCGTCCGGGCGCAGGGCGGGATGGTCGTCGGCGACCACGGCGATCAGCGGGTCGCCGCGCAGGGGTGTGATGACCAGGCCGTCCTCGGGCTCCTCGGCGATGCGGCGGTAGAGCGCCACCTCGACGTCGCCCCGGCGCACCGCGGCGAGCTGGTCCTGCGACGGGATCTGGCGGATGCGGAAGCGGGCCTCGGGGACGGCTGCCGCGAGGGCGCGCAGGGTCGGGTGCAGGATGTCCCAGAAGCCGCCGACCACCACGCCGACCCGGAGCCGTCCGGTGCGGGCCGAGGCCAGGCCGAGCATCGCGTCGGAGGCGTCGTCGACGGCGGCCAGCACCCGGTGCGCGTGCCGCAGCAGCTGCTCGCCGGCCGGTGTCGGCCGGGTCGGACCGGCGGAGCGGACGAACAACGGCGTGCGCAGCTGGTGTTCCAGGGCCTTGATCTGCTGGCTCAGCGCGGGCTGTGAGACGTGCAGATGCCGCGCGGCCTCGGTGAACGACCCCAGTTCGGCGATGACCGCGAACGAGCGCAGCAACCGGACCTCGATCATGCCCCGATCCCTCCGACGCGGCCTGATAAGCGGCGCTTATGCACCGGCCCGGATCAAGTATTGGACCGCCCGCGCGGCAGCGGCGCAACCTTGGACCGGCGGCCGGACATCAGTTCCCGCATTCCACGAAACGGGGAGACAACAGTGGCGCGTACCAGGAGAGCGGCGATGGCGATGTCGATCGCGGCGGTGGCGTTGTCGGCGGCGTGCTGGGGGATGCCGTCCGCACAGGCCGACGCACCGGCGAACGGGGCGCATGTCGACGCGACATTCGAAGGCGTCTTCACCTACCACGCCTGCCCGGCCGACGACGCGGCCGGCGACTTCTGTCTGTCGGACAAGCTGACCGGTGCCTCGCTGCCCGGCGTGGGACCGGTCGTCGGCCACTTCGAGGTCGACATCCACTACGGGGCCTTCGGGACCTCCGACTGCGGCCCGATCGACAAGCACGGCGAGTTCACCGCCGCCGACGGCTCGACGATCCACGTCGACGCGGTCGGCACGCTGTGCAAGACGCCGGGAACCGCAGAGTACGTATACGTGGTGACGGGCGGCACGGGGCGCCTGCGTCACGCACACGGCTGCGGGGTGTGGCAGATCCCGGTCGCCGACGCGTATGTCAGCGGCGGTGGCTGGGGCAAGGAGATCCTGACCGGCAGCCTGCACGTGTAGCCGGACCGCGGTCCAGCTCGCACATCGCCTCAGCGGCTATCGAGGCCTCCGTGATCGGGGCCGAGGCCGGCAAACACCGGCGGCGGCGACTAGGTGCGGCACCCTTCCACCACCCGCACGCTAGATCAGCCCGGCCTCCGTCGCGATCCGGATCGCGTCCACCCGATTGCGCGCCTCCAGCTTCGCGATGCACTCCGTCAGGTAGTTCCGCACCGTGCCGGCCGACAGGGCCAGCCGGTCTGCGATCTCCTCGACCTCCGCGCCGGTCGCGGCCGCGCGCAGCACGTCGGTCTCGCGAGGCCGCAGCGGGCTCGGCCCCTGGCGCAGCGCGGCCAGGGCCAGCTGTGGGTCCACCACTTGTTCGCCGGCGGCGATGCGGATGATGGCGTCGGCCAGCGTGTCGGGCTCCACGTCCTTGGTGAGGAAGCCGGCGGCCCCCGCGTCCAGGGCGCGGCGCAGGAGGGCGGGGCGGGCCAGGCCGGTGAGGATCAGGACCTTGCAGCGCGGGGCGGTGCGGGCCAGTTCGGCGGCGGCGGCGATGCCGTCCAGGCCGGGCAGCTCGATGTCCAGGACGGCGACGTCCGCGTCGTGCCTGGCCACCGCCGCCGCCACCTGGTCGCCGGCCGGGACCTCGGCGACCACCGTGATGTCGCCGCGCAGTTCCAGCAGCTCGCGCATGGCCTGCCGGAGCAGGGCCACGTCTTCGGCCAGCACTATCCGCACCATGAACTGCTCCCCCGTCTCTCACACACGAGGGTATGAGAATCTCATACCCGGGCTGGGGACGTGGGCGTATGGAGAGCGGGGGGCGATGGCCGGGGTACGGGTACGGGGGGACACGACGCGGGACGCGGACAGGCGCACTTTCGGTGTCCTGTCGCGGGTCCCGGGTCCCGGGGCGATCCGGCCGATCGTCGCGGGCTGGCTCGCGGCCGTGGCCACGGTGCGCTTCGGCGTGCTCGGCGGCGCCGGGGCCGGCTGGACGGTGTGGACGGTGGCGCTGCTCGCGCTCCAGGTCGCGGTCCAGGCCTCGTACATCGTCGCCGGACGCCGGCTGCGCGGCACGGCTCTCGGCTGGTGTGTGGTGGCGGCGCAGGCGGTGCTCACGTACCTGCCGTTCGTGTTGTTCGGCCACAACTGGATGGCCGGCAACTCGGGCTTCCTGCTCGGCGCCGTCCTGCTGACCGCCGGGCCGATCGCCGGGCTGCCGCTCGCCGTCGGCGTCGCGGCGGGCGAGGTGCTGCTGTCGTATTCCGTGCTGCACATGACGCAGGCCTCGTACATCGCATACGCCGTGACGGCGCCGGTGGACAACGGCGTGCAGTTCTGGAGCCTGGTGACGCTGGCGCAGGTCGCGGCGGACCTGCGTACCGAACGCACAGAGCTGGCCCGCTTGGCCGAGGCCGAGGAACGCTCTCGGGCCGAGCGCACTCTCCGGGACGTCTTCGACCGTCTGCTGGTGGGCCTCGAAGACCACGTCACCCGCGGGTTGCGAAGCCTTGCGGTGTCGTCCTCGCAGGCCGCGGATGACGTGGCGGCCGCGGTGCGGACAGCGCGGGAGTGCCAGTCCGTGGTGCGGTCGGCGGCCGACTCCGAGCTTCATCCGGAAACGGACTCGCCGACCGCGCACGACGCCGGTTCGGTCCGCAGCGCGCTGAGCGGGCAGCTGGTCGCCGTGGTGGCGCTGAACCTGCTGCTGGTCGCCTACTTGCTCCAAGGGCTGCTCGACGGGGTGGACGGCCAGATCACCGCCCTGCTCGTCCCCGCCTCCGGGGCGATGATCCTCGGTGCGATCGTGGCCCTGTACCGGCGGCGGGACGAGTTGGGCCGGCCCGGTTCGCGGGTCGCGGCGTACCTGCGGGTCGTGGCCGTCGGGGGAGCCGTGGCCTTTCCGGTGGTGTCCGTCGTGATCGCGGTGCTCACCGCGCCCCCGGCGGGCGTGTGGGCCGGGGCCGGGTTCCTGGTGGCCGGGATCGTGCTGGTCCAGTGGCGCGTCGGCATGACCTGGGGAGCGCTGCTGGCCCTGCCGGCCGGCACCGTCGCCCTGATGGCGGTGATCACGCCGGACAGCTACACCTCCTCGGCCGACATGATCTATTACTTCGCGAGCATCGCCGCGATCGGCGCGGACTCCTACGGCATGGTGCGCCTGGTCCAGTTCGAGGGCGCGCTGGCCCGGACGCGCCGGCGTGCGGTGACGCTGGCCGCGCTGCGGGAGCGGACACGGGTCGCGCGGGACGTGCACGACCTGCTGGGGCTGGGGATCACGACGCTCGTGCTGAAGGGGGAACTCGCGGCGCGGCTGCTCGACAGCGATCCGGAGCGGGCCCGGACTCATCTGACGGAGATGCGGCGGCTCGCGGCGGAGGCGGCGGCCGGTGCCCGGGCCGTGGTCGCCGCCGGCGGCGGGGGATCCGAGGCGTCGGTGCGTGCCGAGTTGGTCAGTGCGGAGCGGACGTTGTCCGGCGCCGGGATCGCCGTCGACCTCCAGGTGGCCGAGGAGACGGCTTCGGATCCGGTGGACGCGGTGTGCGGTGTCGTGCTCCGCGAGGCCATCACCAATGTTCTGCGACACTCCGCGGCGGAGAAGGTGCGCATCGCCTTCGGCTTCGAGGCGGGGCGCGTCCGTCTCCGGGTGGAGAACGACGGTCTGCACGAGGCGGCGGCAGACCTCGGGCCCGGGGGACGGGGCCTGCGGAACATGGCGTCGCGGGTCGCCGAGGCCGGCGGCGAGTTCGACGCGGCGGCGGCCGACGGCTGGTTCCGGTTGTCGGTCGACCTGCCCATGTGAAGTTTTCACGCGGCGACGGGGAATCCGTTACCGCGATGGGTGATCACCGCACTTACCTGGTGAAACGTCCGCTGCGACGATCGAGGCATGGAACGAGCTGAGGCGGGGCCCGGCACCGTGCGGAACGCCGGGGACGCTGTGGATCTGGTGCGTTTCGCGCCGTGCGTGGGAGCGCGGGTGGCGGTCTGGACCGGCGCGTGGGACGCCTTCGACGCGGACGCGATCGTGGTGCGCGCCGACGGTCTGGACCGGATCTCGGTCTGCGCGCGGTCGCGGATCGCGCGGGTCGGGGCCGGGGTGAGCGCGGGGGAGTTGAGTGCCGCGCTCGCTCCGTACGGGTTGATCTCCTCCGCCGCCGGCTTGAAGCACGAGCGCGTGGCGGATCTGGCGCTCACCGGCGGGATCGGGTGGTTCGCGCGCAAGTACGGGATGGTTTCCGATGACGTGGTGGCCTTCGAGATGGTGGACGCTGATGCGAACCTCTTGCGGGCCAGCGCTCATGAGAACGAGGACCTGTTCTGGGCGTTGTCGGGCGGCGGAGCGGGCTTCGGGCTCGTCACCGCCGTGGAGGTGCAGCTGCACGCGGAGCCCGACGTGTGCGGCGGGACGATCGTGTGGCCGGCGGCTGCCGCTGCGGAGGTCATGGCGGCAATGTCGGAGGTAGCCGCGTCTGCCTCCGAAGGTCTCTCGGTCAGGGTCACGAGGGCGCAAGTCCCTGGCACGGCGGCGACGGTTTCGATGTCGGCGGCGTTCCTCGGGCCTGAAGAGGAGGCCAGGGTGATGCTCAAACCGTTCGCGGCGCTCGGGGGCGAGGTGCTGGACACCTGTCGGCTTCTGGCGCCCGTGGAGATCGGCGGGTTCGCGGGCGATCCGGTGGAGCCGGTGCCCGGGCGGGCTCGGGCGGCGGTTGTATCAGGGCTCGACGACATCCTGGATGCCCTGGACGTGCCGGACGCGTCGGCCGTCCAGGTGCGGCAGCTCGGCGGACGGCTGGCGGAGGCTTCCACGAAGGGGCCGCACGGCGCGCTCGAGGGCGAGTTCGCGGTCTTCCTCACGGGTCCGGCGGCGAGGCGGGAGGCCGTGACCGCCCGGACGCCGCTGGCCTGGCTCGGCGCCGGCGATCCGGTGTCGCGGGCGTTCGGCGAGGCGGAACTGGGGCGGCTGCGCGAGATCAAGGCGGCGTGGGATCCGAACGGCGTGTTCGTCGGGCGGTGTCTCGATTGAGCGGGCAGGACGCCCAAGCGGCCGTCCGGATAGGGCGGTTAACCGAACCGTGGAACCTTCGTGCCCGCACCCTGGGCCGGCGGTTCGCCGTCGATCATGATGGTGGCATGCTCACCACGCCGTCACAGGCCTCCGGGGACGTCGCCGAATCCGAAGGACCGCGGATCGGTTTCATCGCGGCGTCGCTGTATCTCGTCGCCAGTTCGGTGCTGTGGGCTGTCGCGTTCGCTGCGGTCAGCGCGCTGCTGCTGCTCGGCGTGGTGTTGTCGGTGACGCCGCTCGGGCCGTGGGTGATAGCGGTGGGGGTCGCGGCGGCGCGCGGGTTCGGGGTGCTGTACCGGGGGCTGGTGCTGCGGCTGTTCGGGGAGCGGTTGGAACCGCCGGCCGAACGCACCGAGCGGGGGGCCTTGGCGTGGCGGCGCTTCATGCTCAGTGCCGACGGCGGCGGCTGGATGGAGGCCGCGTTCCTGTCCGTGCGGCTGCCGGTCGCGCTGCTGAACCTGGTCGTCGGCGTGGGGCTGTGGGTCTACGGATTGCTGTGGGTGTTCTGGCCGCTGATGCGGAACTGGGACGATCTCTACACGCGCCAGCCGGACGGCACCATCCACCGCGGACTGCACATCTTCGGGTTCTGGTTCGACACGCTGCCGCGCTCGTTCCTGCTCACCGCGGCCGGGCTGCTGACCGTCGCGCTGGCGGCGTGGACGGCGCGCAAGCTGGTGCGGCTGGACCTGCGGTTCTACCGCGTGGTGCTCGGCTCGGGCCGGATGGCGGCGCGGGTCCGGCAGCTGGAGCGCTCGCGCAGCTACGCGGTCGACGACTCGGCGGCGACGCTGCGCCGCATCGAGCGCGACCTGCACGACGGCGCGCAGGCCCGGCTGGTCGCGCTGGGCATGCAGCTGGTGATGCTGAAGGACAGCCTGGGCGGCGAGGCGGCCGACGACCCGCGGCTGGAGAACAGCCGCGGCCTGATCGACCAGGCGCAGCTCACCGCGAAGACCGCGATCGCCGAACTGCGCGACCTGGTCCGCGGCATCCACCCGCCGACGCTGGACCAGGGTCTGGAGACGGCGCTGCGGACGCTGACCGCCAACGGCCCGATCCCGGCGGACCTGACGGTGCGGGTCGCCGAGCCGCGGCCGGCCGCCGCGATCGAGACCATGGCCTACTTCTGCGCCGCCGAACTGCTCACCAACGTCGCAAAGCACGGACACGCCACGCGCGCGACCGTGACGGTCGAGGCCGACGCGCGGCAGCTCACGCTGCGCGTCGCGGACGACGGGCACGGCGGCGCCCGGATGCGGCCCGGCGGGGGGCTGGCCGGGCTGGCGGACCGGGTCGGGACGGTGGACGGGATGATCGGGATCGACAGTCCGCAGGGCGGGCCGACGGTGGTGACGGTCGCGTTGCCGGTGAAGGCTTGAGGTGCGCGGGCTTCCTACCGGAACGCCTTCCGTGGCGGCCGAAAGGTTGATCGCGTGAGCGCCCTCGCACGCTACCGTGGTGCCGTCCCACCTGCGGCCACCGCCGCCACCGCACCGAAGGGCGGTCACCACCGTGCGCATCGTCATCGCCGAGGACACCGCGATCCTGCGGGACGGCCTCGTGCAACTGCTCAAGTCGCGCGGGCAGGAGGTGGCCGCGGCGGTCGGCGACGCGCCGGCGCTGCTGGCCGCGGTGGACGAGCACCGGCCGGACGTCGCGGTCGTCGACATCCGGCTGCCCCCGGACCACACCGA
Source organism: Catenulispora sp. GP43 (assembly GCF_041260665.1). Lineage (NCBI taxonomy): Bacteria > Bacillati > Actinomycetota > Actinomycetes > Catenulisporales > Catenulisporaceae > Catenulispora > Catenulispora sp. GP43. The sequence continues at coordinate 212,467 of NZ_JBGCCT010000011.1, read as the reverse complement.
CGAGGGCGTGCGGGCGGCGGTCGAGCTGCGGCGGCGGCATCCGGACCTCGGCATCCTGATGTTCTCGCAGTACGTCGAGGCGCGCTTCGCCACCGATCTGCTCGCGCACAGCTCCAAGGGCGTCGGTTATCTGCTCAAGGAGCGCGTGGTCGACATCGACGACTTCGTCGACGCGCTGACCCGGGTCGCCTCCGGCGGCACCGCGCTGGACCCGGAGGTCGTCACCCAGCTCGTCGGGGCCAACCGGCGGCCGGACCGGGCCGAGCGCCTGACCCCGCGCGAGGCCGAGGTGATGGCGCTGGTCGCCGAGGGCCGGACCAACGCCGCGATCGCCGCCGCGCTGGTGATCGGCGAGCGCGCGGTCGAAAAGCACGTCGCCAACATCTTCACCAAGTTCGATCTGCCGCAGACCGACGTCGACCACCGGCGCGTCCTGGCGGTCCTGCGCTATCTGGGAGTGAGCTGATGATCGCCGAATCCGCGGTGGCGGGGCTTCCGACCACCGGCTTCGCCTTTCCCGGTCCGCTGCGGGACCGGCTCAACGCCGCGATCCTGGACGGGAGCAAGACCTCGACCACCTCGCTGGTGCTGGAGTACCGCCGGGAGAACGAGCCGTTCCCGGAGGTCGGGCGGCGGGCCGTGATGCTCGGCAGCGACGAGCGGCCGGTGGCCGTGATCGAGACGACCGAGGTGCGGGTCGTCCGGCTCGGGGACGTCGATCTGCGGCACGCCGTCGACGAGGGCGAGGGCTACGCCTCCGTCGCCGAATGGCGGGCCGGGCATGAGGATTTCTGGCACAGCGACGACATGCGGCGCTACCTCGAAGATCCGGAGTTCACCGTGGACGACGACACCGAGGCGCTGGTGGAGCGCTTCAGGGTCGTCGCCCTCGTGGGGTAGCTGGGGTAACCGGGTAGCCGGAGTAGCCGTAGTAGCCGGAGTAGCGGCTACCGCTGCTGCTCCAGCCACTCGTCGAACGTCGTCGGCGCGATGTGCACGCGCTCCCCGGGCAGCAGCGTGTTCCCGGCCATCGCCAGGCCGAACAGGCCGCCGTCCCACGTCGGCTCCAGCTTGACGCTCTGGCCGCGGGCCTCCAGGGTCCGCCGCGCCATGTCCACCATGTCCTGCTTCTCCGGCCCCGCGACGTCGGCGAAGCGGCCGGCGGGCTGGCCGACGGCGACCATCGCCAGGACCGCCGCGACGTCGGCCGGCGCGATCGGCTGGAGCAGCAGCGGGGCGATCGGGGCGACGCCGTCCTGGGTGACCCAGCCGGCGACCATGGCCGGGAAGTCGTGGAACTGGGTGGCCGGGACGATGGTCCACGGCACGCCGCCGGCCTCGACCAGCCGCTCCTGCTCCCGCTTGCCGGCGTAGTGGGCGTTGCCCTCGGTGCGGTGGACGCCGACGATCGACAGCAGCACGTGGTGCCGGACGCCGGCCCGCTCCTCGGCGGCCAGCAGGTTCTCGGTGGCCTTGCCGAACCAGGCGACGGTCTCCTCCAGCGAGCCGGCCGGCCCGTTGCTGGCGTCGACGACGGCCTCCACGCCGGCCAGCGACTCGTCCAGGCCGTCGCCGGTGACCAGGTCCACGCCCTGCTTGCGGCTGATGCCCACCACGTCGTGCCCGGCGCGCTCCAGCGCCGCGACGGTGAGGGTTCCGATGTTGCCGGTGGCGCCGGCGACGGCGATGCGCATGGAGTTCTCCTTGGTCGCGGGACCCGTCGGGACCCGTCGGGTCGCAAGACCCTGCTGCGTACGGGATCGTGCCGCCGACTCTATCTCGGACTAAATAGATCCGCAATCTCTGAGATAGAATCGCCGACATGAAGTTGCCGACCAGCACGGAATGGGTTCTGCACTGCGCCGCCTCGCTGGCCCAGCTGCAACCCGGCCAGACCGCCTCGGCGGCGCAGCTGGCGGCGTACTACGACCTGCCGGCGCCCTACCTGGCCAAGCAGCTCCAGGCGCTGACCCGCGCCGGGATCCTGGCCGCCACCACCGGCCCGCGCGGCGGCTTCCGCCTGGCCCGCCCGGCGAAGGACATCACGATGCTGCAGGTCGTGGAGGCGGTGGACGGCGCGGCCGCGCCGTACGAGTGCCGCGAGATCCGGCAGCAGGGGCGCGGCGCCCTGGCCGTCGAGGAGTGCCAGGAGATGTGCCCGCTGGCGCGGACGATGGCCGAGGCGCACGCCGCGTGGCGGGCCAGCCTGGCGGCGGTGTCGCTCGGCGACGTCCTCGACGAGCTGCCGTCCGGCGCGCCGGCGCGGACGCGGCGGATTCTCATGGGATGAGGCCAGGGTGAGGCTGGGGTGAGGCGGCGGGGGCTTTTGGTGCGCGAACTGCGAGCGGAGTTGGTCGGCGGCCCGACAGCTCAGCCTGCGCGTTAGCCCTGCCAGCCCCGCCAGCCCCGGCGGTCCTGCAAGCCCCGCCAGCCCTGGAAGCCTCGCCAGCCCTGCCGGCCCCGCCGCCGAGCCACGCGCCTGGCTACTTCCGCCGGATCTCGCGCAGTCCGCCCTCGGGCGTCCAGAACCGGATCACCAGCTCGTCGTTCTCGACCGTCGTGAGCACCGCCTCGCGGATGTCCAGCTCGAACAGGTCCGAGCCCTCCGGGTCGCCGCTCGGCACCGCCGTCGCGACGCCCGACAGCTTCGCGTCGCCGCCGTCCATGGAGCCGTCGCCGGGGTTGGCGTGCAGGGCGAAGCGGCCGTCGCGCTTGAGGTCCTTGCCCTTCAGCGCGTCCGCCATGGAGCCGATGCGCAGGTGGCCGTCCTCGGTGAGGTCGACTTCGGTGCCGCTCACCCGGGGTGAGCCGTCCTTGCGCAGGGTGCCCAGCACGTGGTGCTTGGTCGCGGTCAGGCGGGCGCGGATCCGGGCGGCCAGATCGGGCGCGGAGTCTGCGAATTGCTGCCAGGTAGCCATAGCCTCCCAGTCTGCCCCAGGGTTCTGACAAAGCGGTGTCGGCCACTCATGGCAAACAACTGACAAAGAGTGCTCTTGGTCTGTCAGGGTGGGGGTAGCGGTGCGGTGGCGCGGTGATTGTGGTGACCATCCGCACCGTGAATCGTTCTCACCCCGAAAGAAGGGAGAGCCCTCGTGCTCGACGATCGCGACCGCCCCGCCGGCGGGCGGGAGGATCTCGAGGCGGCTTTGGTGCTGCACTATTCGCGCCTGGTCCGCATCGCGTACCTGGCGCTGCCGCCGGAAGGCGACCGGCACGGCCGGGTGCTGGCCGCGCACGCCATAGCGCAGCGCACACTGCCGGGCCGGTGGCCGCGGCGCTCGCCGGCTCGGGTGGACGGCGACTCCTACGCCATCCTGCGCCAGGCGGTCGTCACCGCGGTGCTGCGCCGGACGTGGTGGCCGCGCTCCCTGCACCAGCCCTATGTCTGGGGTCTGCGATTCTTCCCGCTCGGCGGCGGCTCGCAGGAGCTGGCGGTGGACGCCGCGCTGCGCGGGCTGAACGTGACCGCGCGCATGGCGTATGTGCTGCTGGCGCTCGAAGACCTCGGCGCCGACGAGGTGGCCGCGCTGCTCGCCGGCACCGGCGTGCGCGGCGTGCCGGCGGCGCTGGAGACGGCGCAGCGGCTGCTCGCCGAGCACCCGGCCGACGTCCTGGAGTCCTCGGAGTTCGACCCGTGCACGCTGCGCACCCGCCCCACCGACCTGTCCCGGCGCCGACGCCGGATCCGGGTCGCGGCGGCCGCCGGCGGCGTCGCCCTGGCCGTGCTGGCGGCCGTGGCGGTCGGCGTCGGCGGCTCCGGCTCGACCGGCGCCGCCGCGGCCGCCGACGCCGCGAGCGCCGCCGCCGCGCACACCCCGGTCCAGGTGGACCCCGCCGCGTGGCAGCAGAGTCCCCGGCTGGACTTCGGCGTCTGGCCGGCGCGCGGGGACGGCGACGCGGCCTCCTCGGCGGCGGTCGAGCCGGCACTGGACGCCTGGGAGACGCGGCGTCCTGATGTCTACAAGCCCGGGCCCGGTGCCGCCGACGCTCCGCCGCTGCAGCCGGTCCACGTGCTGTGGAGCGGGCACCTGGACGGCGCGACCGTCGTGCTCCTCTTCGACTCGACGCGCCTGGCTCGCTACACGCAGCCCGACGCGCCGACACCGGCCGATCCGGTCCGCCTGGACGTGGTGCGCGCCGACGACTCCGACCCGGCATCGGCCGGCGCCGTGGTGCTGCGGTCGGCGGCGGCGGGCGAGCGCTGGCTGGTGGCGCCGTGGGTGGACACCGTCGGTATCAGGGATCTGCGAATCCCGGGCGCCGCCACGACGCCGGTCGCGGTGTCCGACGGCGTCACGGCCGCGGTGCCCGCGCCCCCGGCGTCCGGCTGCGCTTCCTGGCCGGTGCTCCAGCTGCACACGGCCCCGGCGGTCAGCGGCCAGACGGTCGCGATGACGGACCTGGGCGGCGTGACCGGCACCCACCTGCTGTACACCGCGCCGCCGAAGACCGACCCGGCGCAGGTTCCGCGCGAGGTGGCGGCCCCGGACACGTACGGCGCCGAATTCCGGGTGGCCTGCGGCCTTTCGTCGTTGCGGGGCCAGGACGTGAAGCAGGTCGACACGTGGGTCTTCGCCCAGCAGCCGCTGCCGGCGTCTCAGGGCCTTGCGTCGTGGGTCTGCGTGCGCGCCGACCAGTGGAACGGAAGCGGCTCGGCCACCAGCGAGTTCCTGCCGCCGTCGGCGCAGGCCGCGGCGACGGTGACCGGTACCGAGGCCGACGGCCGGTCGTGCTCGGCGCTCGGGCAGAACGTCGTCGCGCAGGCCCGGTGGCGGGCCCCCGACGGGAAGATCTATCTGCTCGTCGCCGGGACGCGGCACGTGGTGAAGGTCGCGGTCGTCGACGGCGCCGGAACCGTGCGGCAGACGGTCGCGGCGCCCGAGCACACCGCGGCCGTGGTGCTCACCGGTCCGGCGGTCGCCGCCGGCAGCGGCGTCGGCGTCCTGGACACCGGCGGGCAGGTGCGGCCGATGGATCCCCGGCAAGGGCAGTAGACGATCGGCGGCCGTGCCACAATCCTGCTGGGGTTCACACGTAGGACGGGGGAACGGAATGCGGGTCACCATCGCCCATGTGGCGTTGCGGGCCGGGGTGAGCAAAGCCACGGTCTCGCGGGTGCTCAACGGAAAAGGAGAGACGGACGCGGCCACCGCGGCCCGGGTCCGGCGGGTCGTCAAGGAGCTCGGCTACGTGCCCAGCGCCCGGGCGGTGTCGCTGGCCAAGGGCCGGACCGGGGTGGTCGGCGTGCTCGCGCCCGCCCTCACCCGGCCGTGGATCGCGCAGGTGATGCAGGGCGTCGTGGACTCGATGGAGAACAGCGGCCACGGACTCATGCTGTTCACCCGCACCCGCGGCGACGACTCGTTCCGGCGCTTCGCCGGCCAGGTGGACGCCAACGCCTTCGACGGCCTGCTGGTGATAGAGCCCGAGGAGACGGTCCCCGCGGTGGCCAAGATGGCCTCGGCCGCGCTGCCCGTGGTCCTGATCAGCGACCGCGAGGCCGGGCCGGGGATACCGGCGGTGGCGTCCGGGAACCGTCCCGGCGCGCGGCAGGCCGCCGAGCACCTGCTGGGCCTGGGCCGGCGCCGGCCGCTGGTGCTCGCCGGGCCCGACGGCTACGACTGCACCGCCGAGCGCCGGGAGGCGTTCACCGGCGTCTTCGCCGAGGCCGGGTTCCCGGTGCCGGCGCAGGCCTGTTTCCCCGGCGACTACTCCGGCGAGTCCGGCCGCGTGGCCGTGTCGCGGGCTGTGGCCGACGGGATCGAGTTCGACGCCGTGTTCGCCCACAACGACCTGTCGGCCTCGGGTGTCCTGCAGATGCTGGGGACGACGGGCCGGCCGGTTCCGGAGAGCGTGGCGGTCGTCGGGTTCGACGACGCCGGACACGCCGCGCTCGGCGCGCCGGCGCTCACCGCCGTGCACCGTCCGCTGCGCGACATGGGGGCCGAGGCGGCGCGGATGCTGGCCTCGGCGCTGGCCGGTGCGGCGGTCCCGGACGAGCCCGTCGAGATCGCGACCGATCTCGTCGTCCGGGAATCCACGGTGCGGCAGAGCCGAGCCTGATCAGCCCCATCAGGGGGCTGTGACGTCCTGGCGGTAGAAGTACAGCCCGCCCTCTTCCTTCACCAGCACGAAGCCTGTCTTGTCCAGGACGCGCTGGGAGGCGGTGTTGCTCGTCTCGGTGTCGGCGACCATCGTGCGCACGTCCGCGTGCGAACGGCAGAACGCGACCAGGCCGCCGAGGGCCTCGGTCGCGTATCCGTGCCCGCGGGCGCCGGGGACGAGCCCGTAGCCGAACATGACCTGGCCTTCCTCGTCCGGGGGACCGTAGAAGCCGATGGTGCCGATCGCGGCGCCGTCCTGGTCGATCCGGTAGCAGCCGAACGGACCGGCGTCGTGGCCGGCCTCGGCCGCGCCCAGGAAGCCCTTCACCCCGTCGCGGTCGTCCTGCATCGGGAAGTCCTCGGCCCAGCTGTCCTGCTCGCCGGGCGTGACATCGACGATGCGGCGTCCCTCCTCGACGGTGAGCAGATGCAGACTAAGCCGTTCGGTGGACAGGTCGGTCGGGTCGGTCATGCGCGTTGTGCCTCTTTCAGGTAGCGCCGCACGGTCTCGCGGGCGTTCTGTGCCACATGCTTGCCGTGGGTGAACGCGGCGATCTCGTAGTCCATCTCGCCGAGCACGTCCGCGGTCTGCTGGTTGAGCTTGATGTCGTTGCAGAACGCACGGACCCCCCAGCTGAGTTTCCGCACGTTCCAGATCGAGTCGCCGGTGATCAGGACGCCGTCGGCCTCGTGCAGGAGCGCCACGTGCCCGGGGGTGTGGCCGGGGGTGTGCGTCACGCGCAGGCCGCCGCCGACCGGCAGGACGTCGCCGTCGGCGAACTCCTCGCCGACGATCACCTTCGCGAACTTGTTGGCGCCGGGGCCCAGCAGGTTCAGGATCTTGCCGCCCAGCGTGGAGCCGTCGCGCCGCGGGGCGTGGCCGTCGCGCGCGTAGGGTGCGTCGATCGCGCTGATGGAGACCTCGGCTTCCGTGCGCTCCTTGATCTTCGCCACCCCGCCGGCGTGATCGCCGTGGGCGTGGGTGAGCACGATGCGGTGCACGTCGGGCAGGCTCTTGCCCATCGCCTTCAGGCCCGCCTCGATGCGCTTGAGAGAGCTGGGCATACCGGTGTCGACCAGGGACACCCGGCCGTCGTCCTCCAGGATCGCGAAGCTGTTGACGAAATCGAACGGTCCGGCAGGGATCCGCCAGATCTGGGGGGTCAGTTGGAACGCCGGCTGGCTGGCCATCGTGGATGCTCCTCGACATTCGACAACGTTTTTGCCCATGATGGCCGGACCGGATTGCGCGCGCATTGCGCGGGAGCCGGGTGGGGTTCGACGGATGGGGCGGGACATGCGCTACGCAGTCTTGGGGTCGTTGAAGGTGTGGGATGACGCCGGGATCGACGTCCCGGTGCCCGCGGGGAAGCAGAGTTCGGTGTTGGCCGCGTTGCTGCTGCGGCCGGGGCAGGTCGTCGGGTTCGACGCGTTGGTCGGGGCGCTGTGGGCGGATCGGCCGGTGGCCGGGGCGCGTTCGGGGCTGGCCACGTACGTCTCCCGGCTGCGTGCCGTGCTCGGGCCCGACGGCGGTTCGCGGGTCCGGCACGAGGGCCGTGGCTACTTGTTCGCTCCGGAGCCCGGCGACGAGATCGACCACGTGCGGGCCGCGGACCTGGAGTGCCGGGCGCGCGCGGCGGCTGTGGAGGGGCGCTGGTCGCAGGCACGTGAGGCCTCTTCGACGGCGTTGGGGCTGTGGCGCGGCGAGGCGTTGGCGGATGTGGAGTCCGACGAGCTGCGCTGCGAGTACCTGCCGTACTTGGACGAACTGCGGATCCGGTTGGAGCAGCTGCGGATCGACGCGCATCTGGCGTGCGGCGATTTCGACGCGATCCTGCCCGCGTTGCGTGTCGTGTCCGGCACGCATCCGCTGAACGAGCCGTTCCACGAGCGGCACTTCGTGGCGCTGTACGGCGCGGGCCGGCATGCCGACGCGCAGGAGTGGTACCGGCAGGTGCGGTTGCGGCTGCGCGAGGAGATCGGGTCCGAGCCGTCGCCGCTGTTGCGCCGGTTCTACGAGCAGACGTTGCGGGGCGCCGGCGTCGGCGCGATGGTCGACGAACTGCTCGGCCCGCGGTTCTTGACGCGGCCGGCGGCGGCGGTGTCGGAGCTGCCGATGCCGGGGGCGCTCGCGGCGGTGCGGGAAGCCGAGACGTTCTCGACCGATCCGCCGTACCCGGACCTGCTGCCTCCGCCGCCGCGGCGGTTCGTCGGCCGTGACAGCGAGCTGATCTCCCTGACCGAGGCCATGCGGGGGAACCATCCGCCGGAGCTGCCGGGCCTGACGCTCCTGGTGGGCATGGCCGGGGTGGGGAAGTCGGCGCTGGCGCTGACGTGGGCCCACCGGTCGGCGTCGGAGTACCCGGACGGCCGGATCTACGTCGACCTCAAGGGGTTCGCCGATCGCGGCGCGCCGCTGACGGTCGACGAGGCGGTGCGGACGCTGCTGGACTGCTTCGGCGTCCCGGAGCACCGGATGCCGGCCACCGCCGCCGGACGGGTCGCGCTGTATCGGGCGGTGATCGCGGACAAGCGGGTGCTGATCGTGCTGGACAACGTCGGGCACTCCGATCAGGTGCGTCCGCTGCTGCCGCCGGCCGGTCCGGCGCAGTTGCTGGTGACGAGCCGCAGCGCGCTGGCCAGTTTGGTGACGATCGACTTCGCGAAGGCCGTGAACCTGGAGCCGCTGTCGGCTCGCGAGTCGCGGGATCTGCTGAACCTGCGGCTGGGGGCCGAGCGCACCAGCGGGCATGAGGAGGCGCTCGCGGCTATCGCAGAACACTGTGCCCACCTGCCGTTGGCGCTGGTGGTCGCGGCGGGGCGGGCCCGGGTGCGGCCGCAGACGCCTTTGGCGGAGCTGGCCGCGCAGCTCGGCGAGATCGGGAGCAGCCTGGGGACGCTGGACGGCGGGGACGCGGCGGTGAACGTGCGGACCGTGCTGTCGTGGTCGTACCGGCAGCTCAGCCCGGAGGCGGCGCGCCTGTACCGGCTGCTGGCCCTGCATCCGGGGCCTGATCTGTCGACGGCCGCGGCGGCGTCGCTGGCGGGCCTGCCGCTCGCCGACGCGCAGGCGACGCTGGCCGAGCTGGTCTCGATGAACATGGCGGCGGTCGATGCGGGCGGCCGGTATGGCCGGCACGGGCTGCTGGAGGCGTTCGCGACCGAGCGGTTGGCGGCGGAGGAGGACGAGGGCGAGCGGGACGCGGCGTACCGGCGGCTCGTGGACCACTACCTGCGCGCCGCGGTGAGCGCGAGCGTGTACGGCTCGACGGTGGCGCTGCCGTCGCCGGCGGAGCTGCCGCCTGCCCGGCCGGGCACGGTGTTCACGCCGATCACGGACACCGCGGGCGGTGTGGCGTGGTTCGACAGCGAGCGCGAGGTTCTCAGCGTCCTGGTACCGGCGGTGGCCGCCGCCGGCCTGGACGCGGAGCTGTGGCAGTTGGCGTGCGCGCTGTCCACCGGACTGGCGCGCATGGGACGCCTGCAGGAGGACGTCGCCAACGCCCGCCTGGCGCTGGAGGCCGCGCGACGCCTGGCGGACCCCGTGGCCGAGGCGCACGTGCACCGCATGTTCGGTCGCGACCTGCCGCGTCTGGGCGACCCCGAAGGCGGCCTGCGCCACCTGGGCCGGGCCCTGGAGCTGTACTGCGCGGCCGGCCACATGGAGGGCATCGCGGAGACGAAGCGGACGGTGGCGAACGTCCGCGTGGTCCAGGGCGACCTGGCCGCCGCGGTCCCGCTGCTGCAGGAGTACCTGGCGCACGCCGAGGCCGCCGACGACCGCCACGGCCAGGCGATGGCCCTCAACGCGCTGGGCTGGAGCTACGCGCACCTGGGGCGCCTCCCGGAGGCGCTGGCCAGCTGCCGCAAGGCGCTGAAGCTGAAGGTCGCGACCGGCCGCCTGGACCACATCGGCATGCTCTGGGACAGCCTGGCCCTGGTCCACCACCGCCTCGGCGACCTGGACGAGGCGCAGACCTGCTACCACCGCGCCATCGAAGCCTGCCTGGCCGAGGGCGACACGACGCAGGCGGCGCTGTCCTCGATGCGCCTCGGCGACGCGCTGCGTGACCGCGGCGACCACGCCACCGCCCGCCGGAACTGGCGCGAGGCGCTCGCGGTGTTCGAGGCCGCGCGGCGGCCGGAGGCGGCGCTGGTGCGGGAGCGGCTGGCGGCGATTCCGCGGCAGCGGGCGGGGGTGGAGTCGGGGTCGCGGTGAGGGGGTGGTGGGTGCGCGAGTACCGGTTGTTTGTGGGTTGACCGTCAAAGGCGATTTTTACGGCTTCGCGCATGGTTTACGGGATCCGCTGGTGGCGCGGTTCGGTTGAGCGACTCGTTTCTCGCTGGCGGCTGGCGGCTGGCGGCTGGCGGTCGTGGCTGTGCATAGCCTTTTGGCATGACCTCTGAGCGGGAGCAGGCCGTGCAGGCAGCCATCGACCGTGAGTTGCGGCACGTGCACCTGACCTACTTCGCCGACAACCAGGGGCGCAGGGCGTGGCGGAGCTCGGTGTGGCGGTTGACGGAGACCGGCTGGCGGATGTACTTCCACCAGGGCACTTTGGCTGGTTGAGGCCGCCCGCACCCGGAACTCACCTCGCCCGCCGCAGCCGTCCCTCCTCGAAGTCCTGCGGCGGGAGCCGCCCCTCCCGCACCGCGATCGCGTTCACCAGGCGCTCGTACGTGTGCGGCGCCATCAGATCCCTGGCTGCCTCGACATCGAAGAACCCGAACTCGTCGATCTCGTTCTCCTGCAGCCGGATGCGCGCGATGTCCTCCGCGCCGAGGACGCCGCCGTCGTAGAAGTAGTGGATCAGGGGCGGGCGCTCGGCTTCGCGCGGGCGCCAGTCGACCATCAGCAGCGCGCCCGGTGGCACGTCCAGGCCGATCTCCTCCAGGGACTCGCGGCGTGCGCCATCGGCGGGGAATTCGCCCTCCTCGACGCCGCCGCCGGGGAAGCTCCACTTCTTGTCCTTGCGGTAGGACTGGTGGACCAGGAGGATCCTGCCGGTCTCGTCGTGGAACAGCATCGAGGCGCCGACGATCACCTTCGGGAGGGATGCCACCCACGCCGCGCGGTCCTGCCCCGTCCCGTGTTCTGCCAGGCGGGGTGCGCCGGCGTCGATCGAGCGCATGTAGAGGCGGCCGAGGTGCTCGCTCAGGACGCGCTCCGGGTCGGGGACCACTGTTGCCAGGGCTACGGAGGCGGCGGTGATCACGTCGCAGAGTTCTGCTGCCAGATCGGCTTCGGTGTGGCTGCGGCCCTTGCGCGGGTTCTGGCCGGTGGTGCCGATCAGGGCCGCCGCGGCCTCGCCCGCTTCCTCGGCGACCTTCAGGACCCGCAAGGGGACCGCCAGAGTGGGGTCAGTGTCCGGATGTGAGTCCAGCCAGGCCTTCTGCTGGCGGACCACCTGCCAGATCAACGCCTCGTCCATGCGTCACCATGCCCTTCGCGCCCTCGGCCGACGAGTGCAGTGCCGAGGTGCGCAGCACCGTCGCGCCGATCAACACAGCCAGTATCGCGACCAGACCGGCTGTCTGGACGAAGGCCTGGCGGGTGCGCGGGGCGTAAACGTAGACCAGGCCTATCACCACGCCTGTGACCAGGCCGCCGAGGTGGCCCTGCCACGAGGTGAACCGCGAGGCCAGCACCAGCCACAGCACCGCGATCACCAGCTGCCGCTGGCCGCCGAGCGGATCGAAGTGGAGTTTGCGGCTCAGGATGAAGTACAGCCCGATCAGTCCGAAGATCGCCCCCGACGCCCCGATGGACTGCGTGTACGGCGCGGTCAGGTAGTAGCAGAACACTGATCCGCCGATCGCCGACAGCAGATACGCCGCCAGGTACCGCACCCGCCCTATCTGCTGCTCCACCACCACGCCGAACATCCACAGCGACAGCATGTTGAACAGGATGTGCAGCGGCCCCAGCGGCGGCTGGTTCGGCAGGATGTGCACGAACGCCGACGTGAGCATCCGGTACCACTGGCCGTGCGCGACGCCGATGGGGTGGTAGCCCGGCGGCGGCGACGCCATCGCCTCGTAGAGCGCGTTGTTGGGCCCGCGCATGGCGTCGGAGAGCATGCCGAGCTGGTCCACGACCGAGTGCTTCAGCAATTCCGCCGCGTACACCGCGAAGTTCAGCATGATGAGCGCGATGGTGGCGACCGGTCGCGAGCCGCCGGACGCCGGTGCCCCGAAAAGCGTCCGCGCCTGCCGTACGTCCTTGTTCCCCGAACGGACACACTCAGGGCACTGAAACCCCACCGAGGCGCTGCGCATGCAGTCCGGGCAGATGTATCTGTCGCAGCGTGTGCATCGCACGTGGCTCTCGCGCCCGCCGTGCCGATAACAGGTGGTGACCGGCGCGGCGGCGTCGGGGACGGACATCGCGGGAGTCCTCCGGGCGGGTGCGACAAGATGCAGCGGACGGCACAAGGTACGGCGCAACGGGACGGCACACCCTACCGTGCACGAGCCCCTCGGCGGCGGGCCCCGGCCTGAGCTCTCCGGCACGAGGCGCGAGCCGTCCCCGCCGGCCGTATGCTGACGGCGATCCCCTGCTGTGATCATGTCGAGAAGAGAACCCAGTGCCCCGTCGTCCCCGCTGGATCGACCGTCTCACCGCCGCCGCGATACGCGGTGTCTGGGACTGGGCCCGAGTGCGCGGCCGCATCACGGCGACCGACCCCGGCCGGTACCGCTTCGCCCATCTCGGCCCCGGCGCCGCGTTGTCGTTCCCGCTCGGCGCGCTCTACAACGAGCAGTACATGGCCATCGGCGAGGGCACGCTCGTCGGCGAGGGTGTGAGTCTTGCGGTGGGGTGGCCGGGGGAGGACTTCGGCGAGGAGATCGTCCTGCGCATCGGCCGGGGCTGCTCGATCGGCCGCGGCAGCCACATCGTGGCCCACCTGCACGTTGACATCGGCGACGACGTCTTCTTCGGCCCGTACGTCTACGTCACCGACCAGAACCACGGCTACTCCGCGCTGGACACCCCGATCGGCCGCCAGGACGCCGAGGACAAGCCGGTGACCATCGGCGACGGCTGCTGGCTGGGTGTCGGATCGGTGATCCTGCCGGGGACGACGCTGGGGCGGAACGTCGCGGTGGCGGCCGGCGCGGTGGTGCGGGGGTCCTTCCCGGACCACTGTCTGATCGGCGGGGTGCCGGCCCGGGTCCTCAGGCAGCACCGCGCCGAGGACGGCTGGCGGGCCAGCCTCTAGCCGCCGATCTGTTTCCCCCCGCGCTTGCCGGCCGTTACGCCGAGCGGGCGACCCCCGACGACTCCCGCACGATCAACCGCGGGGAGACGTCCACGTGCCGCGCCGGCGCCCCGGGATCGCGCACCAGGTCCAGCAGCGTCCGCACCGCCAGCTCCCCGACCGATTCCTTCGGCGGCGACACCGCGGTCAGCGCCGGCCGGGTCAGCGCCGAGAACTCGTCGTCGTACGCCACGATCGACATCTCGCGCGGGACCGCGAACCGGGTCGCGAAACCGTTCTGCAGCAAGGCCAACGCGTCCTCGTCCGAGTGCACCAACAGCGCGGTCGCGTCCGAGGCGCGCAGCCGCTCGGCGAGCGCGTCTATCTGCTCCGCACCCCACTTCGGCCACCCGGCGAGGTCGGTGCCGATGATGCGCGGCGTCTCCGGCAGGGCCAGGGCTGCCGCGGCCTGCTCGAAGCCGCTCAGCACGCTGCGCGAGGTCGGCGTCTCGCCGCGGGCGAACATCGCGATGCGGCGGTGCCCGAGCTCGTGCAGATGCCGGACGGCGAGCCCCGCGCCGGTCTCGTGGTCCGTGCGCACCCAGGACGTCGTCGCGGCCGCCGGGCCGTAGGAGCGCCGCTCCACCAGAACCGTCGGGACGCCCAGCGCCCCGGCCCACTCCACTTCGTCGGCGGGTGCCAGCAGCACCGCCTGGGCCCCGGAGTCCACCAGGCCCATCGCCAGCGAGAGGTCCTGGCCGGACTGGTAGTCCGAGACCGCGACCAGCAGCCGTCCCTCCGGCTCGCGCAGCACCCGGCGCATCCCGTCGACGACCCGGTTGAAGTAGTAGGACGACTTGGGGATCAAGGCGCCGATGACCGGGAGGTCGGCCTCCTCGCCGCCGTCCTGGTGCCGCGCGGGCGCCGCGGGCTCGGCGGACGCCGGCAGCACCGCGCCGCCGTGCACCTTCTCCAGTTGCCCGGCCTTGGCCAGCTGGTCCAGGTCGCGGCGGACGGTCACGTCCGAGACGCCCAGGATGCCGACCAGCTCGGCCACCTGCACCGACCCGCGCTCGCGGGCCAGGCGAAGGATCAGGGCGTGCCGTCTCGCGGCGAGCACGGACCACCTCCTCGCTGGGGTCTGTCGGGAGCGTGAGCAGAAGCTATCAGTCAGAACCGTTCACAGCATGCGGGTCCGTTGGGCTTCCGGCAAGTCTCAGTTATGTTTTTGTTTGTTTCTCATCGATTCTCATCGAACGTATTGACTTTCGGTTACCTCGTTCTGACACTGGTCACCGTTGTTCGTTTGACGGCTCGTCCGAAAGGCACCGCCTCTTCATGGATCGTCCTCATCTCGTCCTGGCCATGCGCCCCGCGCTGCGCCCGCTGCTGTTCGACGCGGCGGCCGAGGCGCGGCTCGCCGAGCTGGCCGAGACCGATCCGGGACTGGTGGTCACCGACTTCGGCGACCCGGCGGCGGCCGTCGCGCTGGAGCGGGCCGAGGTGCTGATCAGCGGCTGGGACTGCCCCGTGCTCGACGAGGCGGCGCTGGCGCGGATGCCCGCGCTGCGCGCCGTCCTGCACTCCGGCGGCAGCGTGAAGCACCACGTCACCGAGGCCGCGTGGGGGCGCGGTCTGCTGGTCAGCTCGGCGGTCGCCGACAACGCCGTGCCGGTGGCCGAGTACACGCTCGCGATGGTCATCAGCGCGGGCAAGCGGCTGCCGGAGATGGAGCGCGCCTTCCGCGCCGAAAGGGACGGCCGGGACTGGCAGCACTGGTCGCAGGACTTCGGCCCGGTCGGCAACCACCGGCGGGTGATCGGCGTCGTGGGACTCTCCCGCGTCGGCCGCCGGGTGGTGGAGGTGCTGCGGGTCCTGGACGCGACCGTCCTGGTCCACGACCCCTACGTGCCGGACGACGCGATCCGCGAGCTCGGCGCCGTACCCGCCGGGCTCGACGAGCTGGTCGCGGCCAGCGACGTGGTCAGCCTGCACGCGCCGAGCAACGCCGAGACCCGGCACCAGATGGACCGGCGGCGGCTGGCCCTGATGAAGGACGGCGCGACGCTGATCAACACCGCGCGCGGTGCCCTGGTGGACACCGCGGCGCTGGCCGACGAGCTGCGGTCCGGGCGGCTGTACGCGGTCGCCGACGTCACCGCCCCCGATCCGCTGCCGGCCGACTCGGAGCTGTTCGACCTGCCGAACCTCACCCTGACCCCGCACATCGCCGGCTCGATCGGCGGCGAGTTGCGGCGCCTGGGCGACTTCGTCCTGGCCGAGCTGGCGCGCCTGAACGCCGGGCAGGACCTGCTCGGTCTGGTGCGGCCGGAGACCCTGTCATCCATAGCCTGACAGCACCCTGATAGACCTTGTGCGCCACCCCTCACCGAAGAGTCTCACCAGAGAGCGAGTCCCGATATGCGAACCAGTAAGAACGTCTACCGCGCCGGCGTCATAGCCGCCGCGGTGGCCGTCTCGGCCGCGAGCCTGTCGGCCTGCGGCAGCTCCAGCAAGCCTGGCACGTCCTCGGGCACCAAGGCCTCGGGCAGCACCTCGTTCACCTACTGGTCGATGTGGCAGCAGAACGAGCCGCAGGCCAAGGTGATCAAGAAGGCCGCCGACGACTTCACCGCCGCCACCGGCATCAAGGTGAACATCCAGTGGCAGGGCCGCGACGTCATCACCAAGCTGACCCCGACCCTGCGCACCGGCTCCTCGGCAGACCTGGTCGACCAGTCGGTGAACGCCCTGGGCGCGCTGGTGGCCAAGGACGAGACCACCGACCTGAGCGGCTTGTACGGCACCACGATCCCCGGCGAGTCCCAGACCGTCGGCCAGGTCATCCCGGACAGCTACAAGCCGTTCCTCAACGACAAGAGCGGCAAGCCGTTCATCGCCCCCTACGAGGTCTCCTCCGAAGGCCTGTGGTTCGACGCGTCCAAGTTCCCGGACCTGGCCGCCAACCCGCCGAAGACCTGGGACGACCTGCTGGCCCTGTTCGCCAAGGCCAAGGGCATGGGCCTGACCCCGCTGGCGGTCCCCGGCGACGACAAGTACTGGGTGCTGCTCACGCTCCAGCGCGAACTCGGTACCGACGGCCTGAAGAAGCTGGCCAGCGACAAGACCGGTGCCGCGTGGGACGACCCCAACGTCCTCAAGGCCGCGAAGCTGGTCCAGGACCTGCGGGACAAGGGCGACATCCTCAAGGGCTACGAGTCCAGCAAGAGCATCGACGAAGAGGGCGACTGGGCCAAGGGCCAGGCCGCGTTCTACCTGTCCGGCACCTGGGTGCCCTCCGAGGCCGCGCCGAACGCCACCGCCGGCTTCAAGTTCGACAGCATCCAGCTGCCGGCCCTGGACTCGGGCAACACCGACACCGGCATCAACTTCTTCGGCTTCGCGGTCCCCAAGACCGCCAAGCACTCTGACGCCGCCGAGAAGTTCGTCGCCTTCTTCATGAAGAAGGAGGAGCTCTCCGGCATCTCCACCCAGGCGCTGAACCTGACGCCGCGCGCCGACATCGACCCGCCGGCCCAGCTGGCCTCGATGAGCAAGGCGCTGACCGGCACCGTCTACGCCGACCAGGGGCACCTGTCCGTGGACTACGCGGACTGGACCAACAAGATGCTGAACCCCGAGATGATCCGCCTGATCACCGGCCAGGACGACGCCGCGAAGTTCGTCGCCAACGGCAAGCAGGGCACGATCGACTACTGGAAGTCCGCGTCGTGACCAGCGCCACCGTCGGTGTCCGGCGGGGCCGGGCCAAGGGTTCGCCCCTGGCCCGGCGCCGCCGGCGCGTCTTCGGGCCGTTCCTGGCACCCGCGCTGATCCTGTACACGGTCCTGTTCATGGTGCCGACCGGGTACTCGTTCTACGCGAGCTTCACCAGCTGGGACGGGTTCTCGAACCCGCGGTGGAAGGGCACGCTGAACTACGACCACCTCACGCACGACCCGGCGTTCAAGGACGCCTTCTTCAACACCCTGAAGCTGCTGTTCGGGTGCGGCATCTTCCTGTTCGTCCTGAGCTTCGCCTTCATGCTGATGCTGCGCGAGATGAAGGGCCGCCGGTTCATCCAGGGCTTCATCTTCCTGCCGCACATCGTCTCCGGCGTGGCGCTGGCCGCGTTCTGGGACTTCCTGCTGAACCACGACGGGATGCTGAACAAGGGCCTGCACTCCTTCGGCCTGGGGCCGGTGGACTGGCTCAAGCCGCAGTGGCAGTTCAACGCGATCCTGCTCGCCATCGTCTGGATCAACACCGGGTACTACGTGACGATCCTGATGGCCGGCGTGGACCGCATCCCGCCGTACTACTACGAAGAGGCCAAGCTCGCCGGGACCAACTCCTGGCAGCGCTTCCGGCACATCACGCTGCCGATGTCCTGGGACGTGGTCGGGACCGCGGCGGTGCTGTGGACCATCGGCACGGTCAAGATCTTCGAGTTCATCCTCGCCTTCTCCGGCTCGCAGGGGAACCTGCCCACCACCAACCAGTGGACGTCGGCGATGTACGTCTACGGCGAGACCATCGGCGGCACGTCCCCGATCTACGACTTCGGCCGGGCCTGTGCCGGCGCGGTCGTCACCCTGGTGGCGGTCGTGGTGGTGGTCGTCGTCCTGCGCCGGGTCACCAGCCGCGACCGGCTCGAGCTTTGAGGAGGGCGGCGATCTCATGAGCACCGCAACGACCGGGTCCCGCGCTGAGAGCGCGGCGCAGGACCCCCGCACCCCGGCGGCGGCCCCCGCCGGCCGCCGCCGGGTACCGTGGGCCCGTCTTCCGGGCGCCGCGCTGATCTGGCTGTTCGTCGCCTTCTGCGCGTTCACGTTCCTGTTCATCCTGCTCAGCTCGCTGAAGTCGAGCTACAACGTGCTGAACCACCCGTTCGGGCTGCCGACCGAGCTGAAGTTCTCCAACTGGAGCCGGGCCTGGCACGACGGCGGCTTCGGGCCGGCCTTCGTGAACTCGGCGCTGGTGGTGGTGGCGGCCGCGGCCGGGACCGTGCTGCTGGCCTCGCCGGCGGCGTACGTCCTGGGCCGCAACCAGAACCGGCTCTCCGGCGGCGTGAGCATGTACTTCGTGCTGGGCCTGGGCATCCCGATGCAGATCATCGTGCTGCCGCTGTACTCGATCATGGCCAAGGCGCACCTGATCGACAACCTGGCCGGGCTGATCGTGCTCTACATCGTGGTGAACCTGCCGTTCACGGTGTACCTGCTGATGTCGTTCTTCGCCTCGCTGCCCGGCGAGCTGGAGGAGGCCGCGGCGCTGGACGGCGTGGGCCCGGGGATGACGTTCTGGCGGATCATGCTGCCGCTGGCCAGGGGCGGCCTGATGACGGCGCTGACGCTGGTGGCGATCGCGTGCTGGAACGAGACGTTCCTGGCGCTGATGTTCCTGCAGACCAATGACAACTTCACGCTGCCGCTGGCGCTGGTCAACTTCCTGACCCAGCAGCAGTTCACCGGCGAGGACTTCGGTGTGATGTTCGCCGGGGTGTCCATCGCGGTGCTGCCCATGCTCGCGCTGTACGCGTGGCTCGGGCGCCGGATCACCGAGGGGCTGACCCTCGGAGCGGGGAAGTAGGCGCACCACCTCTGCACCACCTCACGGGGGCGAATCCCCATTCACGCACCACCAACTCTGGAGGTACGTACCTGTGAAAGCGCATCTGCGCGCTTCCATCTCGGCGCTGGGGGCCATGACCCTCGGCGCCGTCGGCCTGCTGGCCGTCACGGTCCCGACCGCACACGCGGCCGGGACCGTGTACTACGTGGACTGCTCGGCCGCCGGTGACGGCAGCGGGTCCTCGGGTTCGCCGTGGAACGCCCTCGCCGATCCCGACGGCCATGTCTTCACCGCCGGCGACACGCTGTCCTTCAAGGCCGGGACCACCTGCGACGGCACGCTGACGCCGCAGGGCTCCGGCGCCTCGGGCTCGCCGATCACCGTCAACGCCTACGGTTCCGGTGCCGCACCGGTCATCGAGGGCGGCGGCGCGACCGAGGCCACGGTCCACCTGGTGGACCAGAGCTACTGGACCATCAGTGGTCTGAAGGTCCAGAACAGCTCGTCCACCCGGGCGCAGCACGAGGGCATCCTGGTCGAGGTCGCGGGTTCGGCGAACCAGGCCGGGATCTCGATCACCGGCAACGAGGTCGCCAACGTGGCCGGCTGGGGCGACAAGACCGGGACGAACGCGTCGTGGTTCTCGTACTCGGCGGGCATCGCCGTGCGCGTGGCCACCGGATCGGGCGTCTTCAACGGCGTGTCCGTGACGAACAACAACGTGCACGACACCGGGGGCGGCGGCATCAAGGTCGAGGGCGAGGCCTCGGCGATGAGCACCGGCGTCTACATCGGGCACAACACCATCACCGCGGCCGGCGGCGACGGGATCGTGGTGCACGACAGCGACTCCCCGCTGGTGGAGTACAACACGGCGACCGAGCTCGGGCTCGGGGCGTACCCGTTCGTGGCCGGGAACTTCGCCGGGATGTGGCCGTACCACAGCAACAATCCGACGTTCCAGTACAACAGCGTCGGGGCGCAGACCGGGGTCGTGAACGACGCGACCGCGTGGGACTGCGACGTCAGCAACACCGGCACCTGCCTGTACCAGTACAACTACTCGTACAACAACGCCGGCGGCTTCTACCTCGACTGCCTGTCCGGCTGCGGCGGGGCGGCGACGACCACCAACGCGGTGCTCCGCTACAACATCTCGCGCGACGACTGCCGGTTCACCAACTCCAGCACCGGCACCGGCACGCACTTCATCTACAACAACACTTTCTTCTGCCCGGGCAAGCCGATCTCGGACACGCTCGGCGGCAACGTGGTGTGGCAGAACAACATCTTCGTGGCCCCGACGGCCTCCTGGGCCTCGGATTCCTCGGCGACGTTCGACTCCAACACGTACTTCGGAGGCGTCGCCGCACCCTCCTCCGGCGACGCGCACGCCCACACCGCCGACCCGCAGCTGATCAACGACGCGGCCGGCACGCTGGCCATCAAGCTGCACACCACCTCGCCGGAGCTGGGCACCGGCGCGGTCGTGGCGAACAACGGCGGCAAGGACTACTTCGGCAACGCGGTGTCCGCCACCACCGCCCCGAACCGCGGCGCCTACAACGGATCGGGCGACGACAGTGTCCTGCCGTTCTCGGCGTCGCTGAACGACACCGCGGTCACGTCCGACGCCAACCGCTGGGCCGCCAGCCTCAACTCCGCGACGCAGAGCGGCAAGAGCTTCTCCGCGACCGCGCTGGCGACGGCCGGCCTGTCCGCGGGCGGTGATGTCACCGCGGCCGGCGTGGACTTCGGCCCCTGGCATCCGCAGGCCTTGGACGCCACCGACAACGTGATCGCCACCGGCCAGACCATCGCGGTCACCGGTACCGGTACGAAGGTCGGGTTCCTGGGCTTCAGCACCACCCACGGCGTGACGGAGAGCGGCACGCTGCACTTCACGGACGGCACGTCACAGGCCTTCACGCTGACGCTGTCGGACTGGACGGACACCACCCCGGCGTCCGGCGACACGCTGGTGGCCAAGGCGGCGTACGCGAACCAGCACACGTCTACGTACAACGGGAGCACGACGACCTCGAGCGGGTCGTTCTCGGTGTGGGCGTACTCGGTCGCGCTGCCGGCGGGCAAGACGCTGGCGTCCGTGACGCTGCCGAACCTGGCGGCCTCCAGCGCGACGTCGCAGCACCTGTTCGCCTTTGCAGTGAGCTGACACCCGCGGCGCATCTGTGACAGAGTGTCGGCGGTCTGAGAACACGGTTGTTCTTAGGCCGCCGACACAGTGCAGACCACGGGGGTGGCTGGGATGGCAGAGCTGAACGCGAACGATCCGGCCCGGATCGGCCCGTACGAGCTGTTGGGCACTCTCGGATCCGGCGGCATGGGCCGCGTCTACCTGGGTCAGGATCCGGACGGCGAACGTGTCGCGGTCAAGGTCGTCCACTCCGACATGGCGCGCGAGCCGGAGTTCCGCCGCCGCTTCCGACGGGAGATCGAAGCCCTGCGCGCGGTGTCCGGCCCCGGGATCGCCTCGATCCTCAACGCCGACGCCGAGGCGGAGCGGCCGTGGCTGGCCACCGAGTACGTGGACGGGCCGTCGCTGCACGAGGTGGTCGCCCTCAGCGGAACGCTGGACGCGGCGGCGCTGCGGGCACTCGGCGCCGACCTGGCCCGGACCCTGGCCGCGGTCCATGCCCTGAACCTCGTCCACCGGGACATCAAGCCGACCAACCTGCTGCTGTCCGCCGACGGCCCGAAGCTGATCGACTTCGGGATCGCCCGCGACCTGGCGGCCAGCACCATCACCCGGACCGGGTTCGCGGTCGGCACGCCGCAGTTCATGGCACCCGAACAGCTGGAGTCGGGCCATAAGACCGGCACGGCCGCCGACGTCTTCGCACTCGCCGGACTGCTGGTGTTCGCGGCGACCGGCCACGGACCGTTCGGCGACGGGACTCCGGCGCAGCTGCTGTACGGGATCGTCCACTCCGAGCCGGAGCTCGACGACGTGCCGGCGGACCTGCGGCCGCTGCTGACGCGGTGCCTGGCGAAGGATCCGGCGCAGCGGCCCACGGCGAGGCGAGTGGCTCAGGAGTTGGACCGGCCGGCGGCCGCCGGGGATCCCGAAGCCACAGTCCCGCTCGGCGATGCTCAGGACGGCCCTAGCAGCCCCACGGGCCCTAGCAGCCCCACGGGCCCTGGTAGCCCCACGGGCTCTGGCGGCGCCACGGGCTCTGGCAGCCCCGCGAGCCTTGGCGGCCCTGCGAACCCTGACAGCTCTGCGATCCCTGGCGGCGCCGCTGGCCCTGACGGCTCTGCGGAGTCTGGCGGCCCCGCGAACCGTGGCGGTGCCGCAGACCCTGCCAGCCCTGCCGGCGGCGGGCGCCGGCGTCGGCGCGCGGCTGTGGTGGGAGTCGGGACGCTCACAGCTCTAGTCGTCGCCGCGGCAGTGCTGATGGAGGGAAACGGGGTTTGGGGCGACAACTCCGATCACTCACCGAAGAGCGGGGCCCAGGCCGGCGGTCGGACTTCGGCCTCTGATCCGACAGGCGTGTCGGGCGCCGGTACATCGTCGGGCGGCGGCGGACCGTCCGGTGGTGCCCCGACGAACCGGGGCGCGGCGCTGTCCTCCGGTCCGTCAGGGTCCGGATCGGCGTCCGGATCAGCCGCGAGCGGTACGGGCAGCGCTCCGAGCGGCGGATCGAGCGGCAACGGCACCAGCGGCGGCCCGGGTCCGACCACCGCCAATCAGCCCACCGGCGGCCACACCAGCAGCTCGGTCAGCCCGCCGACGAGGACCGCCACCTCGACCCACACCGTGCCCCCGCCGTCCCACGTCTCGTCCACTCCGCCGGCGCCGCCGGCGGGCAGCGCACCGGGACCCGTGACCGGGCTCAGCACGCACGTCGACGCGCCGGAGTACATCACGATGACGATCAGCTGGTCCGCCGATCCGGGCGCGGACAGTTACCTGCTCCGATACACCGAGTCGGGGCGTACCGGTGAGCCGACCGATCCGGAATCGGGAACCAGCGCGGACATCCCCATCATCCCGGGGGAGACGGTCTGCATCCAGCTTCAGGGCGTGAACTCCCACGGTGCGTCCGTCTGGTCGCCGGCCAGTCCGGACTGCGTGATCGCCTTGTCGAACTGAGCGCGTCGAACTGAGCGCTCGCGGGCGCGTCTCACGCCGCCGAAGCGGGCGTCTGCGAATCGGACGCCACCGCGGCGGCGGCCGCCTTGTCGCGGGTCCGCTGCAGAATTTCCTCACGCGTCAGGTACACGTCCGTGTACTCGAAGTCGCGCAGCGACGCGGCCTTCTCGGCCTGGAAGCCGGTGCGCACGAAGTCGTCGCCGACCAGCGAGTTCAGCAGCCAGCCGGCGCCGGTGCGGAAGCGGGCGGCGAAGGTGCGCAGCGCCATGATGTGGTAGCCGCGGGCGACGACCTGCGCGGGCAGGCCGGACAGCGGGATGCCCAGGGGCTTGCTGACCGCCTTCAGGCCGCCGAGGTCCACGACCAGGCCCAGGTCCTTGTGGTGGTAGTCCTTCGTCGGGAAGCCGCGGACCGCCGACATCACGTTCTCGGCGGCGGTCCAGCCCTGGCGCATCGCGTGCTGGGCGGTCGGCGGGCAGATCGCGTCGCCGCCCTTGGCCAGGTCCGGGACGGCGGCGGCGTCGCCGAGGGCGAAGACGCCGGGCAGGTCCGGGACCGACAGGTCGGCGTTGACCACCAGGCGGCCGCGGTTGGTGGCCGCGCCCATGGTGGCGATCAGCGGGCTCGGGGCCACGCCGGCGGTCCAGATCAGCGTGCGGCAGGGCAGCACCCGGCCGTCGGTCAGGGTGACCGTGTCCTCGGTGCACTCCGCGACCGAAACGCCCAGGGAGACGTGCAGACCGCGCTTCTTCAGGATCTTCAGCGCCTTCTCGCCGAGCTTCTCGCCGAGTTCGGGCATCAGCCGCGGCGCGATGTCGACCAGGTGCCACTTGATCAGGCTGCCGTCCAGGTTCGGGTAGCGCTTCACCGCCTCGGAGGTCAGCCGCTGCAGGTACGCCGCCGTCTCGGTGCCCGCGTAGCCGCCGCCGACCACCACGAACTGCAGCCGGGACTCGCGCTCCTCCTCGGTGTCGGCGACGGCGGCCAGGTCCAGCTGCGCGATCACGTGGTCGCGGATCCACGCCGCCTCGGCCAGCGTCTTCACGCCGACCGCGTGCTTGTCCACGCCGGGGATGTTGAACTGGCGCGTCACGCTGCCCGGCGTGAGCACCAGGTAGTCGTAGTGCTCGACCACCTCCTGGCCGTCGATCTTGCGCACCACCACCGACTTGGTCTCGGTGTCGATGCCGATCGCGCCGCCCGGGATGATCAGCGTGCGCTTGAGCATCCGGCGCAGCGAGACGGCCACGGCCTGCGGCGTCAGCACGCCGGAGGCGACGTGCGGCAGCAGCGGCAGGTAGAGCTGGTGGTTGACCGGCGTCACCAAGCGGATCTCGGCGTCGTCGATGGAGAGCTTCTTCTCCAGCTTGTGCGCGCACTCGGTGCCCGCGAAGCCGCTGCCGACGACGAGTATCTTGGGGCGGCTCATGGCGGTTGTCTCATCTCCCGGGGCGGTGGGCGGTGTCATACCAACCGGACTTGCGTCCAGCGTGGAACGTGCGGCGGACCGGCGCATCTCGACCAGGGCGAATTGTGCCGGATGGGTGAGATGATCACTTTACTCGGCGCGATCTCGCCTCCCGTCGGCGGGTGGGGTTTCCGCCGCTCCTGCTCCGCCGGCGTACTGTACGCAGCTCCGTTCGTGACAGGCGCGCAGGTCCGCCATCCGGTCGGTGAACAATGAGCGCCATGTACCCAGCTGCCCGGCCCTCACGCGTGACCGACACCGCGATCCGCGATCTCCTCGCGAGCTATCTGACGCGCCATCCGGACCAGGCCGAGCGCCTGCGGCCGTTCACCGCCGCGCTGGCCGACCCGGAGCACGTGACCGGCCTGACCGACCGGGGGACCCGGCCCGGCCACGTCACCACCGGCGCCTTCGTCGTGGCCGCCGACGGCCGGCTGCTGCAGATCGCGCACAAGTCCCTGCACCGCTGGCTCAACCCCGGCGGCCACACCGAGCCCGAGGACGCGTCCCTGGCCGACGCGGCGCGTCGCGAGCTGCGCGAGGAGACGGGCCTGGGCGAGGAGCACGTCACCCTCATCGGCGACCCGGTCCTGCCGCTGGCCATCGACGCGCACCGGATCCCGGCCAACCCGGCCAAGGGCGAACCAGAGCACTGGCACTTCGACTTCCGCTATGCGTTCCTGCTCAACGGCACCCCGGACGCCACCGACGTCGAGCTCCAGCTGGAGGAGGTCGACGACTACCGCTGGATCCCCTTGGAGCAGGCCGATCTCGGCCAGGACGCGGCCCGCCTCGCCGCGGTCTTGGCCGGTGCTGTCACAAACCGCGCGGCCGAAGGGTCATAGCTGCGACAACACGCGCGATAGAGGGACAGGGGACCGCAGTGGACAGCACCGAATGGCTCGCCGAACGCTTCGAGGAGAACCGGCGCCACCTGCGAGCCGTCGCCTTCCGGATGCTGGGCTCGCTGTCCGAGGCCGACGACGCCGTCCAGGAGTCCTGGCTGCGCCTGAGCCGGCAGCGCGAGGAGCGCGTGGACGCCATCGACAACCTGACCGGCTGGCTCACCACGGTCGTCGCCCGGGTGGCCCTGACCATGCTCAAGGCGCGCGGCCGCGAGGAGTCGCTGGAGGCGGTCCGCGTCCCGGAGCCGATCATCTCGCCGGAGGACGGCCTGGACCCCGAGCACGAGGCGCTGCTCGCCGACGCCGTCGGCCTGGCCCTGCTGGTGGTCCTGGAAACGCTGCAGCCGGCCGAGCGCTTGGCGTTCGTGCTGCACGACATGTTCGCCGTCCCCTTCGAGGACATCGCGGTGATCGTCGGCAGGAGCCCGGCGGCGGCCCGGCAGCTGGCCAGCAGGGCCCGGCGCCGGGTGCGGGGCGCCGACGCCGTCCCGGACGCCGACCTGGGCCGGCAGCGGGAGGTGGTGAAGGCCTTCACCACGGCCTCGCGCGGCGGCGACTTCGCCGCGCTGGTCGCGGTCCTGGACCCGGACGTGGTGCTGCGCGCCGACTACGGCAGCCTGCCGGCCGGCCTGAAGCTGCTGCGCGGCGCCGAGGCGGTGGCCCGGCAGGCGCTGATGTTCGCCCGCTTCGCGGCGGACGCGCGCCCGGCGCTCGTCAACGGAGCGCCGGGGCGGGTCACGATCGTGGACGGCGAGCCCGCCGCGGTCATGGGGTTCACCGTGGTGGACGGCCGGATCAAGGAGATCGACATCCTGGTCGACCCGGACCGGCTGGCCGAGCTCGACCTCACGATATTCGAGGCCTGATCCGCGGTCGCGGAGTCCGGCTCAGGGCCACACCAGGTTGTACGTGAACGCCACGAACAGGAACGACACGGCGCCGGCGGCGGTGAGCGAGTACGCGATCCGCCCGACCGGCCGCCACCAGCCCAGCCGCCAGGCCGCGGCGCTCCCGGCGAGCAGGCCGATCGTTCCCACCGCCAGCAGCGTGTTCATCGCCACCAGCAGCGTCAGCGAGGGCGAGCCGAGCATCACCTTCTCGGTGAAGGCGTTGCTGTCGCCGGTCATCATGAGCAGCTCGATCACGAACCCGGTGGCCAGCGCTCCGCAGACCCAGGCCAGCACGCGCGCGTTCCGGGCCCATCGCGGGTGCGCCGGCCGTCCGCGCAGCCGCCGCACCAGGGCCAGGATCGGGAAGGCCGGCAGGCCCGCCGCGAGGATCCCGGCGCCGCCGTAGAGCATCGGCAGGTGCAGGCTGGGGGAGTCGTACCAGGCCAGCCGGTAGTAGGCGACGGTCGGATCGATGGTGGTCGCCAGGTGGCCGCGGCCGTCGAAGACCAGCCGGTCCTGGCCGCCCTGCTCGGCGAATTCGCCGTCGCCCAAAGGGATCCAGCGCTGGTCGCCGATCTTCGGGTTCTGCGACAGTCCGTTCGTGGTCAGGGTGCCGTCGGAGTTCGCGGACACCGACACCGAGGAGACCAGGCCGGCGACCCGGGTGAGCGCGCCCCGGCTGATCCGGTCGCTGCGGTAGCTGCCGGTGTAGCTGTCCAGCTTCGGGTCCTTGACGGCGGTCGGGGCGGCGGCCGCGCTGGGGAAGTACTTGTCGACGATCTGGTTGATCAGGGCTTTGCCGTCCCAGCCGGCGATCCCGTCGGTGCCGTCGCCGTTGTAGACCACGTACACACCCAGACCGCGGTCCGGCAGCAGCGCCATGTCGCTGTGGAAGCCGGGCACGTCGCCGTCCTTGAACAGGATCCGCTGCCCGTCCCGCGGCCGCTCCTCGAAGTAGTACGCCATGCCCGGGAGCCGCGGATCCATGGTGAAGTGCTGCTGCTGCACCAGATCCGCGACGCCGGCGCCGAGCCGCGGGTCCTTTGCCAGCTGCGCCATCATGAACTTCCCGACGTCGGTCGCGGTGGCCACGGTGCCGGCGCCGGTCGGCGACCAGCCGCCGTACTGGCCGTTCTCCGCGGTCCAGCCGTTGCCTTCGGGGCGGTAGCCCTTCGCCAGGTTCGCCTCGATCGCCGGCGGATGCGGCTGCAGGAACGTCGAGGCGTCCATCTGGAGCGGCCCGAACAGGTGGTCCTGCATGTACTGCGCGAACGGCTCCCCGGAGACGCACTCGACGAGGTAGCCGGCCAGCGCGGCGCCGTAGTTGTCGTACGCGGCCAGCGTCCCGGGCGGCCGCACGCGCGACGGCTCGTTGTCGGCGAGGTACCGGCCCAGCGGCGGCACGTCCTTCGGATCGGACACGGCGACGCCGACCGGGTCGTCGTCGAAGCCGCCGGTGTGGGTGAGCAGGTTCTCGACGGTCACCGGGCGGCCCGGGAAGGCGTCGGTGACCTGGAAGCCCTTCAGGTAGGTGTTCACGTCCGCGTGCGGATCGATCTTCCCCTCCTGGATCAGCTGCGCGACCGCGGTGGCCGTGAAGACCTTGGCGACCGAGCCGGTGAAGAACTCGGTGCGCACCGGGTCCACCGGGGTGTCGGTGGCGGTGTCGGCCACGCCGTAACCCTGCGCGTACAGGGTCTTACCGCCGGAGACGACGACCACGGCCGCGCCGGGGATCTTGTCCTTGGCGAGCTGCGCCGTGACAGTCTGGTCTATGAGCGATCCGATGCCCGTCAGATTCGGGGCGGCGGCGGTGGTCTCGGTCGCGGGGTGCGAGACGGGGCCGGTCATCAGGGAAGCGGCGAGCGTGATGCCGGAAACGATGGTCGTCCACATGTCTCCAGCGTCGTGGCGCGGCCCGTGACTGGTCACTGGCTGTAGAACCCCTCCCGGGGGTGTACATAAGTACACCCCGCACTGGGTGTGTAAGCCCCTCGCCCGGCCAGGGCCCGATGCCGAGACTTGAGGACATGACGAACACCAACACCACCAAGCGAACGAGCGCCGTCCTGGAGGGCGGGTTCTGGTTCTTCGTGATGCTGGTCCCGATGCTGCTGGGCTACCTCGCACTGACGTTGGTGCTCGGTCTGGCCGGCATCGGGCTCGGCCTCCTGCTGCTGCCGCCGACGGCCGCCTACCTGCGCTGGCTGGCCGACCTGCGCCGTAAGAAGGTGCACGCCTGGCGGGGGATCGAGATCCCGCGGCCGTACCGGGCCGAGCCGGAGTTCGGCCCCGGGTTCAAGGGCTACTGGGGCAAGATCCAGTTCCACGGCACGGATCCGGCGTTCTGGCGGGACGCCGCTTGGACGATGACCGACCCGGTGGTCGGGGCGCTCCTGGCCGTGCTGCCGATCGCCCTGGTGGCCGAGGGCTTGTACGGCTTCGTGATCAGCGCCCTGTGGAGCACCTTGGTCGGACACGGCTTCAACGACTGGTTCGGGTTCGTCCACGTCCACCACGGCAACGAGGGCATGCGCTGGGCCCCGGCGGCGCTCGGCGTCCTGGAGATCGCCCTGGGCTTCGCCATCGCGCCGAAGATGCTGGAGTGGCACGCCCGCTGGTCCCGCGTCCTGCTGGCCCCGACGCCGGCGCAGGTCGAGGCCCGGATGAAGCACCTGACCCAGACCCGGGCCGACGCGGTCGACACCCAGGCCGCCGAACTGCGCCGGATCGAGCGCGACCTGCACGACGGCGCGCAGGCCCGGCTGGTCGCCATGGGCATGCACCTGAACGCGGCCTCGCAGCTGCTGGAGCGCGACCCCGAGGCGGCGCAGAAGCTGCTCACGGAGGCCCGCGACTCCTCGGCCAAGGCCCTGTCCGAGCTGCGCGACCTGGTGCGCGGCATCCACCCGCCGGTGCTGGCCGACCGCGGCCTGGTCGACGCGGTGCGGGCCACGGCGCTGGACTCGCCGCTGGACGTCCAGGTGCACGCCGAGGTGACCGGGCGGCTGGACGCGCCGCTGGAGTCGGCGGCCTACTTCGCGGTCAGCGAGGCCCTGACCAACGTCGCCAAGCACGCGCACGCCGTGCACGTCTGGATCGACATGCGGGTCGCCGACGGCCTGCTGAAGATCACGGTCAGCGACGACGGGATCGGCGGCGCGGACCTGGACCGCGGCAGCGGACTGCGCGGGATCGAGCGCCGGCTTGCTACCTTCGACGGGATCCTCGCCCTGAGCAGCCCGCAGGGCGGACCGACCGTCGTGACCATGGAGCTGCCGTGCGTGTCGTCCTCGCCGAAGACCTCTTCCTCCTCCGGGACGGCATGATCCGCCTGCTGGAGGCGTACGGGTTCGAGATCGCGGCGGCCGTCGGCGACGGCCCCGCGCTCGTCGAGGCGCTGGTGACCGAGCGCCCCGACGTTGCAGTGGTGGACGTGCGCATGCCGCCGACGTTCACCGACGAGGGACTCAGGGCGGTGTTGGAGGCCCGGCAGGTGGTGCCGGGCCTCCCGGTTTTGGTTCTCTCGCAATACGTCGAGCAGCTCTATGCCGGCGAACTGCTGGCCGACGGCGCCGGCGCGATCGGCTACCTGCTCAAGGACCGGGTCTTCGACTCGGACAGCTTCGTGGACGCGGTGAAGCGGGTCGCGGCCGGCGGGACCGTGATGGACCCCGAGGTGATCTCCAAGCTGCTGGCGCGCGGGGTCCGCAAGGAGCCGCTGGGGGCGCTGACCGACCGGGAGCGCGAAGTGCTCTCGCTGATGGCCGAGGGCCGGTCGAACGCGGCGATCGCCGAGCGGCTGGTGATCACCGAGCGGGCGATCGCCAAGCACACCTCCAACATCTTCATGAAGCTGGGGCTGCCGGAGTCCGGTGACGACAACCGGCGGGTGTTGGCGGTGCTGGCGTATCTGAAGGCGTGACCTATATATAAGGACACTCCTTCGTTCTCGCCCTGAAGCTCTGTAGCCCCGAAGCCCTGTGGCGAGTCAGAGCATTGAGCCGCCGGTCGCGTCGACCACCCGGCCGCTCACCCACCGGCCGTCCTCGCCGGCCAGGAACGCGACCACCGCGGCGATGTCGTCCGGCTGCCCGATCCGGCCCAGCGCCGAGGCCGAGGCGGCCCATTGCTCGGCCTCCTTGTTCCCGCGCAGCCAGCCCGCGTTGACGTCGGTGTCGACGATGCCCGGCGCGACGGAGTTCACCGTGATGCCGCGCGGGCCCAGGAGCTTGGCCAGGTTCAGGGTGAGGTTGTCCAGGGCGCCCTTGGTCGCGCCGTAGGCGAGGATCTCGGGCATCGCGATGCGGCTGACGCCGCTGGAGATGTTGATGACGCGGCCGTGGTCGCGCAGCCGGGACACAGCGCCTTGGGCCACGAACAGCGGCGCGCGGACGTTGACCGCGAAGACCTCGTCGAACTCGGTCTCGGTCAGGGTGCTCAGATCCGAGCTGCGGCCGATGCCGGCGTTGTTGACGACGATGTCGACGCCGGCGCGGCCGGTCGCCTTGTCGTAGGCCTGCCAAAGGCGTTCGGCGTCGCCGTGGTCGCCGAAGGGCGCGTGGACGGCGATCGCCTTGCCGCCCTTGGCGAGGATGCCGGCGACGGTGTCCTCGGCGGCGGCGTGGTCGCGGGCGTAGCTCAGGACGACGGTGGCGCCGTCGTGGGCCAGGCGCTCGGCGATCGCCCGGCCGATGCCGCGGCTGCCGCCGGTGACCAGGGCGTGCTTCCCCTGCAGGGACATGGTCCCCCCATTTCTTGAGTGATCGACCAAGAATTTGTGACGGGCACGCTAGCACAATTCTTGGTCGATCGTTCTACAATGATCGGGTGACTGCTTCCGACCCCGCCGCCCGCCGCGGACGGCCCCGCGGCTTCGACCGCGACGCCGCGGTCGCCGCCGCGACGCGCCTGTTCTGGGAACGGGGATACGAGGCGACGTCCATCAGCGATCTGACCGAGGCGATGGGGATCCGCTCGGGGAGCCTGTACGCGGCGTTCGGTGACAAGCCGGCGTTGTTCCGCGAGGCGCTGGCGGCGTATGGGGAGTCGCCTTACGGCGCGTTCGTGGGCGCGGCGTTCGCCGAGGAGGCGACGGCCTTCGGCGCGGTGGCGCGGATGCTGCGGGAGGCGGCGCGGGTGTTCCCGGACCCGGTGCATCCCGCCGGGTGCATGGTGATCAACGCCGCCACGAACGTCTCGCCGGCCAATGCCGAGGTGCGGGAGATGCTGCGGGAGCAGCGGAACCGGAACATCACGACGATGGCCGAGCGGCTGCGCGCCGGGCAGCGGGACGGGGAACTGGCGGCGTCAGCGGACGTCGATGCGCTCGCCGCGTACTACGCCGCGGTGTTTCAGGGCATGTCGCAGCGCGCGCGGGACGGCGCCGGAGAGGCCGAGCTTTCGCAGACGGCTGAGTTCGCCCTGGCGGTGTGGCCTCGCGGCTGAGGAGGTGCCGTTACTTCGCGCTCGGGTCGGCGTAGCCGTGGGTGAACGCGTACTGGACCGCCTGGGCCCGGTCGCGGCAGCCGGTCTTGGTGAAGATGCGGTTGATGTGCGACTTCACCGTCGCCTCGCCGACGAACAGCTTCTTGGCGATCTCCCGGTTGGAGTGTCCCGCCGCGATCAGCCGCAGGACGTCGGCCTCGCGCGGGCTCAGGTCGTCGACGGGCTCGGGCTCGGCGGCCGGGGCCTTCGCGACGCCGCCCGCCGCGGGGCCCGCGACCCCGTTGGTCGCCGCCGCCAGCAGCTGCCGCTGCACCGCCGGGTCCAGAATCGCCTGCCCGGCCGCCGCCGCCTTCACCGCGCGCTCGATGTCGGCCCGCTTCGCGGCCTTGGTCAGATAGCCGAGCGCCCCGGCCCGCAGCGCGCCGACGATCGAGGCGTCGTCCTCGTAGGTGGTGAGCACGACCACCCGGATGTCCGGGTTCGCGGCCAGGATCGTCGAGGTCGCCTCGATCCCGCTGGCCCGCGGCATGTTGAGATCCATCAGCACCACGTCGGGCGCCAGCTCGGCCGCCAGTTCCGCCGCCTCCAGACCGTCCCCGGCCTGGCCGACCACGTTCACGTCGGACATGGTCTCCAGCAGCAGCGCCAGGCCTTCCCGGACCGCGGCCTGGTCGTCGGCGATGAGTACTCGGATCTCGGTCACCCCGGGATTGTCCCGCAGATGCCGGGGCGGCGCTCGATCTTCCTCAGCGCCGGGCCGATGCGGCCTTGCCCTTGGGCTGTCGGGCTTGATCGAGACCCGCCCTCAGCCCGGCACGACCGCCCGCACCGACCAGTCGTCGCCCTCGCGCCCGGCGTCCAGCGTCCCGCCGGCCAGCTCCATCCGCTCCCGCAGTCCGCTGAGTCCGAAGCCGCCGCCGGAGTTCGTCAGGGGCCGTGCGGCGTCGGCCTCGGCGAGGTGGTTGGTCACCGTCAGCCGGACCGTGTCCTCGTCGAAGCTCAGGCGGACGTCCGCGGCCTTGCCCGGCGCGTGCTTGCGGGCGTTCGTCACCGCTTCCTGCGCCGTGCGGTAGAGCGCCAGCGCCGCGTCGGCCGGGAGCTTGCGGGGCTCGCCGGTGGTGGTCATCGTGCCGCCGTCGGCTTCGACCAGGGCGCGGATCATCTCCGACAGCGGGCCGATGTCCTCGCGCAGCGCCTGGACCGCGCGGCGGCTCTCCACGAGGCCTTCGCGCGTCAGCTGGCCGACCCGCTCCATACAGCGCAGGGCCTTCGCGATGTCCGGGTCCTCGCGGGTCAGCAGTGCTTGCGCGGCCTCGACCTGCATGGCCAGCGCGCCGAGGGAGTGCGCCAGGATGTCGTGGATCTCGCGGGCGATGCGGGTGCGCTCGCCGAGGACCGCGGCCTCGGTCTCGGCCGCCGAGGCGCGCAGGGTCTGCTCCAGCAGCTGCTCGGCCGTGTCCGCGCGCTGGGCGATGGCGTAGCGGATCATGCCCATGGCCAGGGCCGTCGCCAGGATGACGACGAAGCCGAGCACCGCCGTCGTCGAAGCGCCGACCACCAGTGCGGTCGCGGTCAGGGAGAGGGCTCCGGCCACCGCGACCGCCGTCGAGATCTGCGGCTCCAGGTTCGAGCCCGCGGAGAAGGCCGCGACCGCCGGTACGAAGATCGCCGGGCCCTGCTGCAGTATCGACAGCACGCCGCCGCTGAGCGCCAGCAGGAACAGCGGGTATTGGATCCGCCACTTGCGGATGTCGAAGACGATCATCCCGATCCAGGCCACCGCCACGACGGCCAGGGTGATCGTGATCGCCAGCCCGCGGCCGTGCAGTCCCGGCTTGGGGTTCACCCCGAACAGGGTGATGCTCAGCGCCACCAGACCGCCGCTGCGCAGGGCCTGGATGCCCCAGAAGTAGCCCTTGCGGTCCATCATGTTCGCTGTCAGCGCTGCCATGCCCCCGATCTTCTCGCCGATCGGCCCGCGTGCGCCTCCAACCCGGGGTGGAATGTGGGTGGAAAGGCAGGCGGCGCCCTAGGGTGGGAAACCGGGTGTGTTCTCCCGCACCCGGCATTACCAAGCGGTAGCTTGGCGAACTACGCTGGCCCCGACACCATCGCGGCGCCGACCGCGCGGCCCTGAAGCCGGCAGGCGACCCCGGCCCCCCTTCGCAAGGAGTGACCTTTATGCCCGAGGCAGTGATCGTCTCCACCGCGCGTTCCCCGATCGGCCGCGCCTTCAAGGGTTCGATGACCTCCATCCGTCCCGACGACCTCACCGCGCAGATGGTGCGGGCCGCGCTGGACAAGGTCCCGGGCCTGGACCCGCGCCAGATCGACGACATGTACCTGGGCTGCGGCCTGCCCGGCGGCGAGGCCGGCTACAACATGGGGCGCGTCGTGGCCACGCTGCTGGGCTACGACCACCTCCCGGCCGCGACCATCACCCGGTACTGCGCCTCCTCGCTGCAGACCACGCGGATGGCCTTCCACGCCATCAAGGCCGGCGAGGGCGACGTCTTCATCTCCGCCGGCGTCGAGACCGTCTCGCGCTACGCCAAGGGCTCCTCCGACGGCCTGCCGGACACCCAGAACCCGCTGTTCACCGACGCGGTGAACCGCACCAACGAGTTCGCGGCCGGCGGCAAGGTCTGGCACGACCCGCGCGAGGACGACACCTTCCCGGACGTCTACATCGCGATGGGCCAGACCGCCGAGAACCTGGCGCAGCTCAAGGGGATCTCGCGCAAGGAGCAGGACGAGTTCGGCGTCCGCTCGCAGAACCTGGCCGAGAAGGCGATCGCCGACGGCTTCTGGGAGAAGGACATCACCCCGATCACGCTGCCGGACGGCACCGTGGTCAGCAAGGACGACGGCCCGCGCCCCGGCGTGACCTACGAGAAGACCGCGACGCTGGCGCCGGTCTTCCGCCCCGACGGCACCGTCACCGCCGGCAACTGCTGCCCGCTGAACGACGGCGCGGCGGCCGTGGTCATCATGTCCGACACCAAGGCCCGCGAGCTGGGCCTGACCCCGCTGGCCCGGATCGTGGCTACCGGCGTCACCGCGATGTCCCCGGAGATCATGGGCATCGGCCCGGTCGGCGCCACCCAGAACGCGCTGAAGAACGCCGGCATGACCATCGGCGACATCGACCTGGTCGAGATCAACGAGGCGTTCGCCGCCCAGGTCATCCCGTCCTACCAGGACCTGGGGATCGACCTGGACAAGCTGAACGTGAACGGCGGCGCGATCGCCGTGGGCCACCCGTTCGGCATGACCGGCGCGCGCATCACCAGCACGCTGATCAACTCGCTGCAGTGGCACGACAAGCAGTTCGGGCTGGAGACCATGTGCGTCGGCGGCGGCCAGGGCATGGCGCTGATCCTGGAGCGCCTGAGCTAGTCCCCGTCGCGGCCCGGGGCCGTACCTCAGGGCGCCCTACAGCGCCCGACGCAAGGCGGTCGTGCTCTCCAGCACGGCCGCCATCGCCTTCTCCGCCGGGACCCGGCCCTCTCCGGGCGTCCAGATGAGGGTCTCGCGCGGGTCCTTCAGGGCCCGGTAAGCCGCTAACAGATCGTTCCCGACCACCGCGATCTGGTCGCCGAGCGCGAACA
Source organism: Catenulispora sp. GP43 (assembly GCF_041260665.1). Classification (NCBI taxonomy): domain Bacteria; kingdom Bacillati; phylum Actinomycetota; class Actinomycetes; order Catenulisporales; family Catenulisporaceae; genus Catenulispora; species Catenulispora sp. GP43. Next base: position 177,148 of record NZ_JBGCCT010000011.1, on the reverse strand, counting down.
CCCCCAGCGTCGGCAGCTCCCGCCAGGCCGGCGGCCGCGGACTGTCCCACCGCTCTATCCCCTGGGCGACCGTCGTGACCTGCGCGGCGAGCCAGTGGCCGGCCCGCGCGCGGTCGCCGTACGGCTCCAGCCGCTGGGCGAACTTCGAGTGCGGGAGCCGCCGGTAGGCCTCGGCGAGCCGGGTCAGTTCCCGCTCCAGGAGGTCCGCCGACGACGCTTCTTCGTCCGCACTGTGTTCCCCCGGTTTGGTGCTGGAAGTCATCCGGGAAGGATACGGGTGGCGAATGCCGCGGGAACGTCGCGGCACGTCACCGACCGCCCGGATTTGCCTGGCGCCGGAATCGCCAGGTCCCGTTCCTCTTGCCAGTCGCCCGACCCTCAGGCACGCTGGCGCACACGGACCGTATGCCCAGTCCATTCGCGGAGGCGCCCGTATGACGATCCACCACTCCGAACAGACCCATCGCAACCTCCTCGCCCGCATCCCCGCAGCCACCGGCCGCAGCTTGGACACCTGGTTCCAGCTGGTCGACGAAGGCCCGTCCCTCCCGCGCTTCGAAGAGCGCGTCAGCTGGCTCCGTGCCGAGCACGACCTCCCGCGTGGCTACGCCAACGCGATCGTCCACGAGATGGACCTGAAGCGCGCAGCACGCGCCTTCGGATAAAGCCCCCACCCGGAATCCCAGAAAGCCCCCAGAGCCCCCGGCGTGAGCCGCGGGCTCTCAACCTGCGCGCCCGCACCGGTTCCGGGGACCGGCGGATGCCGCCGCGCAGCGCACGTCGCCTGAATGCCCGCCGGCCCGGCCCGGGCCGGCTCCCCGCAGCCGACGCGAACTCCGCAGGAACACCAACCGGAAGTCCGGTGAAAGTCCTCTCCCCGCGCTGCGCGGGCGCCCCTTGCGACCTGCGCCCGAACAGGACCTTCTGCGGACCAGCGCTGGAACTCGATCACGCTTTCGCGGAGTTCTCGCTACGCTGAAGCCCGAAGGATCATCGGCGGTGATCGCTTCGGGCCCAGATGGTGGAACAGGCAGACACAGCGAGCTTAAACCTCGCGGCCTTTATGGCGTTGCGGGTTCGACTCCCGCTCTGGGCACTCGCGGCGGCCGGCCGGTCCGGGGGGACCGGTCGGCGGCGTGCGTCAAGGTCCTTATATCGGCGGTAAGGTGCGCCGGTTTTGCTCCCGCGGCGAGGGATCAGTGACGGTCGTGCCTCGTGGCTTGTGGCTTGCTTTCAGGCGCTTGCCTTCAGGCCGAAGCCGCCTCCGTCGCGCTCGCCCCGCTCCCGGAAGCGCTCGCGTCACCGGCCGCGGCCGCCTCCTCCACCGCCTCCACCGCCTCCCCGCTGACCACCACCGGCTCGGCGATCTGCCGCCGCCGCCGGTGCCGCAGGATGCCCCAGCCGGCGCGGGCGGCGCTGCCGACCTCGCGGCCGACCTCGGTGCCGCCGTGCCGGGCGGCCAGCACCGCGGCGCGGGCCAGCGGCATGCGGGCCTCGCCGCGGGCCGGCTCCAGGACGTCCGGCCCGCCGGTCTCGGCGTCGGGCCAGCGGCCGATGGCGGCGGCGATCGAGGGGAGCAGGGCCATCGCCGCGGTGGCGTAGCCCTCGGCGCTGGGGTGGAAGCGGTCGGGGCCGAACATGTCCTCCGGGCGGGCGTCGAACTCCGGGCCCAGCAGGGAGCCCAGGGAGACCGTGCGGCCCCCGGCGCGGACGACCGCCATCGTCTGCGCGGCGGCGAGCTGGCGGGACCACCGGCGCGCCAGGCGCCGCAGGGGCTGCGCCACCGGGCGGATGGTGCCCAGGTCCGGGCAGGTGCCCACGACCACCTCGGTGCCGGACGCGCGCAGCCGGCGCACGGCGTCGCCCAGGAAGCGGACCGACTCGGCGACCTTGACGCGGTGCGTCACGTCGTTGGCGCCGATCATGATCATGGCGACGTGCGGGGCCCTGCCGTCCGGACCGGAGGCGAGCACCCGCTCCAGCTGCCAGCCCAGGTCCGAGGACTGCCCCCCGACCTTCGCCACGTTGTGCAGCCGCACCGGGGCGCCGGCGGCCTCGGCCAGGCCGGACGCCAGCAGCGCGCCCAGGGTGCGCGCGGACTCCGTCACGCCGTAGCCGGCCGCGGAGCTGTCGCCGAGGACCGCGATGCGGATCACCTCGACGCCGGGTGCCGCGTACCACGCTCCGTAAACCCCGTCCGCGCGCGGCGGATCGCCCTTGGCCGGTCCGATGGCCCGCCGGGCGAGTTTCGCCTCGGCGACGATCAGCCCGATCGCGCCGCCCGTGAGGACCCCGATCCCCCCGCCGCTCAGCGCGGCGGCAGCAGCGACGCGCTTGGCGACACCCAGCCTTGTGAGCCCGGTCATCGTCAACACACCTCCACTACAAGCCTCAACTGAAGTATGTCCGCCGTTCCAGCGACCTTACCTTGGGCACTGTTGGCTAGGGCGGAGCGGTGGTGCACCGTAGGCTGGTAGCCACCGTGAACAGCCACCGTGAATGCCGGTCCCAGAGGAAGCGGAGACACCGCCGATGAAGTACGCCGAGTCCATGGTCGATCTGGTGGGGAACACCCCGCTGGTGAAGCTGAACAACGTCACCAAGGGACTCCAGGCCACCGTCCTCGCCAAGGTCGAGTACTTCAACCCCGGTGGCTCGGTGAAGGACCGGATCGCGCTGCGGATGATCGAGGCGGCGGAGCGCTCCGGCGCGCTGAAGCCCGGCGGCACCATCGTGGAGCCCACCTCCGGCAACACCGGTGTGGGATTGGCCATAGTGGCGCAGCAGAAGGGCTACAAGTGCGTCTTCGTCTGCCCGGACAAGGTCTCCACGGACAAGATCAACGTCCTGCGGGCCTACGGCGCCGAAGTCGTCGTGTGCCCCTACGCGGTGGCCCCGGAGCACCCGGACTCGTACTACAACGTCTCCGACCGCCTGGTCCGCGAGATCCCCGGCGCCTGGAAGCCGGACCAGTACTCCAACCCTGAGAACCCGGCCTCGCACTACCACTCCACCGGTCCGGAGCTCTGGGAGCAGACCGAGGGCAGGATCACGGCGTTCGTCGCCGGCGTCGGGACCGGCGGCACCATCTCCGGCACCGGCCGCTACCTCAAGGACGTCTCCGGCGGCGCGGTCAAGGTGATCGGCGCCGACCCCGAGGGCTCGGTCTACTCCGGCGGCAGCGGCCGCCCCTACCTGGTGGAGGGCGTCGGCGAGGACTTCTGGCCGACCGCCTACGACCGCACCGTGGCCGACGAGATCATCGCGGTGTCCGACAAGGACTCCTTCCTGATGACCCGCCGCCTGGCCCGCGAGGAGGGCCTGCTGGTCGGCGGCTCCTGCGGCATGGCCGTGGTGGCCGCGCTGGAGTACGCCGAGCGCCTGGGCCCGGACGACGTCGTCGTGGTGATCCTGCCGGACTCCGGCCGCGGCTACCTGTCGAAGATCTTCAACGACGACTGGATGGCCGACTACGGCTTCCTGAACCCCGGCACCGAGGAGCCCACCGTGGCCGAGGTGTTCGCGCGCAAGGGCCAGGGCCTGCCGGACCTGGTCCACATGCACCCGCACGAGACCGTCGGCGAGGCCATCGAGACGCTGCGCGAGTACGGCGTCTCGCAGATGCCCGTGGTCAAGGAGGAGCCCCCGGTCATGGCCGCCGAGGTGATCGGCTCCATCGTCGAGCGGGACCTGCTGCGCGCGCTCTTCTACGAGAAGGCGTCGCTGGAGGACCGCCTGGACGAGCACATGTCCGCGCCGCTGCCCCAGGTCGGCTCCGGCGAGCCGGTGTCGGCGCTGGTCACCGCGCTGGAGGCGGCGGACGCCGCGGTGGTGCTGGTCGAGGGCAAGCCGAAGGGCGTGGTGAGCCGCCAGGACCTGCTCGGCTTCCTCGGGCACGAGGCCTCGGTCCAGCTGGGCAGCTGAGCCGCACCGGCCCACTGAGCCTCACCCGCCCACCAGCGGAGCCAGCGACACCCCCAGGTGCAGCCGCAACCGGTCTCGACCGTCAGCCAGGTCGAGACCGGTGAGCCGTTCGATCTTCTCCAGCCGGTGGTAGAGCGTCTGCCGGTGGATGCTCAGCGCGGCAGCCGTCTGTTGTGCGCTTCCGGCGTGGTCGAGGTACGTCTGCACGGTGGCGAGCAGGTCCGGCTCGTCCAGAAGCCGCCGCACAGCGGGATCCACCACAGCGTCCCGCAGTTCCCGCTGCGGCCCGCAGGCTAGAAGCCGGTAGATTCCCAGATCCGTCCACACCGCCGTGGGCTGGAACGCCGGAACCGCCCGCCCTACCCGCACCGCGAGCCGCGCCTCACGCCAACTGGCCCGGGCCTCTGCCAGATCCTCGCGCGGCGCACCGATCCCCACTAGTACGTCGCCCCGGGCATCGCTGTCCAGGCGTTCTCTATAGAGCTCCAACGCACGCGCTGCGACATCGGCGACGGAGTGCGGTTCCGGAACCAGCAGGCTGATGTGATCCGTCTCCGGTGCCGCCAGGACGGATCGCGGAAGCCGCCACAGGTTGAGCGGCACGGACTGCCAGTCCTGGTCCCGCGTCTCCAGGACCACCACAGTGACCCTCCGGTCCCGGTCCACGAGGCCCAGCTCGGAGATCTCCTCCGCGGCCTGCTCCGCCACCGCGCGGTCGGGGGAGAGCAGGTTCTGGAGGCGTTCCTCCATCCGCTCCCTGACCCGCGCCTGTTGCGCCAACAGTGCTCCGGCGCGGGACGCCTCGTGCATAGCGCTGGCGAGCAGTGCGTCGTCCAGGTGACCGTCCTCGTCGAGCAGCCACACGTACCCGTACGTCACCCCGTTCCACCGCGCCGGCAGACACACCCGCGGCAGCACTCCGTGCTCGGGGTCCGCAGGCGTGCGCACCGGCCGGTCGCTGCGCGCGATCCCGAACCCCTCGAACCAGGCCCGCACCTCCGGCGTGGAGCGCCGCTGCAGGATCGAGCGCTGCCGGATCACGTCCAGGCCGCCGGACTGCGAGGCGAACGCCACCAGGTCGAAGTCCCGGTCCTCCAGCGTCGCCGAGGACGAGGCCAACTGGGAGACGAGGTCCACGAGGTCCTGCAGCTGATCGGTGGTCGGGGTCGCCATCAGACAAGTGTATGACGAAATCGGGCGATGATCGTGGCACCCGTCCGTATCCCCGGTGGACACGCCGATCTACGGTGGCCCCAACAGGCTCCACGACCGCTGCGCCACGAGGTGCGCCACCAGGAAAGACAGGCCCGCCATGCTCAGCCAAACGCTTCTCGCCGCGTCCCGCAGCGCCAAGATGCGCGGGGTGATCACCGGCTTCCCGCTGACCCGCCGGGTGGTCGACCGGTTCGTCGCGGGCGACAACCTGGACCAGGCCAGCCTGATCATCAGCGACCTGGTCGGCGAGGGCCTGGCGGTCACCGTGGACCGGCTCGGCGAGGACACCCTGGACGCCTCCGACGCCGCCGCCACCCGCGACGCCTACCTGGAGATGCTCAAGCGCTTCGCCGACCTGGGCATCGCGCACCGCACCGAGGTCTCGCTCAAGCTCTCCGCCCTGGGCCAGAAGCTGCCGAGGGACGCTGAGAAGATCGCCCTGGAGAACGCCATCGCGATCGCCGAGGCGGCGCGCGACGCCGGCACCACCATGACCCTGGACATGGAGGACCACACCACCGTCGACGCCACCCTGGGCGCCCTGCGCGAGCTGCGCGGCGACTTCCCGTGGGTGGGCGTGGCGATCCAGGCCGCGCTGTTCCGCACCGAGGGCGACATCACCGACCTGGCCACCGCCGGCTCCCGGGTCCGGCTGGTGAAGGGCGCCTACATGGAGCCCGCCTCGGTCGCGCACCAGGAGAAGCACGACGTCGACAAGGCGTACGTGCGCGCCATGAAGACCCTGATGCGGTCCTCGGCCTACCCGATGATCGCCAGCCACGACCAGCGCATGATCGACATCGCGCACGCGCTGATCGCCGAGACCGGCCGCGCGCAGGACGCCCAGGAGTTCCAGATGCTGCATGGCATCCGGACCACCGAGCAGCACAAGCTGGTCGCCGGCGGCGACACCATGCGCGTGTACGTGCCCTTCGGCGACGACTGGTACGGCTACTTCATGCGCCGCCTGGCCGAGCGCCCGGCCAACGTCATGTTCTTCCTGAACTCGCTCGTCAAGCGCTAGAAGAGGGGACCACCCGCACCGTCATGGATGCCATCACCCACACCCCCGCCCCGGTCAACGAGCCGGTCCGGAGCTACGCCCCGGGCTCGGCCGAGCGCGAGTCGCTGCAGCGCCGCGTCGCCGAGATCGCCTCCGAGCGCCACGAACTGCCGATGACGATCGCCGGCAAGCGCCGGATGGGCGCCGGCGAGAGCGTCGAGGTCGTCCAGCCGCACAACCACAAGCACGTGCTCGGCGACACCGCCAACGCCTCCGCGGCCGACGTCGCGGACGCCGTGGCGGCGGCCAAGGCGGCGGCGCCGGCCTGGCGCGAGCTGCCCTTCGACGAGCGCGCGGCGGTCATCCTGCGCGCCGCGGACCTGCTGGCCGGCCCCTGGCGGGACACCGTCAACGCCGCGACCCTGCTGGGCCAGTCGAAGTCGGCGCAGCAGGCGGAGATCGACAGCGCCTGCGAGCTGATCGACTTCTGGCGCTTCAACGTGCACTTCGCCCGGCAGATCCTGGCCGAGCAGCCGCCGGCCAACTCCGCCGGCGTCTGGAACCGCACCGACTACCGTCCGCTGGACGGCTTCGTCACCGCGATCACCCCGTTCAACTTCACCGCCATCGCCGGCAACCTGCCGACCGCGCCGGCGCTGATGGGCAACACCGTGGTGTGGAAGCCCTCGCCGACGCAGCAGCTGGCCGCGCAGTACACGATGGAGCTGCTGGAGGCCGCCGGGCTCCCGGCCGGCGTCATCAACCTGGTCACCGGCGACGGCCTGGCGGTCAGCGAGGTCGCGCTGAACGACCCGGAGTTCGGCGGTCTGCACTTCACTGGTTCCACCAAGACGTTCAAGACCCTGTGGCGCCAGACCGCGGAGAACCTGGACGTCTACCGCTCCTACCCGCGGATCGTGGGCGAGACCGGCGGCAAGGACTTCGTCGTCGCGCACCCCAGCGCGGACGCGGCCGCCCTGGTCACCGCACTGGTCCGGGGCGCGTTCGAGTACCAGGGGCAGAAGTGCTCCGCGGCCTCGCGCGCCTACATCCCGCGCTCCCTGTGGGAGTCCGGCGTGCGGGAGCAGCTGGCCGACGTCACCGGGACCATCACCTACGGCGACGTCACCGACTTCTCCTTCTTCGGCGGCGCGGTGATCGACCGGCGTGCCTTCACCAAGCACAGCGACCTGTTCGCGCGGGTCCGTGCGGAGGGCAAGGTCGAGATCCTCGCCGGCGCCACGGCGGACGACTCGCAGGGCTTCTTCGTGCAGCCGACGGTCCTGGTCGGCGAGGACCCGCACCACGAGATCTTCACCGACGAGTTCTTCGGCCCGATCCTCGCGGTGCACGTCTATGACGACGCGCGCTATAGCGAAGTCCTGGAGCTGGTCGACAGCTCGACTCCCTATGCGCTGACCGGCTCCGTGTTCGCTACGGACCGCGCGGCCGTGCAGGAGGCGCACAGCAAGCTGCGCTTCGCCGCCGGCAACTTCTACGTCAACGACAAGCCGACCGGCGCGGTCGTCGGGCAGCAGCCCTTCGGCGGCGGTCGGGCCTCCGGCACCAACGACAAGGCCGGCTCCGCGCAGAACCTGATGCGTTGGCTGAGTCCTCGCACGGTGAAGGAGACGTTCGTGCCGCCGGTCGACCACCGGTACCCGCACATGGGCTGACGGCCACCCTCAACCGCCAGCCCGCTGGTTGCTGCTCCTGGGGCGTTCCTAGGACGATCCTAAGAGCAGCAGCCGCCGCCGCAGCATCCGCCAGCGTTGCCGGATGCTGCGGCGGACTTGTTCGCGCCCCCGACGTTCACGGCTACTGCGGAGATGAGCTTGACGGTGTCGTCGTGGCCCGCGGGGCACACGGCGGGAGCGGACGCCTCGGACATCGGACGCGAGAGCTCGAAGGTGTCGCCACAGGCGCGACAGCGGTACTCGTAACGGGCCATGCGCCAAATCATAAGCGGTATGTGTTTTCCGCCTAGTGTCCTAGTGTCGGAAAAGGGTCTATTAAGATCTTCACAGAGGTTTGCGTTATCTGGTATGCCACGCGATGCTATTGCGCATGTCGCACCGCTTGGGGTTGCTCATGGGTGTCTGTGGCATGGCCGCTTTGGCGTTCATGCCGCCTACGGTGCGTGCGGATGACGCCGTGCCGAAGCCCGCTTCGCAATGGCCCCTCACGTACTTGAAGGCCGATCAGGTGTGGCAGCTCACCAAGGGCGCCGGCGTCACGGTCGGCCTGGTCGACTCTGGTGTCACCCCGCTCGGCGACACCCGCGACAACCTGCTCCCCGGTGCGGACTTCTCGCTCGGTCCGGACAGCACCGGCATCGCGCACGTCGACACCGACACGGACAGCCACGGCACCACGATGGCCGTCCTGATCGCCGGGACCGGGGCCGGCGACGGCCTGCACGGCCTGGCGCCCGAGGCGAAGATCCTGCCGGTGCGGATGCAGCAGGCGACCGGCTCGGACCCGGTCCACATCGCCGACGCCGTCAAGTTCGCGGTCGCCCAGCACGTCAAGGTGATCAACATGTCGCTCGGCACGGCGGACACGCCGGGCATGGCGGCCGCGGTGAAGCAGGCCGAGGCCGCGGACATCGTGGTGGTCGCCGCCGCCGGGAACTACGGGACACAGCACGTCATCATCCCGGCGGCCTATCCCGGTGTGGTGGCGGCCGGCGCGATCGACGACAGCGGTGCCCGGTGGTCGGGCTCGAGCTACGGACCGCAGGTCGCTCTTACGGCTCCCGGAGTGGGAATCCCTGTAGAGGACGCCAACGGTGTGCCGAAGACTACGAAGGGCACTAGTGAGGCCTCCGCTTATGTGACCGCCTCCGTCGCGTTGGTCCGTGCGATGCATCCTGACTGGACCGCGGGGCAGACCATCCGCGCTCTTCTGGCGTCCGCCACTAAGGCCGGCGGTGCTACAGGACTACAGCGCAACAACGCATATGGATACGGCATCGTCAATCCGCTGGGAGCGCTTAGCGTTGGCGCTCCGGTCGCGAAGGACAACCCGCTACTCCCCGGCACCGCTCCATTGGCCGCGTCGCTTCCCGCGGCGGCGCCGACGTCCGCCGCTCCGGCCTCCACGACGAGCAGCGCGGCCACATCGGCTTCTCCCGCGACGTCGACTCCGGGACATATGACCACCGCGGCCCTGAAGAACTCCACCAAGGCGGCGGCCGCGACCAAGAGCGGTCTGCTGTCGTCACGCCGGGACAAGGTCCTCGCTGCTTGTGCGGGGGCGGCGGTGCTCGGACTCCTGCTGTTGGCGCTGAACGGCTCGCTCAAGCGGAGGGCGCAGCGGAAAAACCGCGTGTGGCACTAAAGCGTGTTCCTAGGCAGGGCGCACAGTCAGTGGGAGAGTGAAGAAGTGGACCGCATTGCGCACTTCGAGAGGGAAACAACCGCTTTCCATCGCGCCGCCTTGATGGCCGCCCTGCCGGACGTCCCGCCGCCGGTACCGTCGTGTCCGGACTGGACCACCGTCGACCTGGTACGGCATCTGGGCCGCGTGCACCGGCTGGTGGACCACGTCATCGTGGAGCGGCTGGAGACACCGCCGCCGGACCGGCAGAAGCTGTTCACCGCGCCGGCCGAGGCCACCGCGGACGACCTGGCCGACTGGTTCGCCGAGGGCGCGATCGCGCTGGCCCGGACCTTCCGCTCGACCGATCCCGACACGGCCCTCTGGACCTGGGGCGAGTCGCAGACCGTCGGCTTCTGGCTGCGCGCACAGACCGTCGAGGCGGCCGTGCACCGGTGGGATCTGGAGGGCGCGATCGGTTCTCCCCAGCCTGTGGACGAAGAACTGGCGGCCGACGGCGTGGCGCATTTCCTCGAGGTTTTGGTGCCCCATCGCCGCGCCGTGAAGACGGCCCCGCCTATGGAAGGCGAGAGCTACCGCTTCCGCCAGACTGACGGTTCGGGTGTCTGGTCCGTCGCGCTGGAACCGGACGGTCCCCGGCCGCTGGGCGAAGACGAGCAGGCCGGCACCGATCTTGAGGGGACGGCTTCGGATCTCTTCCTGTTCCTCTGGCACCGCATTCCTGGAGACCCGCTTCTGGCCCGCGGGGATGCGAAAGCGCTACAGCGTTTCTTCGAATTGGTGCCGACGGTATAGAGGGCTATCGAGGTGCTATCGAGGGCTGACAGCCATCGCCAACAGGTACTTGTTCGTATAGCGGTTCTGGATTATTCGCGTAACGGGACCGCCTAAGCGCGAATACCAGAGAGCGGGCTGAGAGAACGCCATGACGGTGAACTCGACGAGCCCTTCTCCGCGCGTCACGTAGAAGGCTTCGCGTCCGCGTTCGGGATGCCCGGGCAACGTCTCATAGGCATACCCGGCATGGTCAGTGCTGTCGAAGTCCGCAGCGACGACACGGAACGGGGCACGCAGCGGGACCACTCCCGCGACCCGCGAGATCAGCCGTCCTTCGAGCCCGACCGAGGGGGCCGGCAGGGGAGCGAAACCGTCCTCGGCGTCGGGTGCGGTGGCGAACTCGAGCCGCATTCCGGCGCCGAGCTGCGGTCCCCAGGACTGGAGCATCGCCCTGGCGCGCTCGAAGGCGCGGTCCAAGGCCGCGTCCTGGGGGTCGAAGGAGTGCGCGAGCGGGATCGAGCGGCGGAAGGAGCGGTAGCCGTCAGGGGCCGGGCCGAGCGCGGCGTCTCCGGGATGGATCATGGATGCTCGCCGCCCGGCTCTCCGGTCAGCTCGCGCTCTGCGGCGTGGTCACCTCGTCGCCGCGCCCGAGGGCGATCAGCGCCAGGTTGCGCAGCGCGGTGTCCCCGGTGCGTAGGTAGTCGCTGTGGCCGCCATTGCCGGCGTCGAACAGCCGGGCGCCGAAGGCCGGGTCGACCGGGTCGTCGCCGAAGCCCACCGAGAAGCCCAGCAGGTCCACCTGGACGTGCGGGACGTCGGCGATGCCGTCGCTGGTCCCGCGGCCGGCCCACACCCGCGCCGTGGTGTCCAGGTCGGACACCGAGCCCACACCCATGCCCGGGGAGCCGAACACCGCGATGTCCGTCACCTTCACGTGCGGCGCGGCCTGGCCGCACAGCACCGAGCCGTAGCTGTGGCACAGCAGCGACACCGGCGCCTTGTTGATGGCGTGGATCTGGGCCAGGAACGCCCTCAGCGCCTTCGCGCCGGAGTCGGCGTGCCCGAGCGTGGCGATGTGCATGCTGTCCATGCTCGGCGGGTCGTAGCCGAGCCACCCGATGACCGCCAGCGAGTCCGGGCCGGCTCCGTCCACCATCGCCTGGTGGTACAGCGCCTCGGCGCCGACCCCGGGGCCCTTGGCGCTGTCGAAGTTGGACAGCGTGTTGCCGGCCCCCGGGACGACCACCGCGATCCGCTTGGCGTGCACCAGGTCGCCGACCACCTCGATGCCCCGGCCGTCGCCGGTGGGGTCGAAGGACAGGAAGTCACGCGTCGGAACCGCCAGGTTGCGCAGCGCGTGCGCCAGCGCCGGGTCCCCGCCGAACTCGGCCTCGTTGGCGGCCTTCGCCATCGCCGTACGGTTCAGGTCGTAGCGCTCGGTCAGGGTCGAGGCGCTGAGCGCGGGGAGCTTGGGCAGCGGGCTGTAGGCGATCGCCGCGTGCGCGGGACTGCTGGTGACCAGGGCGGCACTCAGCGCGATCGACACCGCGAGGGTCTTGCGCGGGATGCCGTGCGGCATGATCTTGCCGGGGCGAAGGTGATCGATCTGATTCCGCAGGACGCCGTGCGGGAACAAGGCGGACAGGCCGATGCGGGCAGAATCGAGCAGGCGCATCGCATCGGTTCCTTATGGCTTAGGTGGGATTCAGGCGATCCTACGCGATCCGCGGAGTGCCACGGGACCGGCTCGCTTGATCACTTCCCGCAGATCAGCCCCGTCGCCGCCCGGTATCCGCCTGGAGAAGATCCGGACTCGCCCAACGATCATCTGGTGTTGATCCGGGTTTGTCGAGGGTCGCCGGGCGTATATCCCAGTGCGACAAGTGAGGGACCGTCGGATCAGTCGAACAGCGAACGCGGCCAGGATCTGCGCGCCCGGACCACGTCGGTCGTGACGGCGATCATGGTCAGCCGGGCCTGGAGGTAAATCCAGGCCAGCAGGCCGAGGACCAGACCGAAGACCCCGTAGAGCGTCGAGGCGTGGCGCAGCTGGTGCGCGGCGATGAAGCCACCGAGGTATTGCAGGCCCTGCCAGAACAGCGTCGTGAGGATCGCGGCCAGGCGGAGGTCCTTGCCGGCCACCTCCGCCGCCGTCGCGGTGCGCATGCCCAGCCAGAACAGCAGCGCGGTGAGCACGAACGAGGCGGCCAGCAGGAGGACCCTCAAGCCCGCGCTGAAGTACTGGCCGCTGGCCCATTCGCCGAGCGCCGTCAGCGCGGTCGTGGACAGCACCCCCAGTCCCATCGTCCCGATGATTCCCAGGCTGCGCAGCCAGGACTGGGGGAATCCCGGCTGCCGGTCCTCCGGCACGCTCCAGAGCAGGTTCATCACGTACTGCGCGGCGTTGGCCAGCCCCAGCGAGCCGACGGCGGTGATGATGATGGAGATCACCAGCGCCACCCCGTTGCGCCCGAAGTCGTGGATGTTGTTCTTCAGCTGCTCGCCGATGACCGGGAAGTCGACGAGCGCGGAGTTCAGCACGTCCTGCTGCAGCTTCGGGTTCGAGCGCAGGACGACGCCCAGCACCGTGGTGAGGATGAGCAGCAGCGGGAACAGCGAGACGAACGCGAAGAAAGTGAGCATGGCGCCCAGGAAGCCGGCCTTCGCCGTCTGCAGTTCCCGGTACACGGCGACCGGGAAGGCCAGTGTGCGGTGCCGCTGCTGGAATCGGTCGACGCGGCGGGTTAAGACGCGCAGCCAGGACAAGAACGCCATGGCCCTCATATAAGCACTGGCGCACCTCTCGGCCGTCTACACCACGCTGACTCCCCGCGGAACGCCAGACGCATGTTCCGCGTCGGCCCCACCTGGGGCGTTCGCTAGGCTCGCAGCCATGAAACTGCACGTCGGCTGCGCGATGTGGACGCTGGGGCCGTGGCAGGGCCGGCTGGTCCCGCACCCGCTGCCGCCGCGCGAACGCCTCGCCGCGTACGCGACGTGGTGCAACGCGGTCGAGGGCAACACCACCTTCTACGCGACGCCGTCCCGCGCCACCGTCGAGATGTGGGCCGCGCAGGCCCCGGAGGACTTCCGCTTCCTGCTCAAGCTGCCGAAGCCGGTCACCCACGAGCGCCGCCTCGGCCCCGACGTCTTCGCCCCGGACGGCGCCCTGCGCACCTTCTTCACGGCCATCGAACCCCTCGGCCGCCACGCGGCGCTGTGGATCCAACTGCCGGCCGCCTTCGGGCCTACGGACCTGCCGACGCTCGCGGCGTTCCTCGGCCGGGTCCCGAAGGGCTATCGGTACGCGGTCGAGGTCCGCCACCCCGCCTTCTTCGGGGATCCGCGGGCGGAGAGGGACCTGGAGAAGCTGCTGACCGAGGCGGATGCCGAGTGGGTGCCGTTCGACACGGAGGTGCTCTACGCGACCCCGCCGACCAGCGACGCCGAGCGCGAGGCCTGGAGCAAGAAGCCGCGGCTGCCGCGCCGTACTCGAGCTCTGACTCGCTTCCCGGTGGTGCGCTACATCGGCCGTGACGACGCCGAGCTCACCGCCGAGGGCTGGCAGCCGTGGGCCGATATCGCCGCCGAGTGGCTGCGGGAAGGGCGCTCGCCGACTGTGTTCATCCACACCCCCGACAACGCCGACGCCCCGGTGTTGGCCCGGCGGTTCCATGAGGACGTACGGCGGAGGGTGCCGGAGGTGGAGGCTTTGGCGGAGCCGATGCCGGTGGGGCCGCCGACGTTGTTCTAGTTGTTCTAGTACGCGTCTAGTTTTTGTCTGGTCGGGTTGCGAGGACACAGACGGCCGGCGGGCTGAGTTCCAATGTCTCGGTACTGATGCGGTCGAAGCCAGCGCTGCGCAACAGGCTGCTGATCTCCTCGGCGGCTTTGCGGGCGGTGTCCGCGGTGGCGCCGGGGCAGCGGGGTTGAGCGACGATCGCGATGCGGCCGCTGCCGGGGGTGAGCCTCCGGCGGAGCTCGGTGAGCCGCTCGACCGGCGCCGGCCAGAACCCGAGGGAGTTGACGGCGAGGACGGCGTCGAAGGGGCCGTCGAGCATGTCAGGCAGCTGATCGACTGGCGCTTGGACCAGCGTGACCCGGCCGGCCCGGATGGCGGCCGCGTTGCGCCTGGAGGCCTGCCGGAGCATCACCGCCGAATGGTCGACGCCGTAGACGTGCCCCGCACCGCCGCGCACCAACTCCGCGACCGCGACCCCCGGCCCGAACCCGACCTCCAGAACCCGCTCGCCGGGCCCCACCCCGAGCACCGAGGCCACCCACCGGTTCCGCCGCTGATTCGAAGGCCGGTGCGCGAACATCCACCCCGACACACTCCGGGCCGCGCCCCGCGGATGGTGGCCCTGCCCGACGACGTCCCGGTCCAGCAGGCGCACCACGGCGATCCCGACCCGTCCGACCAGGTACTCGGCCGCGGCGGCCGCCAGCCGGGGCACAGCGCGTGGCACGCTTCCTTCATGGCGAGTTCTCATGGCCGGAAGTCAACGACTTCAAGGGCACTTGAAGTCAACAAGCCCGCCGCGGCCACCAAGCCCGCCGGCGACCTGCTGACCATCGGCGACCTGGCCCGCCGCACCGGCGTCAGCACCTCGGCCCTGCGCTACTACGAGGAGTTCGGCCTCCTCCCGGCCCCGGCCAGGATTTCCGGCCAGCGCCGCTACCCCGAATCGGCGACCCGCACCGTCGCCACCATCCTGCTCTACAGCGACGCCGGCTTCACCCTGGCCGAACAGAAGGCCCTGATGGCCGCGCGCACGGACGCGCCGGCTGAGTGGCGCCGTCTCGCCCGCCGCAAGCTCGCCGAACTCGACGAGCAGATTGCCCGCGCGCAGGCCGCGCGCGAGGCCGTCAGCCACGGCCTGCGGTGCCGGCACGAGGACGTCACGCAGTGCCCGAACTTCGCCGCGGGGGTCACGGCCCGGCTGGCCGGTCAGGCGTTGGCCGAGTCGCATCGGGAGCTGCATGCCGGCCGTTGAGGGCGGCCGGCATGCGGGCTGACTACTTGGTGGTGCAGGTGATCGAGGCGATCTTCATCGTGCTCGTGTCGAGGGTGACGGTGAACTTGCTGAGCTCCTGACCGGGCTGGTCCGGGTGCCAGTCCGGCCAGGTGACCATCTTCAAGGTCGTCGTGGAGCCGGCGGTGGTCGGCGTCGTACCGGCTGCCGTCTGCACCGCCCCGGGCACCTTGCTCGTGCACAGCAGCGGAACCGGGCCCGTTGCCGACCAAGTGGAGGCGAGGGCGGCGTCCGAGACGAAGTAGGGCTGTATGGCGGCCTTGGCGTCGACGCCGAGCGAGGTCTGGTCGGCGGCCGTGCGGTAGTACTCCATCAGCGCGTTCGCGTACTGCTCTGGGTGCGCGCTGTCAGCCGCCGGCGGCTTCGCGCTGCACGTAACGCGCGAGATCTTGGCCGAGCCGAGGTCGACCCCCAGCGCGCCGTTGAAACCCGTGCTGTTCGGCTCGGCCGGATCGGCGACAGTCTTGACCGGGCCGGGAGCGAAGTCCCACGTGCTGGCTGTGGAGGTCGTTCCGGTCAGGGCGACGATCCAGAAGTCCGGGACGTCCTGCGTGCAGGTCCGGATGTTGTAGTTCGCGCCGGCGGGCTGCCACGCGGCGAACGCGGGCGTGAAGTAGGACTTCGACTTGTCGTTGAGCACCGCGGTGTCCATGTTGGCCGTCGCGCCGTAGTAGCTCGCGATCGGCGCGATGCCCGGGAAGTCCGCGTCCTTCGGCGTCCCGCACGACACGCCCTTGATGACACCCGTGCTCGAATCGACCGTCACGGTGATCTCGCGGCCCCCGGCCTTCTCACCCTGGTAGAGCGCGACGGGGATGGTCGCCGTCCCGCCAGAGCCCTGCACCGCTCCGATGACGACGCCGTCGTACTTGGCCGTGCCGCAGTCCATCATCCGGTCGGATCCGGTGCCACCCGATCCCCAGAGGGCCGTCCTCGTCGTGGCGCTGTCGAAGTCGGCGGCGAGTTCCTTCGGATCGGGCGTCACCTGGAAGAGGTGCGGAGCCGGGGCGGTGACGCCTTCCCCGTAGACGGCAGCCACCTTGGCGCGCATCGTCTCCAGCTGGTCGGTGCTGAACGCGGCCGACGTGCCCGAAGCGCCCGACGTGGTGCCGGCCGACGGCGTGCCGGTCGCGGCGCCCGGCACCGTCGTGCTCGTCGAGCTTCCCGGCGCCGTCGGAGCGCCCCCCGATGCCCCGTTCGACGTGCTGCTGCAAGCCCCAAGGCTCGCTACCAACGACGCGGCGATCGCCGCGACCGCGGCTGTAGCGATGCGTGAGCGCATCTTTGTTCCCCTCCCGAATGACCAAGCTGTCGCCTGTATGACGCGCGCGGGGGCAGAAGGTTGATATGCGCGGCCGGCTATTTGAGCCGCGCGGGGCTACAGCATGCGTTCGGCAGTCGTCGCACGGTGCCGCAGCGCTGCGGCGGACATGAAGATCATTGTGTCGGAGTGCGATGTCTTGAAAAGTCAGTATCGTCCTTTTCGGGTGATACGACTGGGGCTCGGGAGGCGCCGATGGGTTCGCTGATCGCGGGAATGCTCGACGGGCTCGGCATACCGAGCGGTCTGGCCGGCGACACCACGCCCTACGTGCCCAGCGCTCCGGTGCAGATCGGCACGTCGGGGCCGCGCCACGGGGCGGCCGAGGCCGGGTCGTGGCAGGGGCTGCTCGCGATGTTCGCGCTGGTGCTGGTCCTGGGTGCCGCGGTGCTGCTGTACGTCGTGCGGCAGCGGACTCGGGTGCTGGCGCGGCGGCGGGTACGTCGGATGGGTGAAGCCGCCGCTCTGATGGCCGAGCTGGAGGCCGAGTTGGCGGCCGGGCTGGACGCGGGGCTGGACGCCGAGATGGAGACGCAGCCGGCGACCCGGCTGGCGCCCCAGCTGGAGACCGCGCCACCCCACACCACACACGCGACACACGGCCGCGCCGCCCCGAACGCGTAACCTAAGGCCCATGTCCGCATCTGACGCCCACGCCAACGCCGCCTTCGAGACCCTGGCCATCCACGCCGGCCAGGACCCGGACCCGCTGACCGGCGCCGTCGTCCCCCCGATCTACCAGGTCTCCACCTACAAACAGGATGGAGTCGGCGGCCTGCGGGGCGGCTACGAGTACTCGCGCAGCGCCAACCCGACCCGCAAGGCGCTGGAGGACTGTCTGGCCGCCGTGGAGGGCGGCCGGGTCGGTCTGGCCTTCGCCTCGGGTCTGGCCGCCGAGGACTGCCTGCTGCGGACCGTGTGCGTGCCCGGCGACCACGTCGTCATCCCGGCCGACGCCTACGGCGGCACCTTCCGCCTGTTCTCCAAGGTCCTGTCGCGGTGGGGTCTGGGGTGGACCGCCGCCAACATGTCCGACCCGGCCGCCGTGCGGGCCGCGGTGGTGCCTGGCAAGACCAAGGCGATCTGGGTCGAGACGCCCTCGAACCCGCTGCTGGGGGTCGCCGACATCGCGGCGCTGGCCGGGGTCGCGCACGAGACCGGGTCGCTGCTCGTGGTCGACAACACGTTCGCCACCCCCTACCTGCAGCAACCGCTGGCCCTCGGCGCCGACGTGGTCGTGCACTCCACCACCAAGTACATGGGCGGCCACTCCGACGTCGTCGGCGGCGCGCTGGTGGTGTCCGACGAGGAGTTGGGCGCGGAGCTGACCTACCACCAGAACGCGATGGGCGCCGTCGCCGGGCCCTTCGACGCCTGGCTGGTGCTGCGCGGCGTCAAGACCCTGGCGGTGCGCATGGACCGGCACTGCTCCAACGCCCAGCGCATCGCCGAGGCGCTGGCCGCGCACCCGAAGGTGACGGCCGTCCACTACCCGGGCCTGCCCGACGACCCCGGCCATGAGGTCGCGGCCAAGCAGATGTCCGGCTTCGGCGGCATGGTCTCCTTCCGGGTGGCCGGCGGCGAGCAGGAGGCGGTCGACCTGTGCGGCCGCACCGAGCTGTTCACCCTCGGGGAGTCGCTCGGCGGCGTCGAGTCGCTGATCGAGCACCCCGGCCGCATGACCCACGCCAGCGCCGCCGGCTCCCCGCTGGAGGTGCCGAACGACCTCGTCCGGCTCTCGGTCGGCATCGAGTCGGTCGACGATCTGCTGGCCGACCTCCTGCGCGCCCTGGGCTGACCGAGCCCTTCCCCGCAGCGCCGTTCAAGGGCCACTCGCATGCGAGTGGCCCTTGCTGTCGGACCCGGAGATCCCGCAGGCTGGCGACGTATGGTCAGGGGCGTGGAGGGATCAGGGCTATGACGATCGTTCCCGAACAGGGAGTCGCTCACTCGGACGGAGCAACGGGGCCGGCGCAGAAGGCGCCGAAGGCACAGCAGACGGATCAGGCTCGGCAGACGCCTCAGACGCAGCGCATGACGACGGCGGCCTGGGTCGCCCTCGGCGCGGTCTACTTCGTCTGGGGCTCCACCTACCTCGCGATCCGCTACGCCATCGAATCAATCCCGCCGCTGTCGTCCGCGGCGCTCCGCTTCAGCCTCGCCGGCCTGCTCCTCTGCGCCTTCCTCGCGATCCGCCGCGGCCCCTCGGCGCTGCGCGTCACCCGGGGGCAACTGGCCTCGGCCGCGTTGATCGGCACCCTGCTGCTGCTCGGCGGCAACGGCTTCGTGGTCCTGTCGGAGCAGTACATCCCCTCGGGCACCTCGGCGCTCCTGGTGGCATCCGTGCCGCTGTGGATCGTGGTGTGGCGGGCCGTGGCCAAGGACCGGCCCACCGCGCCGATGCTGGTCGGCGTGCTCATCGGCTTCGCCGGGCTGGTGGTGCTGATGCGGCCCGGCGGCGGTGGGGCGCACAACTACGTGCTCGGCGTCGTGCTCGTGCTCATCGCCTCGATCAGCTGGGCCTTCGGCTCGGTGGCGTCCAAGGTGTGGCTGACGCCGCCGAAGGACCCGTTCGTGGCGTCGGCGTACCAGATGGTGTTCGGCGGCATCGGCTGCGGCATCGCGGCGGCGCTGCACGGCGAGCACTTCCACCCCGGCGCGATCACCGCGACGTCCGTCTGGGCGACGGTTTATCTCGTCGGCGCGGGATCACTTGTGGCGTTCTCGTCCTATGTGTGGCTGTTGAAGAACGCGCCGATTTCCACAGTAGCAACATATGCATATGTGAACCCTGTTGTCGCCGTCGCACTTGGGGCGCTCTTCCTGAGCGAGACCATCACCGCCGCGGTGGTGGTCGGAGGCCTGATCGTGGTGCTCGGAGTGGCCGTGGTGATAGCCACGGAACGCAGGTGAGAGGCCGCCCGGTGAACGTCCGGGGCGACTAGACGAAAATACGCTTCAGAGGACTGTCCCCCCGCTGTCCAAGGGGTCGAACACTGTGCACAATTAGCCGCCGTGGCAGGTATATCGGGAGTCTCCGCGGGCATCGTCCTGGCTGGTCGCTACACCTTGTCCCGGCGGCTGTGGCACCGCGGGATCGGAGAGCTGTGGCTCGCCTCCGACTCGGTGCGCCGGCGCCGGGTCTGGATCCAGATCTCGGCCTCGGGCGGCCTGGAGAACGCGGTCTCGGCGCTGACGCACGTCGAGCATCCGGCGATCGCCGTGGTCCGGGAGGCCGGGCAGAAGCGGATCGCGCACGAGGACCGCGTGGTCACCGACCACGATCAGCACTCCCACAAACTGATCCACAAGAGCGACAGCTACATCGAGTTCGCGGTGTACGACCAGGACAAGGGCTCCTCGCTCACCGCCCGCCTGATGAAGGGCGCGCTGACCTCGGCGGAGGTCGGCGTGCTCGCGCTGAACGTCGCCGAGGTCTTCGAGCGCGTCCACGCCGCCGGGCTCGTCCACGGCTGGATGCACACCGACTCGATCTGGGTCGGCAAGGGCAACATCTTCGTGGACCTGGCCCTGGGACTCGCGTTCGAGGGCAACGCGGCCGCGGTCGCCGCCGAGGCCTCCAGCGGCTTCCTGACGGCGGCCCGCCTCGGCGGCGCGGCGGCCACCGCCGCGGACGACGTGTACGGGCTGGCGTGGCTGCTGTACACGGGCGTCTTCGGCTGGGAGATCGTCCGCGAGGACATGGAGCGGGCACGCGCCGAGGCTGCGGGCTTGGTCGCGGCGGCGGAGTCGGGCCAGGGGCACGGCCACGGTCATGGGCACGAGCACGGTCTGGAACTGGCCGGGGGTGCGGCGCTCGCCGGCGCGGCTTCGGCGCACGACGCCGCCATGCTTCTGGCCTACCGGCGCGAAATGGCCGTCGGACGCCTGACGGAGTACTTCGGCGACAGCTCCGTCCTGGCGGAGGCCTTCGCGCTGAGCCTGTCGGAGGAAGCCGGCGCACGGCCGTCGATGGCCGAGGTCGTCGAGGCACTGCGCGCGCACCCGGTCGCGGACCTGGCGCAGCCGGCGATCGTGGTGGAGCGCGCGGCGGCAGCCGCGGCGGCCCTGGCACTGGCGGCGGAAGCGGCCGAGTCGGCCGAAGCGGAGTCCGAAGCGCGGTCGGAATCGCTGGGCTCGAGCGTCGAGGACGCGGACTCGGGCGAGTGGACGCCCGCGGTGAGCCCGACGGCCGGCGCGCCCAAGGGCACGATCCCGCGCGCCGAGGCAGAGGCTGCGACAGCGGCGGCCGTCGCCGCGGCGGTGGCGGACGCCGAGTCGCGCGCGAACGCGGCACGCGAGGAAGCCATAGCGCTGGCGACATCGGCAGCGGTGGCGGCGGCCCTGGCCGAAGCCGAAGCAGCCCACGCACGCGTGGACGACGAGGCGGTCTCGGCGGCATCGGCGGCGGCGATCGCAGCCGCCCTGGCCGAGGCCGAGGAACGGCACGCGGCCGAGCGCGAAGCGGCGGTCGCCACAGCGCTGGCCGACCAGCAGTCCGCAACGGCGGAGCTGACCGAGGCGGCCATCGCGGCAGCCGTGGCACAGGCCCTCGCCGAGGTCGAGGCCGCGCACGCCGCGTCGAACGAGGAGGCGGTGACCGCGGCGTCGGAGGCCGCAGTGGCCGTGGCGCTCGCCGAGGCGGAGGCTGCGCACCACGCGGAGGTGGAGGCGGCTGAGGCGCGGCATGGCGCCGAGCTGGAGTCGGCGCGGGCCGAGCATGCTTCGGCTGGCGAGGAGGCGTTGGCTGCTGCGACTGGTGTCGCGGTGGCGGCGGCTGTCGCTGAGGCTGAGGAACGGCATCGTGCGGAGCTTGAGTCGGTGCGGGCTGAGAGCCACTCCGAGGCCGGCGAAGTCGTGCTGGCCGCGGCTGTCGCAGCCGCTGTGGCCGAGGCCGAGGAGCGGCACCGACATGAGATGGAGGCAGCCGAGGCTCGGCAGACTGCTGTGATCGAGGCCGCGGTGGCCGCGGCGCTCGCCGAGGCGGCCGTCGCCCACGCCGCGGAGGTCGAGGCGGCCCGGGCTGAGGCCGCGGAGGCTGCTCGGGCGGGCGAGTCCGCCGCCATCGAGACCGCGGTGATCGCGGCGCTCGCCGAGGCGGCTGCCGCTCACGCCGCGGAGGTCGAGGCGGCTCGGGCCGAGGCCACGGCCGCTGTCGAGGCGAAGCAGGCTACTGCGATCGAGGTCGCGAGCGCTGCGGCGGTGACGGCGGCGCTCGCCGAAGTGGCTGCGTCGAAGGCCGAAACGCAGCAGCTCCCCGCGCAGCGTTCCACCGGAGTGGTTACGGCGACCGGTGCGGTGGCCGGCGGTGCCGCCGGGCTGGTGATCGGCGCGGAGTTGGCCGGTTCCGAAGCGGCCGCAGCAGGTGCGGCCGGCGCGACAAGCTCGACAGGCGCGGCAAGCGGCAGTTCGGCAAGCGGCAGTTCGGCAAGTGCCGCGGCCGGCGCCAGCACAACCGCAGCCGCATCGGGCGGCATCCTCGCCGCCTCGTCCACCGAAGCGAGCGGCGGCTCGGCCGGCGGTTCCGGCGGCGGCCTCGTCGCCGGAGCGTCCCCGAAGCCCCGCCCCTGGGCCCTGGCATCCGGCGGCGTTCTGGTCGGCGTGCTGGTCGGTATAGGCATCGGCTACGCCGTCCACGGCTCCAGCACCCACTCCTCCGCCTCGGGCCCCTCATCGAACTCCTCCACCTCCGCCGCAGCCGGCAGCAGCTCGCTCCCGACCGGCGCGAGCACCGCCAACGCCAGCAGCGCGTCCGGCGCCGTTCCCAGCCTCTCGCCGAGCGAGTCCGGCAGCGTCACGACCGGCGGCACAAGTGCCGGCGCGTCTTCCTCGGGTCCCGGTGCCGGCGCCAGCTCGACCGCTCCGGGCGGCGTCCCCACAGCTCCGGGCACAGCACCGAGCACAGCGCCCAGCGTGCCAGGCACGGCACCCAGCACGGCACCGTCCACCGCACCCAGCGCCCCAAGCACAGCACCCAGCGCCCCGAGCACCACCGCCCCGGCCGCACCCGGCCTCCCGACCAGCCCGCAGCAGTCGGAAACCCAGATCACCACCATCATCACCACCCAGGTCACCGTCACCAGCGCCCGAAGCAGCCTGACCAACATCGTCAACCAGCTCCGCAGCACCCAGGTCGGCTCCAACGCCTACAACCAGGCGCTGGCCTCGCTCTCCCGCACCGTCACCTCGCTGGAGAATCAGGGGTCGATCACCCCCTCGACCGCCCAGGCGCTCCGCCAGCAGGCGACGTATCTGCAGAGCTTCTCTGGAAGCTGATACAAAACCGCCTAAGGTGTGCAGCATGACGGTGACTGACACCTCCGGCGACGCCCCGGTACTGGCGATCGACATCGGCGGGACGAAGATGGCGGTCGGCGCGGTCGACGCGCTGGGGGAGGTGCTGGCCTCCTTCCGGGCGCCGACGCCGGCCGGGGCGGGGGCGGACGGCGAGGCGCTGTACGCCGCGCTGCTCGACGCCGTCGATCACCTGCCATACGAGCGCGACGCCTACCGTGCGGTGGGTGTCGGCTGCGGCGGTCCCATGCGGTGGCCGGCCGGGGAGGTGTCGCCGCTGAACATCCCCGGGTGGCGTGGTTTCCCCTTGCGGTGGCGGCTGGAGGCCGACTTCCGGCGCGATGTGCGGCTGCACAACGACGCCATCTGCCTGGCCGCCGCGGAGCACTGGCAGGGGGCCGGGCGCGGGGCCGCGAACATGCTCGGCATGGTCGTGTCCACCGGGGTCGGCGGCGGGCTGATCCTCGGCGACCGCCTCATCGACGGAGCCAAGGGCAACGCCGGGCACATCGGCCATGTCGTCGTGGACCAGGAGACACCCTGCGCCTGCGGCGGCACCGGCTGCCTGGAAGCGGTCGCGAGCGGGCCGCGCATGGCCGGGTGGGCGGCCGCGCAGGGCTGGCGCGCCGGGCAGGAGAGCCGTACCGGCAAGGACCTCACCGACGACGCCCGGGCCGGCGACGGCATCGCGGAGGCCGCGTTCACCCGCGCCGGCACCGCGCTGGGCATCGCGATCGCCGGCGCGGCGGCCATGTGCGACCTGGAGCTGGTGACCATCGGCGGAGGGATCGTGCAGGCCGGGGAACTCCTCTTCGAGCCGCTGCGTGCCGCGCTGTACCGGCACGCGCGCCTGGACTTCACCAAGAACCTGAAGGTGGTCCCGGCTGATCTGGGCCAGGACGCCGGTCTGGTCGGCGCGGCGGCGCTGATCCTGCGCGGCGACGCGTACTGGTCGGCCGACCGCGTGGACTAGAACGGCAAGAGCAGAACACTGAGGCCGCCCGGGTTTCCCCGGGCGGCCTCAGTGTTCTTAGTTGTGCGCACTAAGTATCGGGCTCAGCGAATGAACTAGTGCGCCAGCGCCGGAGCCTCCACGTCCGCGGCACCCTGCTTCGCCTGGCCTGACGGAGCCATCGAGCGCAGCTTGTGCTCCTTCAGGAACCAACTGGCGAACCACGCCAGCAGGCTGAGCACGGCGCCGAACAGGAACACGGTAGATAACGCCTGCGTGAAGGAGTGGATCAGCACGTGCTGCACGGACTGCGGCAGCTTGGCCATCAGGCCCTCGCTCTGCAGGATCGCCATGCCGTGCTCGCGCACCGGCGCCATGGCCGGGCTCGGGCCCGCGTTGGCCTTCAGGTGGCTGGTCAGCTGGTTGGTCAGGATCGCGCCCATCACGGCCGCGCCGAAGGTCTGGCCCAGCGAGCGGAAGAAGGTCGAGGACGTGGTCGCCACGCCCATGTCCTTCATCTCCACCGCGTTCTGCACCGCCAGGATCAGCACCTGCATGGTGGCGCCCAGGCCCAGGCCGACGATGAACATGAACAGCGCGCCGGTGAAGAACGTGGTGTTCTCGTCCATGGTGGTCATCAGCCCCAGGCCGATGGTGGTCACCGCGATGCCGGCGATCGGGAAGAACCGGTAGCGGCCGGTCCGGCTGATGATGCGTCCGGAGCTGATCGAGGTGGTCAGCAGGCCGACCATCATCGGCAGCATCCGCAGGCCCGCCTTGGTCGGGCTGTCGCCGTTCACCACCTGGAAGTAGAACGGGATGTACATCATCGCGCCCATCATCACCATGCCGATGAGGAAGCCCATGACGCTGGAGACCCGGAACACGGCGCCGCGGAACAGGCGCATCGGCAGGATCGGCTCGGGGGTGCGGATCTCCCACATCACGAAGGCCACCAGGACCACCACGCCGGCGATCGCCAGGCCGATGATGACCGGGGAGCTCCACGCGTACTGCTGGCCCCCCATCTGCGCCGCCAGCAGCAGGCACACCACCCCGGCCACGACCAGTGCCGCGCCGATGTAGTCGATGGTCGCCTTCACCCGGCGCTTGGGCAGGTGCAGGACGGCGCTGATGACGAACAGCGCGACGATGCCGATCGGCAGGTTCACGTAGAACACCCAGCGCCAGCCGGTGATGCCGATGATCGAGCTGTGCTCGGTGAAGATGCCGCCGAGCAGCGGGCCGGCGACCATCGCCAGCATGAACACGCCGCCGAACAAGCCCTGGTACTTGCCGCGCTCGCGGGGCGGGACCACGTCGCCGACGATGGCGAAGGTCAGGCCCAGGATGCCGCCGGCGCCCAGGCCCTGCAGCGCGCGGAAGGCGATGAGCTGATCCAGGTTCTGCGACAGGCCGGACAGCGCCGAGCCGGTCAGGAACAGCGCGATCGCCGTCATGTACAGCGGCTTGCGGCCGAACAGGTCGGAGAGCTTGCCGTAGATCGGGGTGGCGGCGGTGGACGCCAGCACGTAGGCCGTGGTCACCCACGGCATGCGGGCCAGGCCGTTCTGGCCGCCGATGTCGCCGATGATGGTGCGGATCGCGGTGCTGACGATGGTGTTGTCCAACGAGGCCAGCAGCAGGCCCAGCATCAGCGAGCCGAAGACCACGAGGATCTGCTTGTGGCTCATGGTGGAGCCCTCGGCCACTTGTGGTGCCGGAGGGCTCGCTATCTTCTCGGGAACTTCGGTGGTCTCACTCATGTGTGCGTCCGTCTTCCGTTGTGGGGCCGTTCTTTGAATCGGTGTTCTTGGCGACGATGGCGGCGAAGTCCTCGACATAGCGGTTCATGAGCCGGCCCAGGGTCCGCAGGTCCTCCGGATCCCAGTGCTCGAAGCCCTCCCGCATGGCCTCGATGCGCTTGTGCCAGAAGTCGTGGATGTGCTTCTGGCCCAGGTCGGTCAGGTGCAGCTGGGTGGCGCGCCCGTCGTTGGGGTCGGCGACCTTCTCCACCAGGCCGTCCGTCTCCAGGTGGGCCACGTGGCGGGAGACCGTCGACTGGTCCAGGAACAGTTCCTTGGCCAGGTCGCTGGAGCGGATCGGGCCGCACTTGGCGAGCATGCTCAGCGCGGCGATCTGGCCGCCCTCGGGTTCCCGGCGGGAGCGCATGATGCGCTGGAAGAGCATGCCCATCGTCTTGCCGAGCTCGCTGTACTCCTCGTCGGTCAGAGGCTCGCTTCTCGGAGGCTCGCTTTTCAACGGCTCGCCGCTCATCGTCCTTCTCGTCTCCTACAGATGCTTGGTTGCTGCAAGCATATACCTGGATGCATGCGTCATGCAAGTAGTTTCGGAAGGCGGCTCGTGGGGTCGGAGGCGACCTGCGAGACTGGGATCATGTCAACGGCGACTGTGACCCTGGAAGACGTCGAGCGGGCGCGCGACCTGCTGGAAGGCGTGGCGCGGCGGACCCCCCTGGAGGGTTCTCGGAGCATCTCCGAGCAGGTCGGGGGACACGTGCACTTCAAGTGCGAGAACCTCCAGCGGACCGGGTCGTTCAAGATCCGCGGCGCCTATGTGCGGATCGCCAACCTGTCGGCGGCCGAGCGGGCCAACGGCGTGGTGGCGGCCAGCGCCGGCAACCACGCGCAGGGCGTGGCGCTGGCGGCGTCGCTGCTGGACAGCAAGTCGACCGTGTTCATGCCCGAGGGCGCGCCGCTGCCGAAGGTGGCCGCGACCGAGGCCTACGGCGCGCACGTGCGCTTCGCCGGGCACACCGTGGACGAGGCGCTGATCGCCGCGCGGGCCTTCGCCGCCGAGACCGGCGCCACCTTCATCCACCCCTTCGACCACCCCGACGTGATCGCCGGGCAGGGCACGGTCGGCCTGGAGATCCTCGAGCAGTGCCCCGAGGTGCGCACCATCGTGGTCTCGGTCGGCGGCGGCGGGCTGCTGGCCGGGGTGGCCGCGGCGGTCAAGGCCACGCGGCCGGACGTGCGGGTGATCGGCGTGCAGGCGGCCGGCGCCGCCGCGTACCCGCCCTCGATGGCCGCCGGCAAGCCGGTGCAGCTGGCCGGGATGGCGACGATGGCCGACGGGATCGCCGTGGGCCGGCCCGGCGACGTGCCCTTCGACCTCATCACCCGGCTCGCCGACGAGATCCGCGTGGTCTCCGAGGAGTCGCTGTCCAAGGCCATGCTGGCGCTGCTGGAGCGGGCCAAGCTCGTGGTCGAGCCGGCCGGCGCCGCGGCGGTCGCGGCCGTGATGGACGACGCCCGCGCCTTCGAGGCCCCGGTGGTCGCCCTGCTGTCCGGCGGCAACATCGACCCGCTGCTGATGATGCGCATGATCCGCCACGGCCTGGTGTCCGCCGGCCGCTTCCTGGCCCTGCGGCTGCGCATCCCGGACCGCCCCGGCGCGCTGGCGAAGCTGCTGAGCGAACTCGGCGAGGCGGACGCGAACGTGATGGACATCGAGCACCTGTGGACCCGGCCGTCGCTGGCCTTCGGCGAGGTCGAGGTGGCGCTCCAGCTGGAGACCCGGGGGATCGCGCACGCCGAGACGCTGATCTCGCGGCTGCGCGCGGCGGGGTACCAGCCGGAGCCGACTTCTTTCTGAGGCGAGGTTCGCGCGCAGACATGAAGTGGGCCCCGCCGGAACGGATTCCGGCGGGGCCCACAGTGTGTCGCGGTCTGTCGCGAGATGTCAGGGCGCGATCTTGGCGTCCAAGCTGTTCTCAAGCGCGGAGGCGATGCCGAACAGGCCCCGGTTGTCCTGCCAGTTATCGCAGTCCGGCCCGGGTAGGGAATGGACCGGCAGGATGAAGTCGGCGAGCTCGGTCGCGGTCTGGTACCGGTCCTTGCCGATCACGGTGCTGAAGTGCTTGCTCGGCAGCCCCGGCAGGTCTGCCTCGCCGATCCCCGTGCCGATCATGTCCGGGAACGGCTGGCACTGGGGCGGCGTGGCGTCGGCGTACATCGTGTCCACCGCGCAGAACGCCTTGCCGCCCAGGACCAGCACGTGGTCCACGATGCTTCCCGGCTGGGGCCCCGGCGACCGGGTCATGCGGGCCTTGACGAAGGCCGCGGTGGCCGGATCGGTGATCCTCGAGCCATTCGACAGCACGATCGCCGCGGGCTTCCCGCCGGAGCTGAGCCAGTCGCCGGTGGCGGCCGGGACGCCGGCCAGCGCGTCGGCGAAGCCCGCGCCCGAGGCCAGCACCACGGCCTTGGCCGGGCGGCGTGCCGGAGTGGCTGTGCCGGCTGTGCCGGCGGGGTCGCCTCCGGCGTCGGCCCACCGGCGCCTCCGCGACCAGCGCCGCGTGCGCGCTGTGGGTCAGCACCGGCAGGGTCTGGGCGGAGGCCTGCGGCGACGCGGCCTGTACCGCGGGCGCGGTGCCGACGGCAGCCGTGGCGGCCATCGACGTCGCGAGCACGAAAACGCGCTCGTAGCTGCGCATGGTGGTCTGGATCCCGTCCCGGAAACGCCGTGGTCATGGCGACCGCGGCGGACGGAGACTGGCGCACGCGTGTTCGCTCAGGATCCCCTCCCGTTTCATCCATTCGGCCTACCGCCGGTGATCATCCGCGCACCCCCTGTCGGACCCCTCATCTACGGTCGGTCTATGGCAGCCATCGAGGCCGAGGGTCTGGTCAAGATCTACGGCGGAGACAAGAAGACCAAAGAGGTCCGCGCCCTGGACGGCGTGGACCTCGCGGTGCCGGAGGGCAGCATCCTGGGCCTGCTCGGGCCGAACGGCGCGGGTAAGACCACGGCGGTGCGCGTCCTGACCACCCTGCTCAAACCCGACGCCGGGACGGCCCGGGTGCTCGGGATCGACGTGCTGCGCAAGCCGAACGAGGTCCGGCGGGCGATCGGGCTGTCCGGGCAGTACGCCGCGGTCGACGAGAACCTGACCGGCCGGGAGAACCTGGTCATGGTCGGGCGGCTCTACCACATGACCAAGGCCGCGGCCCTGAAGCGGGCCGGGGAGCTGCTGGAGGAGTTCGCGCTCACCGACGCCGCCGACCGGCCCTCCAAGACCTACTCCGGCGGGATGCGGCGGCGGCTGGACCTGGCCGCGGCGCTGGTGGTGAAGCCGCCGGTGATCTTCCTGGACGAGCCGACCACCGGGCTGGACCCGCGGACCCGGATCGCCATGTGGGACGTGATCGCCGGGCTGGTGAAGGGCGGCACGACCCTGCTGCTCACCACCCAGTACCTGGAGGAGGCCGACCGGCTGGCCGACTCGATCGCGGTGGTGGACCACGGCAAGGTGATCGCGCGGGGGACCGCGGACCAGCTCAAGGCGCAGATCGGCGGAGAGCGGCTGCAGATCGTGGTCTCCGACCGCGAGCGGCTCGCCCAGGCCGCCGGGCTGCTGGCCCGGATGGGGACGGCCGAGCCCCGGGTGCACGAGCCCACCCGCGAGATCCTGCTGCCGGTCTCCGGCGGGGCCCAGCTGCTGGTCGAGGCGATCCGGGAGCTGGACGCCATGGGTATCGCCATCGACGACGTGGCGCTGCGCCGCCCCACCCTGGACGACGTCTTCCTGCAGCTGACCGGCCGCTCCACCGAGGACGAGGAGCACGGCGCCGAGGCTTTCGACGAAGGCCACGAACCGCAGGAGGCGTTGCGATGAGCTCGGACACTCTGGCCCCGGCGCCCCCGCTGGGCGGGCACGGCCCGGCTACGGCGCTGCACGACGCCTGGGTCGTCACCCTGCGCAATCTGCGCCGGATGACCCGGATCCCGGAGATCGTGGTCTTCTCCTCGATCCAGCCGATCATGTTCGTGCTGTTGTTCGCGTTCGTCTTCGGCGGCGCGATCCCGGTGCCCGGCGCCGCGGGCCAGACGGCGTACCGGGAGTTCCTGCTGCCCGGCATCTTCGTGCAGACGCTGGCCTTCACGGCCGCGACCACCTCCGTGGGCCTGGCCGACGACCTGCACAAAGGCCTGATCGACCGGTTCCGCTCGCTGCCGATCTCGCGCTCGGCGGTGCTGGCCGGCCGGACCACGGCCGACTGGCTGCAGAACCTGTTCGTGCTGCTGGTGATGGCGGTCTGCGGGCTGGCCGTGGGCTGGCGGATCCACGACGGGTTCCTCAAGGCGGTGGCCGGGTTCGCGCTGCTGATGCTGTTCGCCTACGCGATGAGCTGGATCGGCGCCACGATCGGGCTCTCGGTGCGCAGTGTGGAGGCGGCCAACACCATCGGCTTCATCTGGATCTTCCCGCTGACCTTCCTGTCCAACGCCTTCGTGCCCTCGCGCAAGATCTCGCCGCAGTGGCTGCAGGACGTCGCGGACTGGAACCCGGTCTCGGCGACTGTGCAGGCGTTGCGGACGCTGTGGGGAAACCCCGACGGGTATCCCCCTGGGGCGAAGATGCCGTGGCCGATCGCGCACGCGCCGTGGGTGTCGCTGTTCTGGTCGGCGCTGATCCTGCTGGTGTTCGTGCCCCTGTCAGTGCGCAAATACCGATCGGTTTCGACGTGAGATCGAGCACGATCCTGGCATGATCGAGCACATCGGCAACCGACCCCGATGTTCAAGCGTCTTATTCTTGGGGAAAGGGGGCGCAACAAACAGCAGCAGGGGGGACCGATGACAGGACCTAGACCGGGCGAGGTGTTGAACGACCGGTACGAGCTGATCGACCGCATCGGCGGCGGCTCGATGGGCGAGGTGTGGCGCAGCCGCGACCTGGTGCTCGGCCGGACCGTCGCGGTGAAGATCGTGCTGCCGGCCCTGCTGGACGCGCCGACCTTCCGAGCCCGTTTCGTGGCCGAGGCCCGGGTCATGGCGATGATGGACCATCCCGGCATCGTCCGGGTGTACGACTACGGCTACACCGACGCCACCGATGCCGACACGCCGGGCGCGGCGTTCCTGGTGATGGAGTTCATCGAGGGCGAGTCGCTGGACCGGGTGCTGGCGCGCACCGGGGCGCTGGAGCCGCGCTTCGCGATGAAGGTGCTGGCCTCGCTGCTGGACGCGCTGGGCGCCGTGCACCGCACCGGGGTGGTGCACCGGGACGTGAAGCCGGCGAACGTGATGCTCACCTCCGGCGGGGTGGTGCTGGCCGACTTCGGCATCGCGCGCTCCCCGGAGTCGCTGGGGCTGACCGCGGCCGACGCGCTGATGGGCACCGTCCCGTACCTGGCGCCCGAACTCTTCCACGCCGAGACCCCGACCCCGGCGGCCGACGTCTACGCGGTCGGCATCCTCGGCTACGAACTGCTGTCCGGCCGCCAGCCCTTCCAGGCCGCCAGCACCGCCGCGGTGATGTACATGCACATGCACGAGCCGCCGCCGCCGTTGCCGGACTACGTCGCCACCCCTGTCGCCGAGGTGCTGTGGCAAGCGCTGGAGAAGGACCCGACACACCGCTGGGCCGATGGGGCCGAGATGGCCGAGGCGGTGCGGCACGTGCTCGGCGGCCCGGTGGAGGCCGGCGAGGACCTGGCCGGGCCCGGCGGCCTGGACGGCGGCTACGGCGGCTACGCCGGGATCCCGAGCGGCTACGAGGACACGCTGACCGACTCCGGGGGTCGCCGCCGTCGGCGGCCCGCGGCCGAGGCCGGGTACGCGGCAGCCGGGGGTGCTGCCGCGGCCGCCGGAGCCGCCGGTTACGCCGAGGGGTTATACGGCGACACCGCCGGCCCGGAGGGCCGGTACGGTCGCGACGCGGCGTTCGGGGAGAGCGCCGCGTCCGGTTTCGGCGCCCGGCACGGCCGCGGAGACTACGAGGGCGAATATCCCGGCTCTTACGGCCACGCCGATGCCCTGGACGAGACCGCACGCCTGAGCGCGATGCCGGGTGCGATGCCCGGTGCGATGCCGCCGGAGGCCACCCGCGTCTACGACGAGCGAATAGCCCCGATGGCCGACTCCGGGGGCCGTGGCGGCCACGCTGCCGACTATCCGGACGGGACCCGGGTCTACGACCTCCCCGGCGCGATGGCCGACTCCGGCGGCGGCCGCCACGCCGGTCCGCCCACCCACCACGGCGCCGGCGAGCCCCCGGTGCGCCGCCGCGGGGCCGAGCCCCATCAGGGCGCGTCCGGCGGCTACGGGGGCCGTGGCGGGGGTCTGCGGCCCGACATGCGGCGCAAGGCGCTCATCACCGCGGCGGTCGCCGTGCCGGCCGTGCTGGGGCTGTCCGTGGCGCTGGCGGTGAGTTCGGCGGGGAAGTCGCCGGACGGCGGCGCGCCCGGTCCGGGCCCGGCGCAGCAGACCGATGTCCCGACCGCCGGCACGGGCACCGACGACACGGTGCCGCCGACCGAACCGGTGCCCACCTCGACCAGCGTCTACGGGCACACCTACCCGCACCACACGTACACGACGTACCCGACCTACGGCCACACCTCGGGCTCCGGGTCGCCGGCGTCCGCGGCCGACTCGACCAGCACCGGCAGCCGCTCCGGCCCGCCCACCGACACCGGCACCACGGCCACCTCCAGCCAGCCCGGGGTGCCCAGCTCGACCAGCACGTCGCAGGGGCCGACCACGCCGCCGTCCTCGGTGTCGTCGCACCCCTCGTCCAGCGCCAGCTGAGCCGAGCCGAGCCGAACGAAGCCCCGACGCGCAGCGAGCGGCCCCCACGTGAACCTCACGCGGGGGCCGCTCAAGCTCTCGCGGCGGGGCGCGGTGGGGCGCCGGACGGTCTCAGCGGGTGTACGGCTTGGCGTCCAGCAGCTTGACCATCATCGGCTTGCCGTTCGGCAGTTCGTACTCGGCCTGCTCGCCGACCTTCTTGCCGTTGATCGCGCCGCCCAGCGGCGACTGCGCGGAGTAGACCTCCATGTTCTCGGCGGCGTCCTCGCGCGAGCCGAGCAGGAACGTCAGCGTGTCGTCCTCGTCGCCGTCGAAGGCGATGGTCACGACCGCGCCCGGCACCGCGACGCCGGACTCCACCGAGTCGCCGACCCGGGCGTGCTCCAGAAGCTGGGTGAGCTGGCGGATCCGCAGCTCGATCTTGCCCTGCTCCTCCTTGGCCGCGTGGTAGCCGCCGTTCTCGCGGAGGTCGCCCTCTTCGCGAGCGGCTTCGATCTTCTGCGCGATCTCCACGCGGCCCGGTCCCGACAATTGCTCCAACTCGGCGGTGAGCCGGTCGTAGGCGTCCTGGGTCAGCCAGGTGACGCTGTCGTTGGTCTGGGTCACGGGTACTCCTAGGGTTCTACACATTGAGGGATCGTGCTTGTCAGTCACACATGGTTTTCAGTCAGACACTGTTTTCAGTCAGACACAGAATGGCGATCGTAACAAGGAGCACGGACGGATAACGCCGGGTTAATCAGCCGTGGACCGCCGGGGCTCTATGTGAGCTGGCAGTCCAGCACTTCGCCGCTGATGGCCCGGCTGCTGGTCCGGATCGTGGCGCTGAGCACCTGCGTCTGTTTGCCGACGGGGACCGGGACGTCGAGCCGGCCCACTTCGTTCCCGCCGTAGTCGCGGGCCCGGACGGTACAGGTCGCGGGCTTGTCGTGGTCCCGGTTGTCCACTTGGAACCGCACGTCGACGCTGTGGTCGGAGGCGACCTGGTAGCCCAGGACCGTCGCGGTCAGCGGCGGCGTGGCCTGCTTCAGGCCGATGTACGACACCGCGCCGGTGAGCGCGATCACTCCGGCCGCCCCCAGGGCGATGCGCGCGCGCCTGGACAGGCCGGATGAGCGCGCGTAGCGCGCGACCACCTCGTCCTGCACCTCGGACGTCAACGCGGTTCACCTGGCTTTCACGGGCGGGAGCGATTCGGATGTGCGCAGTGTCGGATCCGTGCGTCAGTATATTCGGGCGGCTACTGATGGAGGAACACCGTGACGCACGAACTGCGCTTGATGACCGTCCACGCGCACCCGGACGACGAGTCCAGCAAGGGTGCGGCCACCAGCGCGCGGTACGTCCGTGACGGCGTGGACGTGCTGGTCGTCACCTGCACTGACGGCTCCCGGGGCGACATCCTCAACCCGCAGCTGAAGAAGGATCCGGCCGTCCAGGCCGAGATCGAGGCCAACCTGCTCGAGGTGCGCCGCAGGGAGATGGACGCGGCCCGCGAGATCCTGGGCGTGCGCCAGGAGTGGCTGGGCTTCGTCGACTCCGGCCTGCCCCAGGGCGACCCGCTGCCGCCGCTGCCGGCGGGCTGCTTCGCCCTAAAGGACGTCGAGACCGCGGCCGAACCCCTGGTCAGGCTGATGCGCCGGCAGCGCCCGCAGGTGGTGGTCACGTACAACGAGAACGGCGGCTACCCGCACCCGGACCACATCATGACCCACAAGGTCACCATCGCGGCCTTCGAGGCGGCCGGCGACCCGGAGCGGTACCCGGACGCCGGCGAACCGTGGCAGCCCCTGAAGCTGTACTACGACGTGGCCTGGTCGGTCCAGCGCATCGAGGCCGAGCACCAGGAGATGCTGGACCGCGGCCTGGAGTCCCCCTACTGGGAACTCCTGAAGGAGCGCGAGAACTGGCCGCAGCGCGAGATCACCACCCGCGTCCCGGTCGGGGACTTCTTCGAGACCCGCGACGCGGCCCTGAAGGCCCACGCCACCCAGATCGACCCCGACGGCCCCTTCTTCCGCACCCCGAACGACATCCGCCGCGCGGTCTGGCCGACCGAGGACTTCGAGCTGGCCCGCTCGGTGATCGACACCACACTCCCCGAGGACGACCTGTTCGCCGGCGTCCGCGAGCACGAGAAGGCCCACGGAGCGCTCCCGGGGCAGGGTGTGCACGAGCACGCGGGAGTGTGCTCGTAGACTGCGGGACATGAACGCTGTGTCCGGATTGCTCACCAACGCCCAACCGGTGCTCGCCAGCAGCGGCAGCCTCGACAAGACGAAGCCGGGGCTGGTCGCGTTCCTGATCGTGCTCGCACTCGGCGTGGCCCTGTGGGCTCTGCTGAAGAACATGGGCAAGCAGCTCGGCCGGGCCCAGGAACACTTCGAGGCCGAGGACGCGGCGCTGGCCGCCGAGGCCGCGACGGCGGTCGGCACGGTCGGCACGGTCGGCACCGCCGAGGCGGTGGCCGAGGTGCCGGCCCAGAAGCAGGCCGAGGCCCAGATGCAGACCCAGGCCCAGAAGCAGACCCAGGCCCAGAAGCAGGTCAAGGCCAAGGGCAAGGACGGGAAGGGCGCCGCGGCCGAGTAGCCGTGGCCGGGCCGCGCGGCCGAGTCGCGCGGCGATGATGCGGGTTCGGCGGTCGGCCGGGCCCGCCGTGAGTGGTACCCGGTGGTGGGCAGCGGCAGCCGGCCACGGTGTGGCACGTGGATCCCGCAAACAATGCGCGAAGCGTTAAGAAAATGCCTTTGATTGTCAACGGGTAAACAAAAGGCGGCCAGCCAACCTAACCGGCCACCCCACCCGCCAATCCCGCCTCAGAAATCATCAACCCGCCGCCGCAACTGCTTCGTCTGCCCCCGCCGCGTCTTGCTCTCCAACCGCCGCCGCGTCACCCCGGCCGGCACCTTCTTCGCCCGCCGCGGCGCGGGCGGCGGCGCGAGCGCCTCGGCGAGCACCAGCGCCAGCCGCTCCCGGGCCGCCTCGCGGTTCTGCAGCTGCGACCGCTGCTCGCTCGCGGTCACCGTCAGCACGCCGTTCACCAGCCGCCCGGCCAGGCGCTCGAAGGCCCGGGCCTTCAGCCAGTGCGGCAGTGCCGTGCTGGCCGCGAGGTCGAAGGACAGCTCGGCTCGGCTGTCGGTGGTGTTCACGCCCTGGCCGCCGGGGCCCGCCGAGCGGGAGAAGCGCCAGGTCAGCTCCGCTGCCGGGATGACGGCTTCGGCGCGGTTGCGGCCGGTGTGGCTGGACGCGGGCATGGCGTTGTAGCGGACCGTCAGGGGTCCGTTCACGCCGGTCGCGGTCTGATCAGCCATGTCTCGATGTTCTCAGACCCCGGCGGTGCTTGACACCGGTTATCGGGTGCGCGTTACGTGATCGGCATGGGCTACCTGGCCGGGCGGGGTATCGCGGACATCACCGGGGAGATCGCCGAGTGCGGGTTGCTCGGCTACGGGCTGCCGGAGCAGCAGGCGGCCGGGCTGCACACGCGGTTGCGGGCGCGGGCCTTCGCGCTGGCCGACGGGGAGCGGCGCATGTTGCTCGTCGTCTGCGATCTGCCGTTGGTCTTCAGCAGTGTGACGCAGGCCGTCCTGCGCCGTCTGCCGGCCGTCTACACCGAGGCCAACGTCCTCATCACCGCGACCCACACGCACTGCGGCCCCGGCGGCTACTCGCACCACGCCGTCTACAACAGCACCACCGGCGGCTTCCGTCCGCAGACGTTCCGGGCGATCGTCGACGGCATCGTCGAGGCCGCCCGCCGGGCGATCGCCGATCTGCAGCCCGCGCAGCTGCGGCTGAACCACGGCGAGCTGCACGACGCCAGCGTCAACCGCTCCCGCCGCGCCTTCGAGCGGAACCCGAGTGCCGACAAGGCTTTTTTCCCGGACGCCGTGGACCCGGCCACCACGCTGCTGACCCTGGAACGCGACGGCGTCCCGGTGGGGCTCGTCTCCTGGTTCGCCGTCCACAACACCAGCATGACCAACCGGAACCGCCTGGTCAGCGCGGACAACAAGGGCTACGCCGCCTACCACTGGGAACGCGCCGTCTCAGGGATCGACTATCTCGCTGACGATGCCCGGCCCGCCACCCGCCCCACCGACCACCCCGCCCACTCCGCCCCCCTGATCACCGCCTTCGCGCAGACCAACGCCGGCGACATGTCGCCGAACCTGAACCTGCGGCCGGGCAGCGGGCCGACCGAGGACGAGTTCGAGAACACCCGTGTCATCGGCACCCGGCAGTACGAGGCGGCGGCGAAACTGTTGGCGGACAAGGAGAACTCCGAACTCCTCGAAGGCGGCCTGGACCACCGCCTGATCCACGTCGACATGGCCCGCGTCCGGGTCGGCCCGCGCTTCACCGGCGACGGCGCGTGGCACCGGACCTCGCACGCCGTCCCCGGCGCCACCGCCTTCGCCGGGGCCCTGCCCGACGGCCCGACCGGCTGGCGGTTCGCGCACCCCGAGCACAACCCGCTCCTGGACGCTGTCTCCCGCCACGGCGTCTACCGCGTGTCCCCCCGGCTGCGGGACGCGCAGGCCCCGAAGACGCTGGCCGCCCCGATCAGCCTCCTGAACCGCGTCGTCCCCTTCGGTCAGGAGGTCCTGCCGATCCAGTTGCTGCGCATCGGATCGCTCCACCTGCTGTGCCTGCCCTTCGAGGTGACGATCGTCGCCGGCCTGCGCCTGCGCCGCACCGTCGCCGAGGCCGTCGGCGCGGCCCTGGACCACGTCCTGGTCGTCGGCTACGCCAACGCCTACGGCCACTACGTGACCACCCCCGAGGAGTACGACGCCCAGATGTACGAGGGCGCCAGCACGCTGTTCGGACGCTGGCAGCTGCCGGCGCTGCAACACCACGCCTGGCTGCTGGCCACCGCGATGCGCGACGGCCGGCGCGTCGTCCCCGGCCGGCCCGCGCCCGACCTGTCCCGCCGCCATCGCCGTCAGCCGAACCCGCCCGCACCGGACCGTCCGCTCCCGAACGCCGACATCGGCGAGGCGATGTCGTTCGCCTGGGACGGCCGGACCGTGGTCGCCGAGTTCGCCGGCGTCCACCCCGCGCACGATCCCCGGCGCGGCGGCACGTACTTCGAGGTGCAGCGCCGCGAAGGCCTGTACTGGCACCGCGTCGCCGACGACGGGGACTGGTCGACCCGGATGTACTGGACCCGCCGGCCCTCGCCGCGGCACAGCACGCTGTCCACGGTCCGCATCGAGTGGCAGGTGCCGCCGGAGACGCCACGGGGCCGGTATCGCATCGTCTACCGAGGCGACACCGGCCGGGTGGCGTTTGAGGCGCGCAGTCAGGAGTTCGACATCGGCGCCGTGGAAGAGCTCTGATCCCCTCCTGCCAGAGCTCTCACACTCGCGACCGCAGCATCAGCACAGCCCAGCCGGTCCCGAACAGCGCCACCAGCGCCAGCGGGTACAGCGCGAAGTCGGCCAGCATGGGCTGCGTGGCGAAGAAGTGTCCGACGTGTCCCATCCCGTGCGCCAGGAACAGCACCGCCACCACCGCGGCGGCGAGCACGGCCATCGCCACGAAGCACACCCACAGCCCGAACTGCCCGAAGACCCGGAACACCGCGCCCAGGAACGCGGTGACCGACGTCAGCGCCATCATCGGCACCCCGTACACCAACGCCTGGGTGAAGTAGTCGTCCTGGTGGACGTACGGCAGGTCCAGCAGGCGCATGTGGACGAACCAGCCGTCCGTGCCGATCTCGATCTTGTTCAGCAGCGCCAGCCCGAGCCCGGCGATCACCGTCTCGGCCAGGACCAGCAGCACGGTGGCCCGGATGAAGGCCCGCCGGGTGACGGACAGCGCGGCCGAGAACGGGAACAGCTGGGTCACCAGCCACGGCTGCACCCCGACGCTGGACAGGTAGAAGGCGCTCAGCGCGCCGGTGCTCCGGCTGTGGTACGGCACCTGGTGGCCGATCACCGCGAACAGCGCGGTGCACAGGGCGATCGCGATGCCGATGCTGAACCACGGGATCGCGAAGGTCGAGCCCGGCTTCAGCAACTGGATGCGCAGTGCCTTGACGGTCTCGGTCGCCTTGATGGTCTTGGTGGCTCTGATGGTCTCGGCGGCTCTGATGGTCTCGGTCATGCCTGGTCCCCCTGGTTCGTCGTGAGGACGATCAGTTCCTGCAGCGACAGCGAGTCGACGCTGACGCCCTCGGCCGGCCGCTCCGGCCGTTCCGGCAGCGTCACCCGCAGCCGGCCCCCCAGCTCCGAGCGGTGCAGTACCGGCGTGCCGTCGGCATAGGCGGCCACGGCCTCGGCCGGGCCGGTCACCGACACCGCGCGGCCGCGCAGCCCGTCGGCGTCGGCGTCCATCAGGACCTTGCCGTGGTCGATCAGCACCACGTGCTCGATCAGGTCGGCGACCTCGTCGATGAGGTGCGTGGAGAGCACTATGGTGCGCGGGTGCTCGGAGAAGTCCTCCAGCAGCCGGTCGTAGAAGACGTGCCGGGCCACCGCGTCCAGGCCCAGGTACGGCTCGTCGAACAGGGTCAGCGGGGCCCGCGAGGCCAGGCCGATGATGATGCCGACCGCGGAGAGCTGTCCGCGCGAGAGCTTCTTGATCTGCCGCTTGAGCGGCAGGTCGAAGTCCCGTACCAACCGGTCGGCCAGGGCCTGGTCCCAGCCCGGGCAGGCGATCGCGGCGGCGGCGAAGGCCTCGCGCACCTTGAAGTTCTGCGGGTACTTCTGCGCCTCGCGGATGAAGCACACCCGGCCCAGCACCTCGGAGTTCTCCCGCGGCGGCTGCCCGAACACCTCGACCCGGCCGGAGGTCTGGAACTCCTGCCCGGTGAGGATGCGCATCAAGGTGGTCTTGCCGGCGCCGTTGCGGCCCAGCAGCCCGTGGATGGTGTCCGGCGCCAGCTCCAGGCCGACCCCGTCCAGCGCGGTATGTCCGCGGTAGCGCATCGTCAGGTCCTCGACCAGTACGGCGCTCATCGTCCGTCCCCCCGCTTCCCGATCAGGTTCCGCACGTCGTCGGCGCTGAGCCCGAGCCGCCGGGCCTCGGCCAGCAGCGGCTCCACGAAGTCCCGGGCGAAGGACTCGCGCCGCCGTTCCAGGACGCGCCGGCGCGCGTCTGCCGCCACGAACATGCCGATCCCTCGCTTCTTGTAGAGGATCCCGTCGGATACCAGCTGGTTGATGCCCTTGGCCGCGGTGGCCGGGTTGATCCGGTGGAACGCGGCGAGCTCGTTGGTCGACGGCGCCTGCGCGGCCGCGGTCAGCGAACCGTCCAGGATCGAGTCCTCGATCTGTTCGGCGATCTGCTGGAAGAGCGGGCGGCCCTCCTCCATCACCGGTTCCCTGGTTCATTACTCATGTAACTAACCATGCAAGTGGCTCGGCTCCCGTGTCAAGCACTGCTGCCGACCCTGGGGCGGGATTGTCTAGTACGACTGGACTCTGCACATGTCAGCAGTAGGTTGCACGCTTGGATCGATCGCGGAGGTGGGCATTTCGGATCAGTTCGCCATGGGAAGCGCGCGTTTCGGACCAGAGGCCGAGGCGGCCGTGGACCGGCTCCTCACCGAGGCCGGAGCAGGCAAGTGGGCCGGCGGCCAGCGCTGCACGCGCGACTCGCTCCTCCGCAGGATGGGCGATGATGCCTACCGTCGGCCCGATGCGCTGGTCTGTGCTTCGAGTAATCGATTTGCCCTGCCGCCGCGTGTCCAGGCGACCGCTCGCCACGGCCGCGGTTGCTGGTGCGTCCACGACTGGAACTCCTGGACCGCAAGGGTCGGCGAGATCCTCCAGCGAACGGTTGGTCCTGACGCCTCGGGGACGTCGACAAGCTCCGCGCCAACGTCACCCAATTGATCGATGTCGACGTTCCAGAGGCACAAGTCCCACTGCGCGAGCTCGTCCATGAGCGCGTGGGACTCGATGAGCGTCGGCAGCGACGGGGCGATCTCCAGGAAGTCGCTGCTTCCGTCCTCGGCCCCAACGCGGCCATCGGTGTGCACGAGGTGGCGGATCGGGCTGGACACGCGTTCTCCGATCCAGTCGAAGTACCAGCCGCCGGGTTTGTCCGCCCAGGCGAGCCCGCCGAGATCGTAGTTCCATTCGCGGGCCACCTCGTGGCGCTGTCCGTCGAGGACGAGAAAGCGCCGGACGGTGTAACGCAGGCCTCCGTATCGGAGCGCGAATCCCTCGCGCCGGATGGTGAGCATCGGAGGAGCGGTGACGAACCCGTCGCCAATCAGTCGGACGTGCTCGATCTGAGTCTGAAGATCGGGCTCGGGCGGCACGCGCCATCCTGTGCGCCGAAGCAGGGTCTGTGCTCGGGAGGATAGACCGTCGAGGTCGTCCAACAGGTGCATGTGGCTTCTTCTCTGAACCGGTCGTCGTGCTCATCATGCTGGCTGATCGTTCGCGGGTGCAACGGGTCCGGGCAATGCCGGATCGACCATCTCCCACAGCGGTCACATCAGCTCGCCGGACGCGGGACTTTCGGCGAGGATGCAACCTTCCCGGCCCGCACGAGGTTCAGCACTCCATGAAACGCAGACCCCCGCCCTCGGTGGACCCGGGCTTCGTCGAGTTCGTGGCGGCCCGGTCGGCCGCGCTGTTCCGCACGGCGGTGCTGATCGTCGGCGACCGGCACGTCGCCGAGGATCTGGTGCAGGGCGCCCTGGAACGTGCCTACCGGCACTGGGATCGGGTCGCCGGCATGGAGGCGCCGGAGGCCTACGTGCGGCGGATCCTGGCGAACCTGGCCACCGACCACCACCGGCGCCGGGGCCGCGGACCGGTCACGATGTCCGTTACTACGACGACATGACCGAGGCGCAGATCGCCGAGGCGTTGGGGATCTCGCTCGGGACCGTGAAGTCCCAGGCGGCGCGCGGGCTGGCCAAGCTGCGCGAGGCGATGGCGGCGCAGAAGGAGGAGCGGACGGCATGACAGAGATCGAAGACACCCTGTCGCGTGCCCTGGCCGCGGAAGCCGACTGCCGGCAGCCGCCGGTCTTCAACGCGTACCGGATCGCCGAGGCGGCCACCGCCAAGCGGCCGTTCTGGCGGCGTCCGCTGCTCTCCATGGTGGCGGCGGCGATCGCAGTGGCCGGAGCCGGCGGTACGGCGGTGCTGGCGACCGGCGGCGGTCGGCACCGGTCCGGCGACGCTGTCACGGTGACCATCCAGAGCCGCACCGGATCGGTGGGCCCTGAGACCACGGACAGTTCGGTGAAGGCGTGGGTGCATCGCCGTGCCGTCGCCGAGGGTTTGAAGGACGTCACCGCGACCGTGCGGCACAATCCCTGGCGCCTCCAGGTGACGGGTCATGCCGCCGACCTGGACCTGCTGAAGACGTTCGCCGATCCCGGCGTCCTGCAGCTCCGGCCCACCACCCCCGTGCCTTCCCCGGCCCCGGCCCAGGGCAGCGTGACGCAGGCGTGCCAGGAGTCGATCGTGAAGACCGGCACGCAGTGGCTGGCGTGCGGACGGGCCGGTGAGATGCCCGCCTGGGTCACCGATCCCGTGGGCGTCGACTACCGCGTCGTCGCCTCGCGGCCGATGCTGTTCTCGCAAGGCACCGATCGCGATATCTGGGGCGTCATCGTGACGTTCGACGACGCGGGAGCCAAGGCCCTGTCCGACTTCAGCGCCCGCTATACCCGCAAGGCGACCGCGGTCCTGATCGACGGCGCCGTCGCCGCCACGCCGGTGTTCCCGGGCGCCCAGACCACCGGGCAGATCGGGTTCGCCGCCGGGACGGGTCAGCGGACGGCCGACGTGCTCGGGGCGATCCTGACCACCCAGGGCTCCGCCGACCTGGAAGGGGCGACCGTGACCGTCAGCACTCGATGACGTTCACCGCGAGGCCGCCGCGCGCCGTCTCCTTGTACTTGACCGACATGTCGCGGCCGGTGTCCTTCATGGTCTTGATGACCTTGTCCAGGGACACGTGGTGTCGGCCGTCGCCGCGCAGTGCCATCCGCGCTGCGGTGACGGCCTTCACCGCGGCCATGCCGTTGCGTTCGATGCACGGGATCTGGACGAGGCCGCCGATCGGGTCGCAGGTGAGGCCGAGGTTGTGTTCCATGCCGATCTCGGCGGCGTTCTCCACCTGTTCCGGGGTGCCGCCGAGGACTTCGGCCAGGCCGGCGGCGGCCATCGAGCAGGCCGAGCCGACCTCG
The DNA here is from genome assembly GCF_041260665.1 of Catenulispora sp. GP43. Classification (NCBI taxonomy): domain Bacteria; kingdom Bacillati; phylum Actinomycetota; class Actinomycetes; order Catenulisporales; family Catenulisporaceae; genus Catenulispora; species Catenulispora sp. GP43. The sequence goes on along the minus strand of NZ_JBGCCT010000011.1, from coordinate 134,555 downwards.
CCCTGGCAGCCGACCTCGGCGCCGGAGATGGAGGCGTTCTCCTTGAACAGCATGCCGACGGCGCCGGCGGCCAGCAGGAAGCGGACCACGCCGTCCTCGTCGGCGTCGGGCACGAAGTTGACGTAGTAGTGCAGCACGGCCGGGATGATGCCGGCGGCGCCGTTGGTGGGGGCGGTGACGACCCGGCCGCCGGCCGCGTTCTCCTCGTTCACCGCCATCGCCCACAGCGTGGCCCACTCGTTGGCGTGCATCTCGCGGTTGCCCTCGGTGCGCAGCGTCCGGGCCAGGCCCGGGGCGCGGCGGCGCACCTTCAGGCCGCCGGGCAGGATGCCCTCGGTGGTGATGCCGTTGGCGACGCACTCGCGCATCACGCGCCAGATCTCCAGCAGGCCGGCGCGGACCTCGGCGTCGGTGCGCCAGGCCAGCTCGTTCTCCAGCATCAGGCCGCTGACGCTGAAACCGGTCTGCGCGGTCAGCTCCAGGAGCTCGGCGCCGGTGCGGAACGGGTACTTCAGGACGGTGTCGTCCAGGACCACGCGGTCGGCGCCGACGGCGTCCTCGTCGACCACGAACCCGCCGCCGACCGAGTAGTACGTCTTGGCCATCAGCGGCTCGCCGTGCTCGTCGTAGGCCGACAGCTGCATGCCGTTGGCGTGGAAGGGCAGCGACTTGCGCCGGTGCAGGACCAGGTCGCGGTCCTCGCTGAAGGCGACCTCGGCGGCGCTGCCGTGCTCGGTCCCGAGCAGCCGCAGCCGGCCGGTCTCGCGGATCCGCGCCAGGTCCGTCTCCACGCCGCGCACGTCCACGGTCGCCGGCATCTGGCCCTCCAGCCCGAGCAGCACCGCCTTCGGGGTGCCGTGCCCGTGGCCGGTCGCGCCGAGGGAGCCGAAGAGTTCAGCGCGAATTCGCGCGACCTTCGGCAGCAGGTCCTCGTTGTCCAAGCGCTTGACGAACATCCGGGCCGCCCGCATCGGGCCGACGGTGTGCGAACTCGAGGGGCCGATGCCGATCGAGAACAGGTCGAAAACGCTGACCGCCATGGGGGACTGCCTCTCACGCCATTGTGTTGAGGTCTGTGCTCACTGAAGAGCTGAGCTACGGCGGAATGCCGACCTTTCGAGGGTATCAACCCCGACAGGCCGGCATTCCTTCGTGATTGCCTGGAAACGGCTTAGGTGACCGTCGTCACAGCCGCTACTCGGTCCTCAGCGCGGTGGCGGTCCGCGACCGCGCCGCCCAGCCGGCCGGCAGCACCGCGCCGAGCAGCGCGATGACGACCCCGCCGGCCAGCAGCGGGAGCAACAGCCCCGCGGAATAGGTTTCGGTCACACTCAGCGGCAGGTGCATGCCGACCGCGTTCCCCATCGGGGTGATCGTCGCGTGCTCCAGTGCGGTGCCGATCGGCACCCCGATCAGCCCGGCGACCAGTCCGGTGAGCGCCACCGAGGTGAGCACCATGGCCACGGTCTGCCGCGGCGTCATCCCCAGCGCCTTGAAGACGCCCAGCTCGTGGATCCGCTCGCGGGTGTCCTGGACCACCGTGTTCAGCACGCCGAGCGCCGCGACCACCAGCAGCATGATCGACAGTGTCGCCACCAGCGCGCTCATGGTCAGCACCACGTCCGACTTGCCGCCGTTGATCTGGTGGTCCACCGAGGCGTCCAGCGGAACCAGCGCGGCCGTGGCCGAGGCGGCCCACTGCGGCCCGTCGACGTTCGCGCCCAGCTCCACGTTGAACTGGTCGATGTGCGGGGTCAGGCCGGCCGCGCTGAACGTGGCGCTGTCGACCAGCACGGCCCGGCCGCCCTGGTAGGCGTCGAAGGCGATGCCGACCACCTTCAGGGTCAGCGGCTTGCCTTCCTGCACGACGGTGACGGTGTCCCCGACGTGCGTCCCCATCGCCGAGGCCAGCCGGTCGCTGACGACCGCCTCGCCGGGCCCGGAGTACCAGCGGCCGCCGATCAGCTCCAACCCGGTCCAGGACATGTCCCCGGACACCGTGTCCACCTCGCTCGGGTCGCCGCTCGGCGCGCCGATGATGGTCGCGCCGCTGTCGCCCCAGCCGAAGGCGGCTTTGGTTCCCGGGACGCCGGCCAGCGCGGCCGACACCTTCGCGGGGTCCAGGTGCGGGGTGCGCGGATCGTTGGGACCGTACTGCCCGCCGGGACGCCCCGGACCGTGGTCGTCGGACAGGCCGGGCACCACGATCACCGAGGCGTCGGCGAACCCGGCGCCGCGCTGGTCCTGGAACTTGCTGAACCCGGCCTCCAAGCCCAGCGCGAAGGTCACGCTCACCGCGCCGAACAGCACCGCGGCGCCGACCAGCGCGGCCCGGGCCGGCCGGGCGAACGGCTGGGCCAGGCCCAGCGACATCGACCGGGGAAGCGGCAGCCGGGAGGCCAGACGCTGGGCCGCGCGACCGCGCTCGGCCTTCGGGGCCCGGCCCACGACCAGCGTCTGCACGGCCGGCAGCCGGCCGGCCCGCAGCGCCGGGACGAGCGCGGTGACCCCGACGATCGCCAGCGTCCCCACCGGGACCGCGACGCTCACCCACAACGGCAGGCTGGCACTGGCCGCGCCGAGGTCGCGGCTGGTGCCGTTGAGCACCGGGACGGACAGCAGGTTGCCGAAGACCGTCCCGATCACCACCCCGAACGCCGCCGGGATCAGCGCCTGCGCGGCATAGGCGCGGGCCACCTGCGACGGGGTGAAGCCGAGCGATTTCAGGATCCCGATGCGCCGGGTCGCCGACACCACCGCGCCGCTCACCACGATCGCGATGATCAGGACGGACAGGAACAGCCCGAGGACGCCGAAGACGATCAGGAACGGCACGAAGGCCTTGGCGTTGCCGGTCGCCTGCTGTTCGGCCGTCAGGTACGACTGCGAGCCCTCGTACGAGTCGGCCGGAGCGGCGGCCGTGACGGCCTTGCGGTCGGCGGCCAGCTGGGCGTCGGTCCCGGCCGAGGCGAAGCGGTAGAGCATCTGCGAGTCGGCCTTCGCCCCGGCGGCTGTCAGCCGCGCGAAGCCCGCGGAGGTGGTCCAGCCGGAAGCGCTGCTGGTCAGCGAGTTCGCGAAGCCGACGACGACGAACGACGGCTTGCCGGGCAGCGAGCTGAACACGACGGATTTGCCGAGGCAGTCGTTGGGCCAGTCGTTCAGGACGATCTGGTTCGCGGTGGTCGGCCAGCTGCCGTGGTCCAGCACGATCTGGTCCAGCCCGGAGCCGCTCCCCAGACTCGGCCGGGTCGAGATCGTCGCCGGCGGCGCCGCGGTGCCGGCGTACGGCATGTCGGGACCGGCGGTCGCGGTGCAGTCTTTCCCGATTGTCGCGTCGAGCGAGGTGGTGATCGGGTAGGGGCCGGAGGACTCGGTGACGCCGGCGGCGTGCGCGGTCGCGGCGACTTGGGTCGCGGTGGCCTTGGAGCCGTCGAACTGCACGGCCAGGTGCGCGCCGTGGCGGCTGGCGAAGGCGTGGTCGAAGGGGGCTGACACGGCGCTGAGCAAGCCGAGCGAGAGGACGGAGGAGGTCACGGCGGCCAGCGTGGTCAGGGCCATGACGAAGGACTGGACGCGCCGGCGGCCGACGCCGGAGCGGACCACTTTGCCCAGGGCGCTCACCGGCTCGCCGCCAGCAGCAGGCGGGCCATGGCATGGAAGGCGGCTTCGAAGAGGCGCCGCGGGAGCGGTGGTTTGCGCAGGGTCATCGGACCGCTCCCGACGGGCCGTTGAAGGCGGTGCCGGCGGCTGTCGTGCCCGCCGAGTTCGTCGCGCTCGCGGTACCGAACGGGTCCCTCCCAGCGGCCTGCGATGCGTCCCCCCGCGTCGCACCGTCGGCCACCCCCGGGTTCACCATGTCCCGCGCCACCGCGCCGTCCACCAGCTCGATCGTCCGGTGCGCGGTGGTCGCCGCCAGCTCGACGTCGTGGGTGACCAGCAGGATGGTCTGGCCCTCGTGGTTCAGGTCCAGCAGCAGCCGGCGCACGTCGGCGGCGGCGTGCGAGTCCAGGGCGCCGGTCGGCTCGTCGGCCAGCAGCAGCGCCGGCCGGTTCATCAGGGCCCTGGCCACCGCGACGCGCTGCCGCTGGCCGCCGGACAGCCGCTGCGGGTAGGCCTTGGCGTGCCGGTCGATGCCCAGGGAGCCGAGCAGCTCGCCGGCCCGGCGCCGGGCCTCGCCCTTGCCCATCCCGGCCAGCTGCGCCGGGATCAGGATGTTGTCCAGCACGGTCAGGTCGTCGAGCAGGTTGAAGAACTGGAAGATCATCCCGATCGAGGTCCGCCGGTACTTGGCGGAGCCGGCCTCGCCGAGTTGGTCCACGCGGGTGCCGTTGACGGTCACGCTCCCGCCGGTCGGCCGGTCCAGCCCGGCGATCAGGTTCAGCAGCGTGGACTTGCCGCTGCCGGAGTGGCCCAGGACCGCCAGGCACTCGCCGGCGGCCACGGACAGGGTCACACCGGCCAGGGCGGGTGGGCCGTCGTCGTATTCCTTCGTCGCGTCACGCAGATCGATCATCGGCGGGTTCGTCATGGTCATGAACCTACGAACAGACCGTGATCAGCCGCGTCGGCCTGTGTCATGAACCGTGCTACACCCGTGAGCCGATGCCGCGGTGCCCTCATCCTGGGGGTGTATCCCGCAGGCGTACGCCGATGGACGGAGCGGATGATGTGCGGCGGCCGGGGTTCTTGCGACACTGAGCCGGTGAACAGGGACGACGAGGGTTGGGCTGGGCGGGCCCGGGGCGCGTGGAGCGCGGTGACCCGCCGGACCGGGGCGGCGCCTTCGCCCAGCCGCTGGGCCTGGGCGGCGGACATCGCCCTGGCGCTGGCGATGATCGTCAGCACACTGAACAGCGGCTACCACCACGCGGCGGTGAACCCCGGCCAGCACGGCCCGCTCTACGGCATCGACCACCTGCTCGTGGTGGGACCGCGCGACACCTTCCTGGTGGTGATGACGGCGCTGCCGCTGGCCGTGCGCCGCCGCTTCCCGCTGGCCGCCTTCTGGGTCTGCGAAGTGGCCGTGATCCTGCTGCACGCCAATGTCACGGACGCGAACGACACCGCGATCTTCACGTTCATGTCCACCCTGATCGCCGCCTACAGCGCCGCGATCTACAGCCCGTTCCGCTCGGCGATGGTCTACAGCCTGGCCGCCGGCGCGATCCTGCTGGCCGCCACCCGCGGCGGCCAGATCCCGAACATCACCCGCAGCTTCGTGCCGTTCCTGTTCCTGATCCCGATCGTGTTGGGCGCCAACGCGATCGGGAACTGGCGCCAGCGCGTGCACGAACTGGAGGAGGAACGCGAGTCCTCGATGCTGCGGGCCGTGGAGCAGGAACGCGCGCGCATCGCCGCGGAGCTGCACGACGTGGTCTCGCACAACGTGAGCGTGATGGTGGTGCAGGCCGGCGCGGCCCGCAAGGTCCTGGCCACGTCGCCGGACCTGGCGCGCGAGGCCCTGCTGGCGGTGGAGGACAGCGGCCGCGCGGCGATGGCCGAGCTGCGGCACGTGATGGGGCTGCTGACGATGACCTCCCAGGGCGGCGACCCGGCCGGCACCGCGGACCTGGCGCCGCAGCCCGGCCTGGAGCAGATCCCGGCGCTGGTGGAACGGATCCGCAACGGCGGGGTGCGGGTGGATCTGGCGATCGAGGGCGACGTGATACCGCTGCCGTCGGGGCTGGACCTGGCGGCGTACCGGGTGGTGCAGGAAGGGCTGACCAACTCGGTGAAGCATGCTGTCGGCGCGCTGATCCGGGTGACGCTGGACTACAGTCCGCAGCGGCTGAAGGTGGACGTCGTCGACACCGGCGGCACCGCCTCCTCCTCGGCGGCCACCGGCAACGGCCGCGGCCTGGTCGGGCTGCGCCAGCGGCTGGCGGTCTACGGTGGGACGCTGAGCGCGGGACCGAGACTGACGGGGGGATACATGGTGAGTGCGGTGATCCCGTTGCGGGAGGGGGTGGCGGCGTGAACGCGCTGCGGGTGGTGATCGCCGACGACCAGGTGCTGGTGCGCACCGGGTTCCGCATGATCCTGATGTCCGAGGGCATCGACGTGGTCGGCGAGGCGGCCAACGGGGACGAGGCGCTGCGGGTGGTGCGGCAGACGCGGCCGGACGTGGTGCTGATGGACATCCGGATGCCGGGCATGGACGGCCTGGAGGCGACCCGGCTGATCCTGGCCGACAGTGTCGGTGCCGGTGCCGGTGCCGGTGCCGGTGCCGGTGTCGGTGCCGGTGTCGGTGCCGACCCGGCCGACGACGACCGCCCGCGCGTCATCATCCTGACGACCTTCGATCTGGACCAGTACGTCTACGCCGCGATCACCGCCGGCGCCAGCGGATTCCTGCTGAAGGACGTCAGCCCGGAACACCTGGTCGCGGCGGTCAAGATGGTGCGCGAGGGCGACGCGATGCTGGCTCCGGCGATCACCCGGCGCCTGGTCGAGCGCTTCGCGGTCCCGATGGTGAACCCCCGCACCGAGGCCCTGCACAAGGACCTCGCGACCCTGACTCCGCGCGAGCGCGAGGTCCTCGGCCTGCTGGGCCGCGGCCTGTCGAACGCGGAACTGGCGGCGCGCTTCCACCTGTCGGAGGCGACGGTGAAGACGCACGTCGCCCGCATCCTGGCGAAGCTGAACCTGCGCGACCGGGCCCAGGCCGTGGTGGTCGCCTACGAGACGGGGCTGATCACGCCGGGCGTGGCCTGATCACTGTTTCACACAGCTGACATTGGCGGACTGGAACAGGCAGCCGCCGTCCGGAGGCCCGGGAACGAAACGAAGGTGCAGTACCGGCAGCGTCTCCTGGGTCTGGACGACGTGCGAGGACGCCATCGCGACCTCCTCGCCGGCTTCGGCGGCGACGTTCGACTGCGCCTCGGAACCCTTGAGGGTGACCCCGTTGAGCCGCAGCTCCCCGATCCCGAACCCGCCCTCCCCGGTCGCGATGCCGACGATCTTGTAGTCCACCAGGTAGCTGGAACCCGGTTCGAGGATCAGCTCCCTGGCCAGATGGAGGTCGCCCCGGTCCACCTGGGCGAGAAACTCGACGACTTCTGCTCCTGGCACGGGCGCTCCTTCGGTTGCGGATCGGCTCCTGCTGCCCCGCTCGCGCTCCGGCAAACCGGCGCCCGACCGGTCCCGAACGGGCGACGCCGCCGCGGACCCCATCCGCGGCGGCGCCCGAACCGGCCTCGTTCCCTCAGCCGGCCGCCCCGGCCCCGACCGGCTCGCTGCCGTGCTTCACACTGCACACGAGCTTGTCGTCGGCCTCGTCCGCGACGATCGTGTCCCCGGGGTTGGTGTCCCCCGACAGCAGGAGCGAGGCGACCTTGTTGTCCAGCTCCGCCTGGATGGTCCGGCGCAGCGGCCGCGCCCCGAACTCCGGCTTGTAGCCGCGCTCGACGAGCCAGTCCTTCGCCTTCTCCGTGACCTCCAGCCCGAGTTCCTGAGCCTTGAGCCGGCGGCGCGAGCCGTCCAGCATCAGGTCCACGATGTTGCCCATCTCGTCCTTGCCGAGGCTGTGGAAGATCACCACCTCGTCCAGCCGGTTGATGAACTCCGGCGGGAAGAAGCCGCGCACCTGGTCCATCAGCTGGTCGCGGATCTCGTCGGTCTGGCCGGCGTGCGCCAGGATCAGCTGGCTGCCGATGTTGGAGGTCATGATGACCACCGTGTGCCGGAAGTCGACGGTGCGGCCCTGCGCGTCGGTGAGCCGGCCGTCGTCGAGTACCTGGAGCAGGGTGTTGAAGATGTCCGGGTGCGCCTTCTCGACCTCGTCGAACAGGATCACCGAGTACGGCTTGCGACGCACCTTCTCGGTGAGCTGCCCGGCCTCCTCGTAGCCGATGTATCCGGGCGGGGAGCCCAGCAGCCGGGAAACTGTGTGCTTCTCCTGGAACTCGCTCATGTCGAAGCGGATCAGCCGGTCCTCGTCGCCGAACAGCAGCTCGGCCAGGGCCTTGGCGAGCTCGGTCTTGCCGACGCCGGTGGGCCCCAGGAACAGGAACGACCCGGTCGGCCGGTCCGGGTCGCCCATGCCGGCCCGGGAGCGGCGGACCGCCTCGGCGATCGCGGTGACCGCCTCCTGCTGCCCGACCACGCGGTCGTGCAGGGCGTCCTCGAGCTTCAGCAGGCGCGTCTTCTCGTCCTCGTTCAGCTGCGCGACCGGGATGCCGGTGCGGCGGGAGACGACCTCGGCGATGTCGTTCTCGGTCACCTTCAAGGTGCCCTCGCGGCGCTCCTCGATGGTGGCCATCTCGTCGTTGAGCTCGTCGATGCGGGCCTTCAGGTCCTTGGCGCGGTCGTAGTTCTCCGACGACACCGCCTCGTCGCGCTCGCGGGTGAGCTTGGCCAGCTTGTCCTCGCGCTCGATGGCCTCGGTGGACTTGCCCAGGTTGCGCAGCCGGATGCGGGCGCCGGCCTGGTCGATCAGGTCGATGGCCTTGTCCGGCAGGAAGCGGTCGGAGATGTAGCGGTCGGACATCGCCGCCGCGGCCACGAGTGCCCCATCGGTGAACTTCACGCCGTGGTGCGCCTCGTAGCGGTCGCGCAGGCCCTCCAGGATCTGGACCGTCTCCTCGACCGTGGGCTCGGAGATCAGCACCGGCTGGAAGCGCCGCTCCAGCGCCGCGTCCTTCTCGATGTTCTTGCGGTACTCGTCGATGGTCGTGGCGCCGATGACGTTGAGCTCGCCGCGCGAAAGCGCCGGCTTCATGATGTTGCCGGCGTCCATCGAGCCCTCGCCGCCGGAGCCCGCGCCGACGACCGTGTGCAGCTCGTCGATGAACAGGATCGTGGAGTCGGCGGCCTTGCCGACCTCGTCGATCACGTTCTTCAGCCGCTCCTCGAACTCGCCGCGGTACTTCGACCCGGCGACCAGCGCCGCCAGGTCCAGCGCCACGACGCGCTTGCCCTCCAGCGTCTTGGGCACGTCGCCGGACACGATGCGCTGCGCCAGGCCCTCCACGATCGCGGTCTTGCCCACGCCGGGGTCGCCGATCAGCACCGGGTTGTTCTTGGTGCGGCGGGACAGCACCTCGATGGTCTGCTCGATCTCGTCGGCGCGGCCCACCACCGGGTCGAGCTTGCCGGCCTTGGCGTCCTCGGTCATGTCCCGGCCGTACTCGTCCAGGGTCGGGGTGTCCGACGGCTGCTCCGGACCGGCTGGCATGCCTTCGGCGCGCGAGACCTTGGTGATGCGCTTGCCCAGGTCCTTGGCATCCCCCTGGGTGTTGTTCAGCACGTGGCCGGCGCCGGAGTCCGGGTCCTCGGTCAGCGCGGCCAGGATGTGCTGCGGCCCGATGTAGGTCGAGCCGGAGGCCTGCGACAGCTCGTGCGCGTGCAGCAGGACGCGCTTGGCCGAGGGGGTGAGGCCCGGCTCGGAGGACGGCGTGCTGCCGGAGGCCGGCAGCGACTTCTCGATGGTCTGGGCCAGCCGGTCCGGGTCCACGTTGGCCGCGGCCAGGATGCCGCGCGTGGGCTCCACCTGGGTGGCGGCCCACAGCAGGTGCTCGGTGTCGAGGTCCGCGCTGCCGTCCTGCGCCGCGCGGTGCGAGGCCGTGGAGATCAGCTCACGGGCCGACTCGGTCAGCAGCTGACCGATCGGCACGCGCTGCACCCGCGGCGGCGAGAACTCCGGGGACATCCCGAAGAACCGGTTGAGCAGGTCGTTGAAGGGTTCGTCGGAGCGGTCGAAGAAGCCGCCGAAGGAGCTCATGGACATGAATCCAGACAACACCCCATATGCGAGGTCCGCACGGCGAGACTGCGCCGAGCGGGTACGCGGTCCTTACAGCGCCGGCGCTGGGGAATCGGCCGAAGCGCCCTCGATCAAAGCGCCCTCGGTCAAAGCCCCTTCAGCCAGCGCGAGCGCGAGCGCCCGGCCGGGACACACCCGCGGGCCGCTGCCGAACGCCAGCCCGACCGGGCCGACCTCCAGCACCACCGGCTCCCCCTCGGGGATCTCGATCGTTCCGACCCGCGTGGCCGCGATCGCGATCCGGCGCATGACCTGGACCGGCGGCGCGCTGAGTACGGTGGCCCGGACGTCGCCCGAGCCGTCCCGGGCGGCCGCGATCAGAGCCGTGGTGGCGTCACACGCCTGGACGAGGATGCCCACGCGGTTCGCGGCCTGCTCCGGATCGCCGGCCCGCATCAGCGGCAGCAGCAGCTTCACGGCGTCGTCGGCGGCCGGGTCGTCCCCGCCGAAATAGTTGTCGGCCACGGTGCACAGCGCGGCGACGGCGGTGTCGTCCAGCTCCGGCAGACCCATCGCTTGCGCGAGGGAGCGCAGGACCCGCGTCCGGTCGTCACCGAACCGGCCGCCGGCCAGGCGGCGCAGCTCGTCGGCGTCGATGCGCGCCAACTCCGTCTCCACATACGCACGGCGGCGCGCGTGGACTTCTCCGTGCGCGAACCGCGCGACCGTGGCCCGCAACCAGGCCATCGAGCCCTCGGACTCGGACCCGGGCCCGGATCCGGCGGGCAGCGGGACCAGTGAGGGACCGGCGAGCGCGGCCTCGATGTCGGCGCGCGAAGTGAGAGTAACCATGCCCGGACCATATGGCCGGGTTGTTTCGGCACTCCCCGAAGCGTCCGGCTAGGCTTGGCGATCATGGCAGGCCACATCGTCGCGACCGGTGCCGGACGGGCACTCATGGAGCGCCGGAACGACCCGTATCACGAGTTCGTCCTGGGGCTCACCGGCAAGGACCGTCCCCGGGTCCTGTTCCTGCCGACCGCCACCGGCGACGACCCGGCGTACATCGTCTCCTTCTACGAGACGTACACCGCCGACCGCTGCGAGCCGTTCCACCTGCGCCTGTTCAGCCGCACCGTCAGGGATCTGCGCGCGTTCGTGCTGTCGATGGACCTGATCACCGTCGGCGGCGGCAACACCGCGAACATGCTCGACGTCTGGCGCCGGCAGGGCCTGGACGTGATCCTGCGCGAGGCGTGGGAGAACGGCGCCGTGCTCACCGGCGGCAGCGCGGGCGCGCTGTGCTGGTTCCACGGCGGCACCACTGATTCCTTCGGGCTGCCCTACCAGGTGCTCGCGGACGGCCTGGGCTTCCTCGACGGCAGCGTCTGTCCGCACTACGACGGCGAGGACTCCCGCCGTCCGGTGTACCGCGACGCCCTGCTGTCCGGCGTGCTCCCGGCCGGGTACGGCGTCGACGACCTCGTGGGCCTGCACTTCCACGGCCCGGACCTGGTCGGGGCGGTCAGCTCCTCGGCGGCTGGCGGCGCGCTGCGCATCGAGGTCGTGGACGGGGTGATCGCCGAGACCCGGATCCCGGTCCGGCAGTTGCTCCCGACGGCCTCGGACTCCGACGAAGGCCGCGTCCCGAGTACTTGACAGGCGCTCGCGCCCCGGGCCGGGTAGCGTCTGGGACATGTCCATCCCAGGAGTCGATCCCAGCGTCCCGCCGAGCGGCACCGGTTGCGTCGAGTGCGACGCCAGCGGCGGCTGGTGGGTACACCTTCGCCGCTGTACGCAGTGCGGCCACATCGGTTGCTGCGACAACTCGCCGGAGCAGCACGGCCGCAAGCACGCCGCCGCCAGCGGCCACTCCATGATCACCAGCTTCGAGCCCGGCGAGGACTGGTTCTACGACTTCAGCAACGACAACTTCTACGAGTCCGGCCCGGCGCTCGCCCCGCCGGACAGCCACCCGGCCGACCAGCCGGTGCCCGGGCCGAAGGGCCGCGTGCCCGTGGACTGGCAGAGCAAGCTGAACCCGTAAAAGGAACTGGCTGGAGCACCTTGCCCCGACCCCGCTAGATTCGCCGCCATGGACGGGATCGAGCGGGGTCAGTTGTCAGTCATGCCCATCCACGCCGTGACGGAGGTCTACGGCGAAGCGGGGCTGCGCATGCTCTTCGAGATCGAGAGCGAGGCGTTCCCCGACCAGGAGCGCGCCACGATGCTGCGCGCCGAGCGGGTCGCCTCCCGGCTGCACGCCGGGGACAAGCGCGTCCGCGAGCCGTATGTCAACCACCTGCTCCGGGTCGCGATCCGGATCATCCGCCACTACCAGGTGCGCGACGCCGAGGTGATCGTCGCCGCGCTGCTGCACGACGCCGTCGAGGACCACCCGCGTGATCTCGCCGACCTGGCCGGCGACGCCGAACGCGCCGCGGGCGAGCGGAACGCGGCCCTGACGATGCTGGCCCGGGCCTTCACACCGCGGGTCGCGAACCTGATCGCGTCCGTCACCAACCCCGACTACGACCCCGAGCGCGACCGCCAGGAGCAGTACCGCGAGCACGTCGTGGAGAGCCTGGAAGTGGATCCGTGGGCGCGGGTCATCAAGCTGTCCGACTTCACCGACAACGGCGTCGGCATCATCCACACCACCGGGCCGAAGGTGCGCAAGGCCTCGGCGAAGTACGCGCCGCTTGTGCCGCAGTTGCGCGAGTTCGCGTTGCGCGACGACACACCGCTGAACGCCGAGGTGAAAGAGCTGATAGTCCACCAGCTCGATCTCGCGGCCGAGCGATTCCGAGCCATCCTCGGGTAGCTCGGGTAGGCTGCCCGGCGGGGTGGGTCCAAGACCTTCGTATCAAGGACCCCAATGCTGGATGGGCAAGACATAGCGGACGCCCTCGCGGGCGCCGTTCGCGGTGACGAGGCTTCCTTCGCCGTGCTCTGGCGCGCGCTGAACCCGCCGCTGCTGCGCTATCTCCGAGTCCTGATCCCCGGGGCCTGCGAGGACGTCGCCTCCGAGACCTGGCTGCAGGCCTCGCGCGATCTCGGCGGCTTCACCGGGGACGCCAAGCAGTTCCAGGTGTGGCTGTTCCGCATCGCCCGCAACCGGGCGATCGACGAGGGCCGCCGGAACCAGCGCGTGCTGGACCTGCCGGTCCCCACGCTGCCCGAACAGCGCTCGAACGACGACACCGCCGAGGAGGCGCTGGCCGCGATGGCCACCCGCCGCGCGCTGGCGGCGATCGCCGCGCTGCCCCGCGACCAGGCCGAGGCGGTCCTGCTGCGGGCCGTCGCCGGGCTGTCCGCCGATCAGGCCGGCTCGGTCGTCGGCAAGCGCGCCGGCGCGGTGCGGGTCGCGGCGATGCGGGGCCTGCGCACGTTGAAGAAGCGGCTCGACAAGGCCGCGGAGCCGGAGAAGACACAGGTCAAGGGAATGGCGCGGACGGGTTCGAGGGCGGGTGTAACACGATGAGGCGCAGGATCGCTCCTTCGGGCACGATGCGTACGACAGGGAACTCCCCACGGGCCCTCGGCCGCCGGCGACCGGGTCGCCGCGCCGCCGAGGAGCTGCTCGACCACACCGGCGGCGCGGGAGCCGCCGGAGTGGTGTCGGGCGAGGCCGCGCCCGCGGGATCCCAGCCGGCCGGACCGGGGTTCGAGCCCGGGCCTGATCTGCGGGCCCTGTCCCGGCTGCTCGACGCGGCCGCCGGACCCGCCCTGGCCGCCGAGCTCTCGGGCGAGGACGCGGCCCGTGCCGCGTTCTCCGCACATCACTCGGTCGCCGCGCATCACTCCGTCTCCGCGACACCCACCAAGGAGCGACGCGTGTTCAGCAAAGCCCTTCTCGCCAAGACCTTGACGGTCAAGATAGCCGTCGCCGTGTGCGGCGTGTCGGTGGTCGGCGCCTCCGCCGCCGCCGCGACCAACTCGCTGCCCTCCGGTCTGCAGTCCAAAGCCCACTCCCTGGGCTTCCCGGCCCCCAAGCCCGCCGCGATCCACAACGATCTCCTGTCCGGAACGCAGCACGACTCCGACAGCCCGCACCCCGGTACCCCGACCCCCACCGGCTCCTCCGCGAAGCCCGCCGCCGCGCACGACGACCAGACGGCGCTCGACGCGGCCGGCGCCAAGCTCCTCGGCGACGACGGCTTCCGCCTGTGCAAGGCCGTCGAGGACGGCGACCGCGACGACCAGGGCCACGACCTGACCGCCGCGGACTTGCAGAAGCTGGCCAAGGCCGCGAACGTCCCGGCGGCCGACATCGCCAAGCTCGAGTCCCGCCTCGACGCCGAGCGCAGCCAGGCGCAGAAGCGCATGCAGGACTTCTGCGACCGCCTGGCCCAGGCCGAGAAGGACGCCCGCGAGGGCCACGTCCCGACGTTCCCGATCCCCACTCCGCACCCTGGGGACGGCTGGCCCACGACCTGGCCGACGCAGCTGCCGACGATCCCCGGCCTGCCCACGCACCTGCCCACCGGGCTGCCCACGCACCTGCCGACCGTGCCGCCGTCGCGCCTGCCGACCGGCCTGCCGACCAGCATCCCCACCGGCTGGCCGACCGGCTGGCCGATCGACGGGGGACCGCAGAACCCGGTCGACCCGATCCACCCGGGGGTTCCCACGGCGTCGGGGAGCGGTGTCGGGCAGCACTGATCCACGGAAGCTGGACCGACGGCATTCGGCGCGCCCTACCCACCCCACCCCAATTGCGCTGAGTGCCGTCGGAACAGCGGGGCCCTAGCGGGGCCTTAGCGGTGCCGTAGCGGTGCCGTGAGATCGGCTACCGGGCGACTCTCAAAGCCTGGCCAGCCCCGACCGGTAGGCCAGAATCACCAAGTGCACGCGGTCGCGCGCGTCCAACTTCGCGAGCATCCGTGTCACGTGTGTCTTCACTGTCGTGGAGCTGATGTAGAGGCGCTCGCCGATCTCAGCGTTCGACAGCCCTTCGGCGACCAGCGTCAGCACCTCGCGTTCGCGCTCGCTGAGCCGCGCCAGGATCGGTGTGCCCGTTGCGCTTTGCGTGCCCGGCGCGGCTACGGCCGGCGCGGGCTCGGGCCGCCGGGCGAAGTCCTCGATCAGCCGGCGCGTCACGCTCGGCGCGATCAGTGCCTCGCCGGCCGCGACCACGCGGACCGCCGCCAGGATGTCCGGCAGCGCCATGTCCTTGACCAGGAAGCCCGACGCGCCGGCGCGCAGGGCGGCGTACACGTGCTCGTCCTCGTCGAAGGTCGTCAGGATCAGGATCCGGGCGCCGAGTGTGGCGGCGGTGATCTGGCGGGTGGCCTCGATGCCGTCCATGCCGGGCATGCGGATGTCCATCATCACGACGTCCGGTGCGGTCTCGTGAGCCAGCCGCACCGCTTCGGCTCCGGTGCCCGCTTCGCCGGCGAGTTCCAAGTCCGGCGCGGAGTCGATGACCATCTGCAACGCCGCTCGTGCCAGCGGCTGGTCGTCCACGAGCAGCACCCGCACTGCCATCTCAGTTTCCTTCCATTCGGGCGTCGGCCGGGAGGGGCAGCGTCGCCGCGACCCGGAATCCGCCGCCGAGCCGGGGACCGGCCTCGAACGCCCCGCCGAGCAGCGTGACCCGCTCCTGGATGCCCACGAGTCCGTAACCGCCGGTCGGCGACGCGGCTGCGTTCCCGTTCCCGCCGGTCCCGTCGTCCGTCACCTCGATCGCCACGGACGCCGCCGAGAACGTCACGGCGACCCGGCATTCTTCGGCTCCGGCATGCCGCACCACGTTCGTCACCGACTCCTGCACGATTCGGAACCCGGCCAGGCCGATGTCCGGTGGCAGGGCCCTGCGTGCGCCGTGCCACTCGACGCCGACCCGCACCCCGGCGGCCGTCGTGGCCTCGGCGAGCCGTTCGATGTCGTCCAGGGCCGGCATCGGCGCGGAGCCCTGGGAATCCGAGTCCTGATTCCTCAGCGACACCAGCATGCGGCGCAGCCCGGACAGCGTCTCCCGGCTCGTCGACTCGATCGCGCGCACCGCCTCGCGGGCCTTGCCCGGCTCGGCGTCGATCAGCATCGACGCCGCCCCGGCCTGCAACGCGATCACGCCGACGGTGTGCGCGATCATGTCGTGCAGTTCGCGCGCGATCCGTAGCCGCTCGGTCATCGCCGCCTGCGCCATCGCGTGCGCGCCGACATCCCGTTCGTGTTCCCGCGCCTGGCGCGTGGCGTCGCCGACGAACCACATCACGACCGCCGCCAGCGCGACCGCGGTCTGCGTCGAGAACACCACCGGCCAGCTGGCGAGCTTGCGGGCCACGAAGTAGGCCGTCAGCACGGCCAGGGTGAGGCCCAGCACCGTCAGCGAGGTCCGCCGCGGCCGCGAGCCGGCGATGAAGATCAGCGCCACGGCGACGTCCGTGAACTGGGTGAAGGCGATGACTGTCGAGTTCAGGCACAGCGCGCCGCCGATCGCTCCGCCGACGATCAGTGTGTGCGCGACGATCGGGCGCCGCTGCAGGAGCATCCCGCCGATGACGGTCGCGATCCCGCTCAGGGCCAGCAGGTCCCACAGGCTGAAGCGCCCCGGCGACCAGCCGACGACGTGCGGGCCCACGGCCGACAGGATCGCGTACACCGTGGACGCGCTCCACGCCAGCACGACCCAGACCCCGGGCGGCACCCGCTTCAGGCGCGGGGCGGTGGGCACGGTGGTCATGGGCATGATCGTAATCGCGGAGGCGGGAGCAGCGGATCGGCCCGCGGGCGTACGCCGGCGGCGTACACCGGAATCAGGATTCGTCTTAAGAGCCGACGCGGGGCTACACGCGGCCCCGGCACCGTTGTCCCCATGATCGAGATGACGGAGCTGACGAAACGCTACGGCGGCCGGACCGCCGTCGACGCCCTCACCTGCACTGTGCGCCCCGGCCACGTGACCGGGTTCCTCGGCCCCAACGGCGCCGGCAAGTCCACCACGCTGCGCATGATCCTGGGCCTGAACAAGCCGACCTCGGGCACTGTCACCGTCGGCGGCAGCGAGTTCCGCAGTCTGCCGCGCGGGCTGCGCCACGCCGGCGGCCTGCTGGACGCCGGCGACGTCCACCCCGGCCACAGCGGCTGGAACCACCTGCTGGCGCTGGCCAGGACCAACGACATTCCGAAGCGGCGGGTCCAGGAGGTGCTGGAGCAGGTCGGCCTCGCGTCGGCGGCGAAGCAGCGGATCGGCGGCTACTCGCTCGGCATGCGCCAGCGCCTGGGGATCGCCTCCGCGCTGCTCGGCGATCCGCCGGTGTTGCTGTTCGACGAGCCGCTCAACGGGCTGGATCCGGAGGGGGTGCTGTGGGTCCGCAGGCTGTTCCGCGAGCTTGCCGGCGAGGGGCGCACGGTGCTGGTCAGCAGCCATCTGATGACGGAGATGGAGCACACCGCCGACCGGCTGATCGTGATCGGGCGGGGTCGGCTGATCGCGGACGAGCCGGTGGCTGAGTTCGCGGCGCGGAGTTCCGCGACTTCTGTCGTGGTGCGCACGCCGATGCCGGGCGAGGTGCGGGAGCTGCTTGCCGGGGCCGGGGCGACTGTCGTGGTGGAGGACGCCGAGACGCTGCGGGTCACCGGGCTGGCCGCGGCGCGGATCAGCGAGCTGGCCTTCCAGGCGCACCTGCTCCTGCACGAGGTGACGACGCATACCGCGTCGCTCGAGGAAGCCTTTATGGAACTGACCGCTGACAGCGTCGAATACCTGGCAGGAGCTGACCGATGAACGACTTCAAGAATTTGATGGCCGCCGAGTGGATCAAGATGCGCTCGCTGCGCTCGATGCGGTGGGGGATGGTGCTGTCGGCGGTGGGGATTCTGTGGATGAACATCAACGCGGCGCTGGCTGATGCGAGCAACTTCAAGAAGGGTGACAGCCACAGTCCGGTCGATGGTCAGCACGAGATCTTCACCAACAACAGCCACATGATCGTGCTGATGGTCTTCGGTGCGCTCGGCGCCATCCTGATGGTCGGCGAGTACAGCACCGGGCTGATCCGCGGCACGTTCGCGGCGGTCCCGGACCGGAGCGCCGTCGTGGCTGCCAAGATCGTGGTCGCGATCCTGGCTGCGACCGGGGCGGGGGTGGTGATTGTCGCCGCATCTTATGCGTGTACTCAGGCGATTATCGCGGGGGATTATGGGGCGCTGAGTCCCGCGACGCATGGTCTGTGGATCTTCCTGTCGGCTTCGGTGCTGCTGTTCCCGCTGTCGGCGTTGGTCGGTATCGGGCTGGGGACTCTGATTCGTAACAGCGCGAGCACCATCGTCGCGGTGGTGACCATCCTGATGCTGATTCCGAACTTCGTCGTCTCCCGCATCCACCCGTGGATCAACGACATTCACAACGCCATGCCGTTCACCGCATGGCAGCGGCTTGACGGATCGCCTGGGCGCCCGGCGGCGCCCGGGGTGTTCGCCGACCCGACGGTTGGTGGGTCGTGGTCGGTGTACGCGGTGTGGGCGGTTGTGCCGGTGGTGATGGCTTTCGTGCTGGTGCGGAAGCGGGATGTGTGAGGGGGTAGGGGGCAGGGGCTAATCCCGCAAAGCCCGCCATCCCGCCAGGGCCGCCAGTCCCAGCGCGATCCCCGATATCGAGAACCCCTCCCTCGGCCCGACATACTGCACCACCGCCGCGACCCCGAAGCCGCTGATCGGCGAGACTCCCGTCATCGCCACGCCCCACAGGCTCATCACCCGGCCGCGCATGTCCGGCGCGCAACGCAACTGGGCCAATGTGTTCGCCGATGCGATGAACCAGATGGACGTCACCCCGAGTGCCACCATCGCCGCCAGGGCGACCGGCATCGTCGGGGACAGCGCGATGCCGATCACCGCCGCTGCGGTCGCCAGGGCCAGCCAGCGGACGCGGCGGCCCGTCGGCTCCGGCTGTGACGCGGCCAGCAGGGCGCCGGGTAGGCCGCCGACGCCGAAGGCCGCCATCATCGCCCCGTATCCGCCGCCGCCTTGGTGCAGGGCGCGCTGGACCAGGGGTGGGAGGGCGACACCCATGCCGAAAATGAGGCCGGAGGCTGCCGACATCGGGAGCAGTGCGCGGATGATCGGTGAGCGGAGTGCGTAGCGTATGCCGTCGCGTGCCGCGCCGCGTGTCCGGCCGCGTCGGTGAGCCGGGGGCGTGGTGCGTGATCGCATCCGGATCAGGACGAGCAGCGGTGCCAGATAAGAGCCCGCATTCACTCCGAAGCACGCCGTCGCGCCCGGTCCGGCCAGTAGTGCCCCGCCCAGGCCCGGGCCCACTACGCGCGAGGCGTTCAGTGCCACTTCCCACAGGCCGACCGCGCTGGCCACGCCGTCGGCTCCGACCAGATCCACCACGTACACCTGCCGGGCGGGGGAGTCGACGGCCATCGTCGCGCCGGACAGGGCCGAGGCGAGCAGGACGTTCCAGACCGCGAGGGTGCCGGTGGCGGCCAGTACGGTCAGCGCCGTCGCGACGCCCATCAGGGCCGACTGCGTCACGATGAGCAGGCGCCGGCGGTCGGAGCGGTCCACCACCGCACCGGCCCAGGCGCCGGCGATCAGGGTCGGGCCCCAGGTGCAGACCGTCAGTACGCTGAGCCACACCGCGTCGCCGGTTTGTTGCAGCATCCACCAGGACAGTGCCACGGCCTGCGCCATCACCCCGGAGGCCGAGGTGATCTGGCCGGCGAACCACCAGCGGAAGTCGCGTTCTCGTAGGGCGCCGCCGATGCGGCCGAACACGGTGTCCTTGCGGATGCCGACGGCATCCGCTTCGACTGTCGCGGACAAAGTCCCTCCCAGGGCCGGGCCCGACCCTACTCCGGAGGGGTGGCGGCTCCGTGGGGCATTTCGTCAGGTGGTCACTTCGTCGTCTGTGGGCGGAGGTGCGATGAGACCCTTACTGCGCAACCAGTCGCAAAGCAGGCGTGAGAGTCGGGTGGAGTTGTCGTCCATCATCAGCAGATGCGAGTTGCCGGTGATGCCGCGCGCGGGGAGGTCGATCCACTCCGAGTCGGCGCCGAGCGAGCGCAGCGCGTCGTGGAAGCGGCGGGCCGAGGCGTATTCGTCGCGCCACATCGGGTCGTCGTCGAGGTGGTCGCCCCAGAGGAACACGTGCGGGATGGCGCGGAGCGGTGCCAGGTCGGTCGTGTCCGGGTCGGGGGCGCCGGACGGCTCGACGGCGATGTGGGCCCGGACGCTGTCCGGCAGCGCCAGTGAGGAACGGAAACCGTATGGCCCGGCGGCGCTGTGGGTCAGGAGGAGACAGGGGCCGGTCTGGTCCACGACCGCGTCGTAGCCGGCTTGGCGCATCGCCGGCAGGTCGCGGTTGACCGGTACTACCTGCTTCAGGAACGCGTCGAACGCCTCGGTCGGGAACCTGCTGTCGGGGTAGCCGATCCGGAACAAGTCCCAGAGGGTTTGGCGATCGCGGAGCAGCGCCTCGGTGGGCCGGGGGCGATAGGAGGCGCGTCCGTAGCCGACGCCGTCCGCGACCAGCACGTCGAGCCCGGCGGCCAGGAAGTCCCACTGCCAGCCCGGGCGGCCGTCCGGCGTGTCGCCGAAGCAGGCGCCGGTGAGGCCGCCGCCGTGCAGCATCAGCAGCGGGAAGGCGCCGCGCGGCCGGGCCAGCCGGATGTACTGGACGTGAGCCTGGCCCTCGAAGCGGCCGTCGCTTTCCTGTCCGCCCACCGGGAATCCGCCGACCGCGGTGACCGTGATCGTCTCGCGCATGGCCGCCAGTTCTACCATGAAGCGGTGGGGATCACGGGGAGCGACAGCCCGCCGCGGTTGGCGCGCGGACTGGTGTTCGCCGTGGCCGCGGCACTGGTGTCGGTGCACTTCATCAAGGCCGCGGGGCGCGTTCCCGACGATCCGGCGGCGGGGCTCGCCATCGTCGCGGCGTGTCTGGCGATCCTGCTGCTGGAGTTCCGGCCGGCGACGTGGCCGCGGATGGCGGCGCAGCTGGTGTGCGGGTTCGTGGCGGTCGTGCCGGCCGGCGCGTCGGTGGGGCTGCTGGCGGTGCCGGTCGGGGCCGTGTTCCTGCAGGGGCTGTGGCCTCTGGTTCTGCCTGTGCTCGGGGCGACAGCATGGGTGCAGGCGGTGCGTACGGACAGCGCGCGCGACACCGTCGACATGTGCGTCACGGTCCTGCTCGGCGGGATGGTCCTGTATGCCGTGACGACGCTCGCCGCCCTCGCCGCGCGGGTCCACGAGACCCGCCTGACGCTCGCCGCCGCCGCCGTGACCACCGAACGCCTGCGCATCGCCGAGGGGCTGGACACTGACCTTTCGTCGGGGCTGACCCGCATCCGGGAGCTGGCCGCGAAGCAGGATCCGGACGTCCTGGACGGCCTGCTCGCCGACGCCCGCGCCACCCTGGCCGCGACCCGCGCGACCGCCGCCGATCTGCGCAGCCTCTCGCTGGCGCCCGAGTCGGCCAGCGCCAGGGCCCTGTTGCAGTCCGCCGGCATCGAGGCGGAGGTGGTCAGCGGGCACACCGAGCCGCTGGGCCCGGCCGGGACCGTCCTGGCGACGGTGCTGCGCGAAGCCGTGACGGCGGTGGTGCGGGTCGGCGACGCGCGGCACTGCCAGATCGTCACCGGGGAGGCCGCCGGACAGGTCACACTGCGCGTCGTCAGCGACGGCGTGCGGACCGCGGCGCTCGGCACGGACGTGCTGGACGGGCTCGCCGAGCGGGTCCGCGCCAGCGGCGGGCGGCTGGCGGCGGGCCTGGAGGCGGACGGCCGCTTCGCGGTCGAGGCGTCGGTGCCGGCCACGCAGTCGGCGGCCGAGCCGGTGGACAGCCCGGAGCTGCGGCGCGCAGGGGTGCTCTACTACCTGCTGCTGGGCGCCTTCTGTGTACGGACCCTGCTTTACGTCCCGGCGGCGCTCATCGCCCCGGCCCTGCTGGTGCTGGCGGTGTTGTGCACGCTGCAGGTCGTCTACTCGGTCCGGGACGAGAAGCGGCACAGCGAGGCGGCGCTCGTGCTCTTCGCGGCGCTGACCTTCGCCCCGATGCACGCCTTCGGCCAGAACTGGATCGCCTCCCTGGGCCTGCTGACCGGCTCGCTGCTGGTCGCGCTGCCCCTGCCGTTGGCGGCGCCGGTGGTCGCGGCGGCCCTCGGCATCGGTGGCCTGCTGGCCTGGGCCGACGGCACGAGCGCGCTGTCGGCGGTGCTGAACGCGCTGGTGACGTGTCTGGTCGTCTACGGCATGCTGCGGCTGGCCCGCCTGGTGCGCGAACTCCAGCAGGCCAACGAGGGCCTGGCGCGCGCGGCGGTGGTGGGGGAGCGACTGCGCGCGGCGCGGGATCTGCACGACCTGCTGGGGCACGGACTCGCCGCGATCCTGCTGAAGGCGGAGCTGGCGCGGCGGCTGCGCGCGACCGATCCCGAGCGCTGCCTGACCGAGATCCGCGATGTGGAACGGCTGGCGGCGCAAGGGGAGAGCGAACTACGGGCCCTGACAGGCGGATCGCGCGAGCTGTCGTTCGGCGACGAACTGGCCTCCGCGGCGGCGGTCCTGGCCGCGGCCGACGTGGCGGTGGAGGTCGAGGGCGACGAGCTTCCGGTGCCGCCGGATGCGGGCGCGGTGCTCGGCGTGGTGCTGCGCGAGGCGGTGACCAACGTGCTGCGGCACAGCACGGCGCGGCACGCGAGGATCGCGGTCGCCGTGACCGGGGCGGTGGTGCGGTTGGAGGTCGAGAACGACGGAGTCGGAGCCGACGTCGGGGCACCGGGATCGGGCGTCGGCGGCCTGACCCTGCGCCTGGCCGAGCACGGCGGGACGCTGACCGCCGGGCCGGACGACGGCTGGTACCTGCTGTGCGCGGAGTTGCCGCAATCCGAACGCGATCGCCGTCAGTAGGCTCTCACTCGTGATCACTCAGACTTCGTCGAAGACCCGTGTCGGTATCCAGCTGGCGCCGCAGCACGTCGACTACCCGGCCATCCGCCGGGCGGCCGCGCAGGCCGAGGAACTGGGAGTGGACGTCCTGTTCAACTGGGATCACTTCTTCCCGCTCGGCAAGGTGAGCCAGGGCAAGCACTTCGAGTGCTGGACCATGCTCGGAGCCTGGGCCGAGGCCACCTCGCGGGTCGAGATCGGCCCGCTGGTCACCTGCAACAGCTACCGCAACCCGGACCTGCTCGCCGACATGGCCCGAACCGTCGACCACATCAGCGGCGGCCGGCTCATCCTCGGCATCGGCGCGGGCTTCAAGGAACAGGAGTACGTCGAGTACGGCTACGAGTTCGGCACGCCGGGCAGCCGCATCGACGACCTGGCGCGGTCCCTGCCCCGCATCGAGCACCGCTTCAGCCGGCTCGACCCGCCGCCGACGCGCAAGATCCCGGTGCTGATCGGGGGCGGCGGGGAGAAGAAGATGCTGCGGGTCGTGGCGCGGCATGCCGACATCTGGCACAGCTTCGCCGGCGGCGACGTTCTGGAGCACAAGATGAAGGTGCTGGCGGAGCACTGCGCCGCGATCGGCCGGGATCCGGCGGAGATCAAGCGCTCCGTCCTGGTCGGCGGCGATCCCGCGGAGTGCGAGCGCGAGGTGGAGCTCGGCGTCAGCCTGTTCGTGGTCCGAGACCCGGGGCCGAGCTTCGACTTCGGCGAACTGCGGGACTGGCTGGCGTGGCGCGACGAGCACAACCGCGGTGGCGACGGCGGTTGAACCAGCCCTAGACCCACCCCGCCTCGCGGGCGATCCGCACCGCGTCCGTCCGGTTCCGCGCGTTCAGCTTCCCGACGATCGCCGTCAGCACGTTGCGCACCGTCCCCGTCGACAGGTGCAGCGCGGCGGCGATCTCCGGCGGCTCGGCACCGCCGGCCAGTTCGCGCAGGACGTCCTGTTCGCGCGGCGTCAGCGGGTTCTCCGCGAGGTCCCAGGCCGCGACGGCCAGGGACGGGTCCAGGACCCGGCCGCCTGCGGCGACCGTGCGGATCGCGGCGGTCAGCTCCTCCGGGGGCGCGGTCTTCAGCAGGAAGCCGTCCACCTTCGCCTCCAGCGCCCGGCGCAGCATGCCGGGGCGGCCGTTGGAGGTGAGCATCAGCGTCCGGCACGTCGGCACCTTCTGCTTCAGCCGCGCCGCGGCCTCCAGCCCGTCGATGCCGCCGGGCATGTCGATGTCCAGCAGGGCCACGTCCGGGGCGAACACCAGCGCCTGCGGCACCACCTCGTCGCCGGTCGCGGTCTGGGCCACGACCTCCAGGTCCGGCTCCAGATCGAGCAGAGCGGCCAGGGCGCCGCGCACCACGAGCTGGTCCTCGGCCAACAGCAGTCGGATCACGTCACGACGATACCCGTGACGAGGTCACGGGTGATCGATGACGGCGTCTCTGGGGAACGGAGCCGCAGCTCGGCACGCTTATAAGCATGAACAAGGCGATCACCGGGACGGCGACGGAAGCGATCACGCTTCAGGCCGTCAGCAAGGTCTACGGCAAGGGCCGCGGCGCGGTCGCGGCGCTGCGCGAGGTTTCGGTCGGCCTGCCCAAGGGCGGCTTCACCGCGATCATGGGCCCGTCCGGGTCCGGCAAGAGCACGTTCCTGCACTGCGCCGCCGGCCTGGACCGGCCCACCGCGGGCACCGTCAAGCTCGGCGGGACCGATCTGTCGGGGCTCAGCGACACCAAGCTCACCGAGCTGCGCCGGGAGCGCGCCGGCTTCGTCTTCCAGACGTTCAACCTGGTGTCCTCGCTGACCGTGAGCCAGAACATCACCCTGCCGCTGCGGCTGGCCG
Organism: Catenulispora sp. GP43; assembly: GCF_041260665.1. Lineage (NCBI taxonomy): Bacteria > Bacillati > Actinomycetota > Actinomycetes > Catenulisporales > Catenulisporaceae > Catenulispora > Catenulispora sp. GP43. The sequence continues at coordinate 110,114 of NZ_JBGCCT010000011.1, read as the reverse complement.
GCAAGCGGGCCGACGGCGCGCGGCTGGCCGAGGTGGTCCAGCGCGTGGGCCTCACCGAGCGGACCCACCACCGGCCCGGCCAGCTCTCCGGAGGCCAGCAGCAGCGCGTGGCGATCGCCAGGGCGCTGATCGCCGACCCCGAGGTCATCTTCGCCGACGAGCCCACCGGCGCCCTGGACACCATGACCGCCCGGGAGGTGCTGGTCCTGCTGCGCGAGACCGTGGACACCATGGGCCAGACCATCGTCATGGTCACCCACGACCCGGTCGCGGCCGCCTACGCCGACACCGTCCTGTTCCTGGCCGACGGCCGCATCGCCGACTCCCTGCACGCCCCGACCGCCGCCGGCGTCGCCGACCGCATGATCCGCCTGGGAGCGTGGGCCCGATGATGCTGTCTCTGGCTGTCGCCACACTGCGCCACCGCAAGGGCGGCTTCATCGGCGCCCTGGTCGCCCTGTTCTGCGCCGCTGCACTGGTCACCGGCTGCGGAACCCTCCTGGCCACCGGCATCCTCGGGACCGTCAAGCCCGAACGCTTCGCCGCCGCGCCGATCGTCGTCACCGGCGACCAGAACGTGCACGCGGTGGAGAGCAAGGGGAAGGGCAAGGTCAAGAACAAGGCCAAGCCGGTCAGCGACCACGTGTGGGTCTCCGCGGCGCTCGCCGACCAGATCAGGGCCCTGCCCTCGGTGAAGGCGGTCGCCACCGAGGTGCAGTTCGCGGCCTACCTCCCCGGCGGTCCGACCAGCGATTCCTTCGGCCACGGCTGGGAATCCGCCTCCCTGTCCGCCTTGACGCCGGCCTCCGGCCGCGCGCCGGCGGCCCCGGACGAGGTGGTGCTCGACGCGTCCACCGCGGCCGCGACGAGGCTGCACGTCGGATCCACGGCGCCGTTGCGCACCGCGACCGGGACGATGCCGGTCCGCGTCGTCGGCATCACGGCGCAGGGCTTCCCGAGCCAGGCCGCGATCTACTTCGACACGGCTGAGGCCCGCCAGTTGGCCGGGCACGTGGGCCAGGTCGACGCGATCGGGGTGTTCCCAGCGGGGGATCCCGCTTCCACCGAGAAGGATGTCAATACCCTCATTGCCTCCGTCGCGCCGGGGGAGATCCCGGCTCCGATCGTCCACACCGGCGACTCCCGCGGTCCGGCCGAGTTCCCCGACTCCGCCAACGCCTCGGTGCGCCTGATCAGCATGGGCGCGGTGCTCGGCGGCACGTCGCTGATCGTCGCGGTCCTGGTCGTGGTCGGCACCTTCGCGCTGTCGATCCAGCAGCGGCAGCGGGAGATCGCGGTGCTGCGCGCCGTGGCCGCGACCGGCAAGCAGGTGCGCAAGATGATCGGCGGCGAGGCGCTGGCGGTCGGCCTGGCCGCGGGGGTGGCGGGGGCGTTCGCGGGGCTGCCGCTGGGCGCCTGGCTGCACGGCGAGTTCGTGGCGCTGGACATCATCCCGGCAAACGTCCCGGTGGTGCTGTCGGTGTTCCCGGTGTTCGCCTCGGTGCTGGCCACGGTGTTCGCCGGCTGGGCGGCCGCGCGGATCTCGGGGCGGCGGGCCACGCGGATCCGTCCGGTCGAGGCGCTCGGCGAGGCCGAGCTGAAGCCGCCGCGGGTGTCGTTCGTCAGGGCCCTGTTCGGGGTGCTGGCGATCGGCGGCGCCACGGTGCTGACGGCGGTGCTGACCGGTCTGCACACTGACGCCGCCTCGACCCCGGTCTGCTTCAACGCCGTGCTGCTGTGGTGCATCGCGCTGGCCTTGCTCGGGCCGTGGGTGGCGCGGCTGGCGGCGGCCGTGCTCGGCGTGCCGCTGCGGATGTCGCGGGTCGGCGGGTACCTGGCGGCGAACAACCTGCGCGCCGCCGCGCCCCGGCTGGCCTCGGTGATCACGCCGCTGACGCTGATGACGGCGATGGCCTGCACGATCCTGTTCTCGCAGACCAGCGTCGCCGACGCGGCCACGGCCCAGCGCGCGGCGGGGAACATCGCCGACTACGTGGTGGGGAGCAAGGTGCCGGCGAACGCGGCGGCGGAGGTGAAGGCGGTGCCGGGGGTGCGGACGGTGACGCAGGTGCTGCACGCGACGGTGCGCACCGGGCTGAACAACCGGAACGTGCTCGGCGTGACCCCGGCGGGCCTGTCCGACACGCTGGACCTGGGCGTCACGGACGGGAGCATCGCGCAGCTGACCGGGCCGGACACCGCGGCGGCGGCGTACGGGCAGGGGTACCACTTCGGATCGCAGGTCTCGATGACGCTGCCGGACGGGACGCCCGCGCACGTGACGATCGTCGCGCTCTACTCCCGGCAGCTCGGCTTCGGCGACCTGGTGGTGGCGCACGACCTGCTCGCGCCGCACGTGGACGTGCCTCTCGACGACGAGTTGTTGGTGAAGGCGCCGGGTGTCGCGCGTACGGCGCTGACCGGGGCCTTGAAGGCGGACCCGGGACTCGGGATCCAGGACCGGGTGCAGGCCCAGGCCTCGAACGACGACGCCGGCGCGAAGATCGGCTACGTGACCCTCGGCCTGATCGTGGCCTTCACGGCGATCGCGGTGGTCAACACGCTGGCGATGAGCATCAGCGACCGGGGCCGCGAGTTCGCGGCGCTGCGGCTGACCGGCGCGACGCGGCGTCAGGTGCGGCGGATGCTGGGCTGGGAGACGGCGACCGCGGTGGTGGTGGCCGCCGCGCTGGGGCTGGCGGTGGCGACCGCGGTGCTGACGACGTACGCGAGCGGGATGACGCGCGGCACGTCCGGCGCCGCGATGCCGCTGGGGATGCTGGGCCTGGTGGTCGGCGGCGGCGCGGCGCTGGCGGGGCTGGCGACGTGGCTGCCGGCGCGGGCGGCCTTGGCGGCGGGACTGCGGGAGGGGTGAGGGTGCGGGCCGGTGCCGCGGCGCCGAGTCCGAGGACTGCCTCCGGCCTATGTGGCCGGAGGCAGCACTCTTGTCTTCTCTCTCAGCGGATGGCGTCGCGCAGCTTGCGCAGCGTGGCGACACCGTCAGAGTGCCCGGCGGCCTCGGCATCGGCGATGGCCTTGTCGAGCCTGGCTTTCGCGGCGTCCTCCCGATCCAGCGCCCGGTACTCGATCACGGCGGCCTGCCGAATCGCATCGAACCGCGGCGGAATCCCGGCGAATCCGGGCCGGTCGTAGAGCAAGGCAGCCTTCTCCAACTGCTCGATGGCCTCCTCCGGCCGCCCCGCCGCGTTGAGCACCCACCCGCGGGTGTAGCAGGTCTGAGCCTCATCGACCTCGACACTCAGGAACTGATTCAGCGCCGCCTCCGAGAAACCGACCCGCATCCGATCAGCCTCATCCAGATACCCGAGCGCCTCATCGGCCCCCTCAGCCCCGAAGGCATTGATCGTCTCCCCGGCCATATCCCGCAACGCCTCGGTCATGTCCGGAATCCGCGGCGCCACCGCATTCGACGCGACAGCCCGAGCCCACGCAGCCCGAGCCCCCTCCCAGTTCCGCGCCAACGCGAGCGCCCCGGCGGCCTCAGCCGCGGCAGCGGTCAACCGACTCGCATCAGCCCACCCGTCAACGGCATCGGCGACATGCAGGAACTCCACAGCCGCCGCCCGCGGCTCGTCCAACGCGAGCAAGCCCCGCGCCAGATCGGCACGGACCTGGACCATGAGCATGTCGGCGCGGGTGGGGTGCTTGACGGGCTTGGCAGCAGTCGGTTCGCCGAGTCCTGTGCTCGCGCCAGCGGATTCATGTCCAGCTGCTGCCGGCCCGCCGAGCTCTGCGCTCGCGCCTGCCAGGCCCGCTTCGGCCTCGCTCGCATCGCCAGATTCGTGCCCAACCGCAGCCGGGCCACTGGGCCCAGCGCCCGCATCGACTAGCTGTCCGGCCGAGGCTGCCAGGTCTGTTTCGGCCTCGCTCGCGCCGCCAAAATCGCCACCGCCGTCGCGTCCGCCCTCCGCATACCCCCCATCGCCCCGCAGCGGCACCTCCACCAGCGTCTCCAACACCGCGACCGCGTCCGCGGTCTGCCCCTGCGCCGCCAGCGCGCTGCTCATCCGCCAGCGGGTCTCCACCGCGCCGAAGGCGTCGCCCTCGCGGTCGAGGCGGACCGCGGCCTCGGCGAAGGCGCGGACCGCGGTGGCGGGTTCGCCGCCTTGCAGGGCGGTCTCGGCGAGCAGTCGGTGCAGGGGCGTCAGCTCGTCCGCGTCGACTGCGGGGTGTGCTTCGGCGATGCCCGTCTGCAGGACCTGCATCGCCTCGGCGTGGCGGTCCTGGCCGGCCAGGGCGAGGCCGAGGATCATGCGGGAGCGGTGCAGGCGCCAGGGCCACTTCAGGTCCGTGAAGATCTGCAGGGCGTGGCGGGCCGGCGGTTCGGCCGCCTTGGGGTCGTCGTGGGTGGCGTCGTACTCGGCGATCGCCTCCATCACCAGGGCCAGGCGCTGCGGTGCGTCGAAGCCGTTGCCCTCGCGGACCATGCGGTCGGTCTCGGCGCGGAAGACGCCCAGCCACCGTTCGCGGTCCGCGGCGTCGGACGCGCGGATCGCCGCGTTGCGGGCCGCGAACACCCGGCTCTGGTGCACCACCAGCTTCTGCACCTGCGCGTCGGCGAGATGCTGCCCGAGGCCGCCGCCGGCCAGCAGGGTGTCGATCTCCTGCAGCAGCGCGTTCAGTTCCGGCCACGCCTTCTCGGTGACCGCCGCCGCGTCAGCGTCCTGATCCCCGCGCGTCGCCTTGCTCCACTGCACCCGGGCCCGCGACGCGATCGCCCGGTCCGGACGCCCCGCGCGCTCGTAGCACGCGGCCGCCTCCAGGAAGTGCGCCTTCACCGCGTCCCAGTCCCGGTCCTGGTGCGCACGGCTCGCGCGCTCCGTCGCGATCTCCCCGCGCAGGATGTCGTCCACCTTGTCGGCGTCCGCACCGTCCGCGCGCTCCAGCAGCGCGTCCCACAGCCGCCGCGCGTCCGGATGGAACTGCTTGTCCAACGTCAGCGCCTCGGTCACCAGCGTCGCGAAGTCGTCCGGGACGGCCGTCGCCGGCTCCTGCGACACCGCGACCGCGACCGCGAGCCCGGCGGCAGGCGTTGCGAGCGGCGTATCAGCACCCTCCGACGCCGACAGCCTCGCCGCCCGCACCCCCAGGTTCAGCTCGGCGACCAAAGGCACCGCCGCCAGCTGCGCGGCGCGCCGCCCCGAGAACGCCGTGTTCCCGTTCCGAGCGTCGAACCGCGCCGTCAGCGAGTCCGCGTCCGCCGCGACCGACTCCAGCAGCTCGGCGACCGTCCACTCCCGCCCCAGCGGTCCGCCGCACGGCATGTCCGCGTGCCCGACCGCCGCCAGCCGGCGCAGCAGCAGCTCGACCCGGGTCAGGAACTCCAGCCGGCCCAGCGGCGCCGCCGTGAACCCGAACAGCGCCCGGTTCTGCGCCAGCAGCTCCAGCCCGCGCGCCTCGTTCCCGGTCAGCGCGCAGAACTCCAGGTGCCGTCCGACCGAGGCCAGGTACGCCTCGCGCCCCCGCACCGTCCGGTACGAGGCCAGGTGCGCCCCGCGCGCCTCGTCCGTCCGGCCCAGCCGTACCAGCGGCAGCAGCGCCACCGACTGGCTGACGTGCGGCTCCTCGTCGCACGTGCTGCGGCCGTCCAGCGTCGGCTCCAGCTCGGCCATCCCGAGCCCGTCCTCGCCGCGCCCGAAGTGGTACTCGGCACGCGCCCGGGCTTCGCAGGCCTCGCAGTCGCTCATCCGCGTCCGCCCGCGCGTGGCCCACAGCTCGTAGGCCAGCTCCTCGCCCTCGCCGACGTGCTGCGCGAGCGCGTGCAGCTGGCCGTACACCGGCTGCAGCCCGTGGTCGGCGGCCTCGTAGCGCTTGCGCATCTCGGCGATCCAGCCGCGGATCGCGGTCAGCGGCACGTCCGGCGTGGTGAGCAGCCCCGAGCCGACCCACTTGAAGTACCAGAAGACGCGGTGCGCCTCCCACTCGTCGAACGCCTTCGGATTGCGGTCCCACAGCCGCAGCAGCCGCGCGAACACCACCGGGTACTTCACCCGCTCGCCGCTGCCGTGGTACGCACTCATCAGCTCCACCAGCGCGGTGGCGGTGACCTCGTCGTCGCCGAAGACCTCGGCCTCGTCGGCGATCTCCTCGGCGATCGCCGCCTTGGCCCGGCCGTCGGCGCGCTCGCGGTTCTCGCGCAGCGCGCCGAAGAACTCCTCCTTGGTGGAGAACCCGCTCACGCCTCACCCCGTGTGTCGGAGGTCGTGGCCGCGGCGGCCGCGAACTCCAACAGCCCGATGAACGACCGGTTCAGCAACGCGTGGTCGGCCGGCCGCAACGGACGCCGCGACAACAACAGCGCCTGCCCGTACAGCGCCTCGATCGCGGTCTCGGACAGGCCGGCGTCCGCGATGTCCGCGATCTTGCGGATCAGGGGATTGAGATGGTTGACGATCAGCTGGGCCCGCGGCGCCGAGGACCCGAGCGAGCCCAGGATCCCGGCCCACAGTTCGTCGGCGTCGGCCGACAGCTCCGCGCGCCGCCGCTCGTGCCGCGCCTCGCGGTTGTCGACCAGCATGGCCGGCACGCCGACCGGCTGGAACGAGCGCAGCGCCACGTCGGTGTCGAACTTGTCGCAGACCGCCCGGGCCCGCGCCAGGAACGCCGCCGCGGCCAGCTCGGCGGCCGGGTCCACGGTGTCCAGGTGCGCGCTGACCGTCTCGGGGTCCAGGTCCGCGACCGTGACCCCGGGCCGGACCTCCGGCAGCCGGTGGACCAGTTCCCTGTCGTACACGTAGCCGCCGTTGACGACGCCGAGCCCGGCCGAGGCGGCGATCGGCGCGACCTGCCGGAACTCCTCGACGCTCTGCGTCACCAGCACCACCGGGTGCGCGCGGGCGAACTCGTCCAGGCTGACGTTGCCGTCGGTGGTCTCGAACGGCAGCCACGGCAGCAGCAGTGCCAGCAGCCGGTCGTCGTAGCGGGCCAGCGCCTTGACCGCCAGGTGGTGCACGTCGATGAAGCGCCGCAGCAGGGTCAGGTCCGAGGCCGCCAGCCCCACCAGCCACTCGCGGATCCGCTCGCCGATCGCGTCGCGCACCGCGGCCAGCGTCTCGTCCTCGTACAGCGCCTCGCGCGAGGCCGTCGGCCGCAGCCCGGTGGTGTCCACGACGCAGGACACGAAGAAGGCCCAGTCCGGCACCAGCTCCTGCGCCGAGTCCGACAGCAGCATGCCCTTGAGGTGGACGCGGTGCCCGGAGCGCTTCGTCGGGTGCACCGGCGTGGGCAGCACGAACGCCACGCCCTTGAGCCCGACCAGCGGCAGGTCCAGATCGATGGTGTCCAGCGGGGCGAAGTCGAACGTCGACTTCGCGTACCCGGCCAGCGCCTCGCGCCGGGCCAGCGGCGAGCCGTACTGCCGGTCCCACACCGGCGGGGTGTCGTTGACCTTGCTGACGTCGCCGAACCGGTCCACGATCTCCACGTCGTAGCGCAGCAGCGAGCCGAAGTGCCGGGCCAGCCGCAGCACGCGGTTGGGCTCCAGCCACTCGCTGCCGTCGGCGCGCGGCACCAGGGTGACCGTGGTGCCGGGCTCGGCGACCGTCCCGGCGGGCAGGGTCCTGATCTGGTACGTGCCGTCGCTGCGGCCGCGCCACTCCACGGCCGGCGCGTTCGCCTCGCGGGCGCTGCGCGAGACCACGGTGATCTCGTCGGCCACCACGAAGCAGGCCAGCAGGCCGATGCCGAACTGGCCGATGAAGTCCTGGCGCGCCGCGGTCAGGTCCAGGCCGCCGTCCTCGGCACGCTTGGAGGACCGGCCGATGGTGGCCAGGAAGGTGTGGACGTCGGCCTCGGTCAGCCCGACGCCGGAGTCCTCGACCTGGATCCCGCCGTCCACGCCGGTCCGGATCCGGATCCGCGACGGGGCCGAGGCGTCCAGCAGGCGGCGCGCCGTGATGGCGTCCACGGCGTTCTGCATCAGTTCCCGCAGATACACCTTCGGGGAGGAGTAGAGGTGGTGCGAGAGCAGGTCGACCAGTCCCCGCAGGTCGACCTGGAAAGTGTGGCCGGGTTCGGTGCTCACGTTGGCTCCCCTACTTCCTTCGCTTCTTGACGCAGTCCTGCCGTGCCACCGCGAACACCCGCTCGGGGTCGCCGCGATACCGCCACGGGGCCCTGGTGGCGTGGTCCCCGATCCGCTCGAACAACCGACCCGCGGAGTCCTTGTCGTCGGCCAGCCAGAAGGCCATCGCGAAGGCGTTCAGCGCGGTGTACGGGGAGGACGTGGGGGCGAAGGCCGGGTGGAACACTGAGGCGTTGGCGGCCCGCCGCAGCTCCCCGAGCACCTCCGCGTGCCGGATGTAGAGGTCGTCGGGGCCCTGTTCCAGGTCCAGCCAGTGCTCCAGGTGGGCCTGCGCGACGATCTCGCCGAGTCCGCTGCCCGGCGGTGCGTCCTGGAACACCTTGGCGGCGAAGGCGTGCATCTCCTCGTGCGACCCGCCCCACTTCGCGCACAGCTGCTGCAGCATCTGCCGGTGCAGGCCGACGTGGTCCGGCGCGCGCCGGACCCCGGCCTCGAACCGCCGGCGGGTGATGTCGGCGCCGTGCTCGAGCCCGCGGCTGGTGACGCACAGCGTGTACCAGGGCGCGGCACTGGCCGGATCGAGCTCGGCGGCCGTGTACAGGTACTCCTCGGCGACCCGCAGCCGCTCGTGGAACACCCGGAACTGCTCCTCGGACACCTGCGAGGCGCGATAGCCGGTGCGCGCCTCCCAGGCCCACGCCGAGTGCCGTGCACCGGCCACGCTCAGCGCGAGCGGGTCGCCGGGCAGCTGCTCGGGCAGCTTGAGCAGGAAGTCGCCCCCGAGGTCCTCGACGTTGGCGACCAGGAAGGTCAACCGCTCGAAGTCACCGCGCTCGCGCACCGGCCGCAGAATCGCCTCCATGCCCGGCCAGTCGGCCACCCGCGCGGCCTGCCGCAGCGCGGCCAGCTCCGGATCGCCGTGCGAGCGGTCGATCGGCACCGGCTTCACGGCGTCGGGCTGCGCGGCCCGACCGGCCTTCCCCGCGGCCCCCTGGCCCCGCCGCGAGCCGTATCCCTTGGACAGCCCGCGGACTATGGACGCGGCCGCCACGGCGGCGACCGCCATGCTCGGGATGCTCGACGTCAAAGTGTGATCCCCTCCGTTGGACCGGTCCGGCGCGGTTCTCGGTCCGGCACGGCTACCGTAGCCGAACGGGCTGTCACTGCGGTAACCGGTTCGGCCGCTGCGCCGCAGGTCAGCTATCCGGCTCGGGCACAGCGGCGGGAGCGGCGGGGGTGCCGCGGCAGAAGGGCGACACGCCGGGCGATCGGGCAGCTCGAGGGGCTTTCGCAAACCTGTTGAATCTGTAGCCTGACATCCGTGGCCGATAACAGCATGCGCCGACGTACCTTCCTCGCCGCCTCCGCGACGACCGCCGCCACCGCCGCGGCGTTCACCACCCTCGGGGTGTCCGACGCCAACGCCGACTACACCACCACGGTCGATCCGGGGACCTCCTGGGGCACGTGGGAGGGCTGGGGCACCTCCCTGGCCTGGTGGGCCAAGGCCTTCGGGAACCGCGACGACATCGCGGACATCTTCTTCACCCTCAACTCCGCCCCCTACAACGGCGGCACGCTGCCGGGCCTCGGCCTGAACATCGTGCGCTACAACGCCGGCGCCTGCAGTTGGAACTCCATCGGGGGCGCGACGATGGTCAAGGGCGCGGCCGTGCAGTCCACCCGGCAGATGGAGGGCTACTGGCTGGACTGGTACTCCCAGGACCCGGCCTCCTCCAGCTGGAACTGGTACGTCGACGCCCCGCAGCGGAACATGCTCTGGAAGGCCCGCGACCGCGGCGTCAACCACTTCGAGCTGTTCTCCAACTCGCCGATGTGGTGGATGTGCTACAACCACAACCCCTCGGGGTCGGCGGACGGGACCTCGGACAACCTCCAGTCCTGGAACTACCAGCAGCACGCCGTCTACCTCGCGACCATCGCCAAGTACGCGCACGACAACTGGGGCTTCCAGTTCACCTCCGTCGAGGCCTTCAACGAGCCGATCTCCGGCTGGTGGAAGGCCGACAGCAGCTCGCAGGAGGGCTGCCACTTCGACGTCTCGACCCAGGCCACCGTCATCAACTATCTGCGCGCCGAACTCAACAGCCGCGGCCTGAACGGCACCCCGGTCGCCGCCTCCGACGAGAACACCTACGACGAGGCCACCGCGACCTGGCAGGGGCTCGGCGGCACCGCGCAGGGCAACGTCGGGAAGATCAACACCCACGGCTACCAGTACGGCGGCGGCCGCCGCGACCTGCTCTACGACGCCGCCAAGTCGGCCGGCAAGGTGCTCTGGAACTCCGAGTACGGCGAGGGCGACGCCTCCGGCATGTCGCTGGCGAGCAACCTGAACCTGGACCTCACCTGGCTGCATCCGACGGCCTGGGTCTACTGGCAGGTGCTCGACGGCGGCGGCTGGGGCGCCATCCAGTGCGACGAGGCCGCCGGCACCACCGGCGCGGTCAACCCCAAGTACTACGTCCTGGCCCAGTTCACCCGGCACATCCGGCCCGGCATGCGGATCATCGACAGCGGTGACCACAACTCGGTGGCCGCCTACGACCCGGTGAACCACAAGCTGGTGATCGTCTGCACCAACTACGGGACCGCGCAGTGGATCAACTTCGACCTCTCGAAGTTCACCACCGTCACCGGCTCCGGCGGGAACGGTCTGGTCGGCCGGTGGGCCACGCAGACCGCCGGCGGGGACGCGTACACGTACCACGCGGACACGTTCCTGCACGGCAAGGTGTTCTGGTCGTGGTTCACGACCGACACCGTGCAGTCGTTCGAGATCGACGGGGTCTACCTGTAGCGCAAGGGTTCACCTGTAACGCTCACTCGGCGTAGTACTCATCGGGGTAGTCCTCCTCCGGAGGCTCCTCGAAGTCGAGCTCGGCAGGCGGCTCTTCAGGCGCGGGGCGCTCCGGGCGCTCCGCGCTTCCCGCAGTTCCCGCAGTTCCCGCAGTTTCCGCGCCTTCCGAGCTCCCCGGCCGGTCGAGGGCCTCGGCGAGCGCGTCCAGGATCGGCTGCCCGTACTTGGCGAGCTTGTTCTCCCCGACCCCGTTGATGGTGCCGAGCTGCCGCAGCGAGGTCGGGGCCTGCGTGGCGATCTGGCGCAGCGTCGCGTCGTGGAAGATGACGTACGCCGGGACGCCCTGCTCCTTGGCCGTCGCGCCGCGCCACGCGCGCAGCTTCTCGAAGATCGGCCGGGCCTCCTCGCCCAGCTCCTCGACCGCGGCCGACGACGACCGGCTCGCCTTCGCCGCGCGCGCCGGCTTCTCCGGCTCCCGCCGCATCAGTACCTTGCGATCGCCGCGCAGCACCGCGCCGCTGTCCTGGGTCAGCGCCAGCGTGCTGTAGTCGCCCTCGACCATCAGCAGGCCCTGTGCCAGCAGCTGCCGCACCACGCCGCGCCACTCGGGCTCGGACAGGTCGGTGCCGATGCCGAACACGCTCAGCTGGTCGTGGCTGAACTGCGTGACCTTCGGCGTCTGCCTGCCCAGCAGGATGTCGATGGACTGGCCGGCGCCGAAGCGCTGCCGCCGCTCGCTCTTGAGGCGGTAGACCGTGGACAGCAGCTTCTGCGCGGCGACCGTGCCGTCCCAGGACTGCGGCGGGTTCAGGCAGGTGTCGCAGTTGCCGCAGGGTTCGCCGGGCTGGCCGAAGTAGTTCAGCAGCTGGACCCGGCGGCACTCGATGGTCTCGCACAGCGCGAGCATGGCGTCCAGGTGCGCGGTGAGCTGGCGGCGGTAGGCGTCGTCGCCGTCCGAGGAGGCGATCATCTTGCGCTGCTGGACGACGTCCTGCAGGCCGTAGGCCAGCCACGCGGTCGAGGGCAGGCCGTCGCGGCCGGCGCGGCCGGTCTCCTGGTAGTAGCCCTCGACCGACTTCGGCAGGTCCAGGTGCGCCACGAAGCGGACGTCCGGCTTGTCGATGCCCATGCCGAAGGCGATGGTCGCGACGATGACCAGGCCGTCCTCGCGCAGGAAGCGGGACTGCGCGTTCGCACGCGTCCCGGCGTCCAGGCCGGCATGGTACGGGAGCGCCGCGATGCCGTTGTTCGCCAGGAACTGCGCGGTCTTCTCGGTCGAGGCGCGCGACAGGCAGTAGACGATGCCCGCGTCCCCGGCGTGCTCGGTCCGCAGCAGGTCCAGCAGCTGCTTGTTCGGCTCGGACTTCGGCACGATGCGGTACTGGATGTTCGGCCGGTCGAAGCCGGCGACGAAGTGCTTGGCGCCGCCCAGGTTCAGGCGCTCGGCGATCTCCCGGTGCGTGGCCTGGGTGGCGGTCGCGGTGAGCGCGATGCGCGGCACGTCCGGCCACCGCTCGTGCAGCATCGACAGGCCCAGGTAGTCGGGCCGGAAGTCGTGGCCCCACTGCGAGACGCAGTGTGCCTCGTCGATCGCGAACAGTGAGATCTTGCCGCGGTCCAGCAGCTGCAGGGTCGACTCCGAGCGCAGCCGCTCCGGCGCGAGGTAGAGCAGGTCCAGCTCGCCGGCGAGGAACATCTGCTCCACGAACCGGCGCTGGTCGGGGTCCTGCGTGGAGTTCAGGAACCCGGCCCGCACCCCGACCGCGGTCAGCGCGTCGACCTGGTCCTGCATCAAGGCGATCAGCGGCGAGACCACCACCCCGACCCCCGGCCGCACCAGCGCCGGGATCTGGTAGCACAGCGACTTGCCGCCGCCGGTGGCCATCAGCACCAGCGCGTCGCCGCCGCCGATGACGTGCTCCACGATCTTCTGTTGCGCACCACGGAACGAGTCGTAGCCGAAGACCCGCCGCAGGACGTCGTCCGCGTCGGTCACCGTTTGCGTCGTTTCGTGGGGAGCCATGGGACGAGTCTACGGAGGTGGGCGGGGGCGGGGGCGGGAGGTTGGGGGTTTTGCCAGGTCCGCCAGGCCTTCACGAGCGAGGGCACGGGTCGGCCAAGGGTCTTATCAAGGGTATGCGAACCCCTTTCCCGCGATTACCCTCACGGTGACCGCACATCCATGCCAAAGCACTGAGTTGGGAGCAATTCAGCATGCGCGTGAACAGGAATGGGCGAATCGCCGCGGCCGCCGCCATCATGGCCGCCGGCCTCGTCGGCGCCACCGCCGGCACCGGACAGGCCTCGGACGGCCCGCAGCACGTGGCCGGGTACACCGTGACCGCGAAGGCCGCGCAGGCCGGGGAGAACATGGACTACGGAGGCGGGCCCGTCCAGCTGCACCCGGTGGTGTACCTCGTATTCTGGGGGTCACAGTGGAACAAGGACACCAATGGGATACCGGCGTACCTGACCAGCATGTTCAAGGGCCTCGGGGCGACCGGGGACAACTGGTCGACCATCACCTCGCAGTACACCGACTCCAGCGGTCAGGGGCCGACCTTCAACGGCGCGGTGTTCGGCGGCTTGTGGATGGACAACTCCAAGGCCGAGCCGACCAACCCCAGCGCCAACGCGGTGGCCAACGAGGGCAACCGGGGTGCGTCGCACTTCGGCGTCTCCGGCAACGCCAACGCCCAGATCGTCGTGCTCAGCGCGCACGGCACCCACCCCGACGGCTGGCCGAGCTCCGGCTTCTGCGCCTACCACGACTACTCCGGCTCGGTCTCCTACACCAACATGCCCTACCAGCTCGACGCCCCGGCCGGCAGCCGCTGCCCGAACAGCGCGCTCGGCGGCCACCTGGACGCCTTCAGCATCGTCGAGGGCCACGAGTACGCCGAGTCGATCAGCGACCCCCAGGCCGGCAACGGCTGGGTGGCGCCGAACGGCGAGGAGATCGGCGACCAGTGTGAGAGCGGCTTCCAGAAGGTGACGCTGTCCACCGGGACGTTCGCGATGCAGCCGCTGTGGAGCAACAAGTCCAGCGGGTGCGTCATCCACAACTGAGGCTTCCCGCCTGCCCCAAGCCCCCCGCCTCATCGAGTACCGTGAAACCCGGGGCGGCGGCGCCCCGATCACGTGCGTTCGGCGTCCCCGTAGCGGGGGCGCCGTTCCTTCGTGGCGTTCCGCTGGCGGCAGGAGGCGACCTTGAACGTTTCCCCGGAGTCCCGGGTCAAACGCGCGACCATCGAGGACGTGGCCAGGCTGGCCGGGGTGTCGCGGCAGACCGTGTCGCGGGCGGTCAACGACAAGGCGGAGATCGACGCCGAGACCAAGCGGCGGGTGCTGGACGCCGCGCGCAGCCTGAACTACCGGCCGAGCCGGTTCGCGCGGGGCCTGATCCGGCAGGACACCACCACGCTCGGGCTGATCATCTCCGACATCGGCAACCCGTTCTTCCCCGAGCTGGCCTCCGGCGTGCTGCGGGCCGCGCAGGAACGGGACTGGCAGGTCGTGCTCTACGACACCGGCGAGGACCCGGAGCGGGAGGTGCTGGCGCTGTCGACGCTGGCCGACCAGGCCGACGTCGGCGCCGGGTTCCTCACCACGCCGAAGGTCTTCGCGCACGCGGTGCGGCTCGGCGTGCCGTTCGCCGTCCTGGACCCCGGTTGGGACGCCGGGCACGCCCCGGGCGTCGGCATCGACATCGCGGCCGGCGTGCGGCTGGCGGTGGAGCACCTCGCCACGGCCGGGCATCGGCGGATCGGGATGATCGACGGCGCGGCCGATCCGCGCGACAAGCGGCGGACCAGCTTCCTGGCGGTCGCGCGGGAACTGGGCCTGGACGCCACCGAGGACGACGTCGAGAGCGCGCCGCGCACCGTCGAGGGCGGCGCCGCGGCGGCCCGGTCGCTCCACGCCCGCCGTCCGGAGCTCACCGCCGCGTTCGCCTACAACGACGTCCTCGCCGTCGGCGCGGTGCGCGGCCTGAAAGCCGCGGGGCTCCGGGTGCCCGAGGACTTCGCGGTCGTCGGCTTCGACGGCCTGCCGCTGGGGGAGCTGGTCGAGCCGCCGATCACCTCCGTGTACGTGGACATCCGGCGGATGGGCGAACTCGCCGTCGCCGCGGCGGCCGAACTGCTGGCCGGGCGCACGCCGGAGCCGGTCGTGGTCCGCCCCGAGCTGCGGGTGCGCGGCTCGGCCTGAGCCGTGGTCGGCGCGGCAATCCCGTAACAGGTCTTGACGAGAGTGTGTGACCTGCACCACTCTACTTCCCGTGAGCGCTCCCGTGAGCGCTCACGGGAGCACATCCCCCAAGCCCCGGGAGGCAGTGGATGTTCATACGTCGATACCTGGCACCGACTTCGGCCAAGGCTCTGGTCGCGCTCATAGCCGGCGCCGCTCTGGCCCTGTCCGCCTGCTCCGCGGCCGGCGGGAACTCGGGATCCAGTTCCGGCAGCGGTGGCGGCGGCGACAACACGATCACGTTCCTGACCTTCGAGACCCCGAACCTCACCCCGGCCTACTGGGACGCGGCCATCAAGCGCGTCACCGACCAGTACCCGGGCATGAAGGTCAAGCGCCTGGTGTCCCCGACCGCCGACCGCACCAGTTACGCCAAGCAGCTCAAGGCCTCCGGCCAGTTCCCCGACGTGATGATCGCGGTCACGCCGACCGGCTTCGCCCAGGCCGGCGACCTGTACGCCTGGCAGCCCGGTGAGCTGACGAACTTCGAGGTCCCCGACGGCGGCGCCATCGGCGGCAAGGTCTATCAGCTTCCTGCGAACACCCAGACCATCCCGATGGTCTACTACCGCAAGTCGATGTTCGCCAAGGCCGGCATCACCGGCACGCCGACCACCTACCAGCAGCTGCTCGACGACTCGGCCAGGCTCAAGGCCGCGGGCCTGCTGCCGTTCCAGGTCGGCGGCGGCTCCGACGCCTTCGCCGCGGTGCTGCCGCTGTCGGCCACCGTCGCCACCCAGGTGTACCGCCAGGACCCGAACTGGCTGGTCGAGCGGCACACCGACAAGGTGAAGTTCTCCGACCCGGACTTCGTCGACGCCCTGCAGCGGGTCGGCGACCTGGCCGCCAAGGGCTACATCGACCGCTCCGGCCTGTCCCGGAACTACGCCGACAGCCAGAAGGCGTTCCTGGACGGCAGCGGCGCGATGTACCCGATGGGCGTGTGGTTCGCCTCGGCCGCCGACGCCAGCCCGATCAAGGACGACATCGGCGTGTTCGCCTGGCCCACCGACGACGGCAAGCTCGTCATGCCCGCCTACACCGGCGGCGGCCTGGAGGTCAGCGCGCACGCCAAGAACCTGGACCTGGCCAAGAAGTTCGCTCTGGCCTTCCAACTGGACAAATCGAACCTGGACAACAACGTCCTCAGCGACGCGCTCTTCCCGGCGATCAAGGGCTACACGCCGCCGGCCACGACCGGCCCGGTGTTCAAGGAGTCCTACCAGCTGTACCAGCAGGCGCAGACGCAGGGCACGGTCGTGAAGGCCTTCAGCTGGGAGGCCGGCGACGACGCGCTGCTGCCGGGGATGGTCGACGTGGTCTACGGCGCGGTCGAGGACGTGATGCTCGGCAAGAAGTCCGCCAAGGACGCCGCGTCGTATCTGGACTCCGAGTGGGCGAAGCAGGCGTCGAGCTGATGCGCGTCCTGGTCTTCAACGAGAACCACCACGAACTCACCCGCCCCGAGATCGCCGAACGCTATCCGCTCGGCATCCACGGCACCGTCGCGGCGGCCCTGGCCGAAAGGCTGGGCCCCGCCTCGGGTACAGCCATCAGAACCGCGACCCAGGACCAGCCCGGCTACGGCCTGACCGCGGCGGCCGTGGAGGACACCGACGTCCTCGTCTGGTGGAGCCATCTGCTGCACGCCGAGATGGACGACGCGACCGTCGCCCGGATCCGCCGCCGCGTCCTGGACGGCATGGGGCTGGTGGTCCTGCACTCCGGCGCCGGCTCCAAGCTGTTCACCTCCCTGCTGGGCACCAGCGCGGACCGCCGCTGGCGGCACGGCGACGACCGGCACCTGGTGTGGACCGTCAAGCCCGGCCACCCGATCGCCGCCGGCATCCCGCAGCCGCTGGTGATCCCGCACGACGAGATGTATGGCGAGCCCTTCGACGTCCCGGACCCGGACGAGCTGGTGTTCGTGTCCTCGTTCACCGGCGGCGAGGTGTTCCGCAGCGGCCTGTGCTACACCCGCGGCGCCGGCCGGATCTTCTACTTCGGCGCCGGCGACCAGGAGTGCCCGGTGTACCACCAGAAGGAGGTGCAGGACGTGATCGCCAACGCCGTGCGCTGGGCCGCGCCGACCGGGCCGATCGCCAAGCATTTCGTGGACGAGCCGTCGCCGGTCGGGTGGTGGGACCGATGAGCGGATTCGCGACGATCACGACGCCCGGACCGCTGCGCGCGGTCATCGTCGGCGCCGGGTTCATGGGCCGCAACTGGGCCCGGGAGATCGCCCGGCAGCCCGACACGGAGCTGGTCGGCTGGGTGGACCTGGACGAGGCGGCGCTGCGGGAGGCGGTGAAGGAGGCCGGCTCCGATGTCCCGGAGAACCTCGCGATCGGCACCGACCTGGCCGCGCTTCTCGCAGACCTGGCCCCGGACATCGTCTTCAACAGCTCTCCGCCGGCCGCGCACCGCACCGTGACCACCGCAGCCCTCGAAGACGGCTGTGCGGTCCTGTCTGAGAAGCCGATGGCCATGAGCTTGGCCGAGGCCCGCGACCTGTGCGCGGTCTCCGAACGGACCGGCCGCCTGCTCGCCGTCACCCAGGACCGCCGCCAACTGTCCGGCACCCGCGCCCTGAAGGAGGCGGCCCGCCGCCTGGCCCCGCTCACCCGCTTGGAGATCGACTTCCGCCTGCCGCACCGTGCCGGACCTTACGTCCACCTCTGGGACGAGCCGCTGCTGCGCGAGATGGCGATCCATCTGTTCGACGCGGCGCGCGCGGTCACCGGCGCCGACGCTCGGTCGGTGTTCTGCACCGCCTACCGCACCCCGTGGTCCTGGTACCCCGGCAACGACTCCGCCGAGGCCCTGTTCCAGATGGACGGGGGCCTGCACTTCGCCTTCACCGGCTGCTGGACCGCGCGCTCGGGCTTCACGTCCTGGACCGGCCGCTGGTACCTGGAGGGCGCCGGCGGCTCGGCGGTCTGGGACGGCGTCGGCGCGCCGGTGCTCACCCCGGCGCGCCAAGAGGGGCAGCCCGAGCCGCCCTCCGAGACGCTGCCGGTCGAACCGCAGTCCCCTGAGTTCCCAGGTCTGGCCGAGGTGCTCGCCGGATTCGTCCGCGCCCTGCGCACCGGCGAGGCGCCGGACGGCGAGTGCCACGACAACCTCCGCAGCCTGGCCATGGTCGAGGCCGCCGTCGCCTCGTCGCAGTACGCCCAACCGGTCGTCGTCGAGAACTGATGAGAAGGGAGTACAGCCCATGAACGCCATCAGCCGCCGCGCGGTGATCGCCGCGACAGCCGGGGCCGCCGGCGCGGCATCGGTCGCCGGTATCGCCCTCGCGGCTCCTGCTTCCGCCGACCAAGCACCTGACGAGGGCTGCGGGTCCGGGGTCCGCTGGCCGGACGTGAAGCGCCAACTGGCCGCCGTGAACCCGCACGTGACCGCCCCGATCCAGAAGGTCGTCACCAACAAGTACACACCCGGCATGTTGCTGGGCAACGGCGACATCGGCGTGGTGGTCGGGGACTCCTCGGCCACCCAGCAGACCTTCCACTTCGGCAAGAGCGACTTCTGGGGCAACAACCGCAAGACCACGAACCCGCTCGTCTGGCAGAACTCGATCCTGCCGGTCGGCGCGCTCACGGTCGCCGCGCCCGGTGCCACCGCGGCGCCCACGGGCTACTCGATGGTCACCGACATCGGCGCCGCGCAGGTCACGACCGTGCTGCCGCTGGCGAACGGCACCCTCACCCTGACCTCCTGGACCGCCGACCACGACAACGTCCTGATCACCGAGATCTCCTCGGCCGACGGCGACGCCGATCTCACGCTGAACGCCAGCGTGGTGCTCCCCGTCGACCCGGCGTATCCGTCGGCGTCCGGCGCGACCGGCGGCGCGTTGTGGCTGACCCGGCAGAACAACGCCGTCGGCTACGGCGACGTCAGCTACAAGGCATCCGTCGCCTCGGCGACCGTCCTCATGGACGGCTCCCTCACCGCCGACGGCGCCTTCGTCCTCCCCGGCGGCGGCGAAGCGGTCCTGCTGACCGTGTTCCGCTCACACGGCCAGGACCTCTCCGACCCGACCCCGGCACCGACCCCCGACGACCTCCGTGACCAGGCGATCGCGGCGGCGACGTCGATCCGCGGCCGGTGGCTGTCCGAAGCCCGCGCCACACACCGCGCGTTCTGGACCGACTTCTGGACCCGGTCCAGCGTGGTGCTCGGCGACTCGCAGCTGGAGTCCTTCTACTTCAACGCGCAGTACGTCCTGGGCAGCGGGACGCGCTCGGGCGTGCACAACCCGCCGTCGCTGTGGGCCGCCTGGACCACCAACGACACCCCGAACTGGGGCGGCCGCTACTTCCTGAACTACAACGAGGAAGCCCTGTACTACGGCGCCTTCTCCTCGAACCACGCCGACCTCTCCGAGCCGTACCGGCGGATGATCCTCAACGAGGTCGCCTGGCAGCGCAACATCACGCACGGCGCCGGGTATCAGGGCACAGCGTTCCAGCGCAGCCTGCCGCCGTTCCACCTGTACCAGACGCCCCCGGCGCCGGTCCCGGTCGCGGCGGCCAAGAACTACACCAAACTGCCCGCTGACCAGAAGTCGAACGGCACGTTCGGCGCGCTGCCGCTGATCTGGCACTGGGAGTACACCCGGGACCTGGACTACCTCCGCGACGAGCTGTACCCGCTGCTGAAGGAGCTGGACGCGTTCTGGCGGGACTTCGCCGTGTGGGACGGCATGCGCTGGATCTTCCAGCACACCTCCGCGCACGAGGGCGGCGACGACACCAACCCGAACCTGGACCTCGGCTTCGCGCGCAAGGTGATCAACACCCTGCTCGACACCTCGGCGGTGCTCGGCGTGGACGCCGATCTGCGTCCGGTCTGGCAGGACTTCCTGGCCAAGCTGAGCGCGTACCCGACCGGGACCTACAACGGCGTCACGGTCTTCTACACCGGCGAGATCATCGACAACCCGGGGCTGCCCACCACCTTCGAGCCCGGCAACCAGCCGATCAACATGGAAGGCGTCATCTTCCCGGGCGAGCAGTGTTCGATCGGCGGCGACGCGATGCTGCTCCAGTACGCGATCAATTCTCTGACACAGATGAACTCCTGGGGCGTGACCCCCGGCGGCAACTCCAACAACGGTTTCTGCAAGGAGTTCGTCATCGCGGCCCGCGTCGGCTGGCCGGCCGAGGACCTGCTGCAGAAGCTCAAAGCCTCCATCGCGTACCTGTGGCGGCCCACCAACAACACCGTCTTCCAAGGCGGCGGCGGAGTCGAGACCACCGGCACCACCGAGGCGCTGAACTCGATGCTGATGCAGAGCGAGGGCGGCGTGATCCGGGTGTTCCCGTGCTGGCCGGCGGCGCGCGACGCGTCCTTCACCCTGCAGGCCAAGGGCGCGTTCCTGGTCAGCGCGGCGCAGCGGGCCGGGGCGGTCGCCCAGGTGCGGCTGCACAGCCGGGTCGGCGGCGACGCCACGCTCCAGCTGCCCTGGAGCTCCGGATCGGCCCGGGTCGTCGACGAGTCCCGCGGCGGCCGGGTTCCGGCCTCCGTCTCGGGTGGCCGGGTCACCTTCCGCACCATCGCAAACCGCACCTATCGCATCGAGGAGGGAAGATGAGCAGCATCGGAAACCCGCTCGTCGGCCGGCGCACCTTGCTGGGCGCGGCGGCGGCCGGGGCCGGCGCGGTTCTCGTGGGGGCCGGCGCCGGAACGGCGGGCGCTGCGGGCGCTGCGGGCGCTGCGGACGCCACCGGAGTCGGGGCCGTCGCCGGCATCAGCTGGCCGGCCGTCCAGGCCCAGCTCGCCGCCGTGAACCCGCACGTCGCCAAGCCGATCTCCGGCGTCGTCACGAACAAGTACACGCCGGGCATGCTGCTGGGCAACGGCGACCTCGGCGTGGTGGTCGGCGATTCCTCCGCCACCCAGCAGACCTTCGCCCTCGGCAAGAGCGACTTCTGGGGCAGCGACCGCAAGACCGCGAGCCCGGTGACGTGGCAGCCCTCGATCCTGCCGATCGGGACGCTGACGGTCGCGGCGTCCGGCGCGAGCGCGGCCTCCAGCGGCTACTCGATGACCACCGACCTGGCCGGGGCCGCCGTCACCACGGTGCTCGCGCTCTCGAACGCCACCATCACGCTGAAGTCCTGGACCGCCGACAACGACAGTGTCCTGATCACCCAGCTGTCGTCGAAGACCGGCAGCTCCTCCGTCACCCTGACGGCGACGGCGGTCCTCCCGGTGGACACGGCGTTCCCGGCCGGCGCGGGCGCACTCAACGGTACCCAGCTGTGGCTGACCCGTCAGAACAACACCTCCGGCAACGGCAACGTCAGCATGCAGGCCACCGCCGCCTCCGCGACACAGCTCGTCGGCGCGAAGTTCACCAAGGTCAGCAGCTCGAAGACCTCGTCGCAGACCTCTGCCACCGGCACCTTCACGCTGGCCGGAGGGGCGACGGCGACGCTGGTGACGGCCGTCCGCTCGCATGCCCAGGACGTCTCCGACCCGACCACCGCGCCGACCCCGACCCAGCTGCGCGACCAGGCGGTCAGCGCGTCCAACGCCATCAACGCCGCATGGATCAGCAGCGCCGCGAGCACGCATGCCGCGTTCTGGCAGGACTTCTGGACCCGCTCCAACGTGGTGGTCGGCGACTCGCAGCTGGAGTCCTACTACTTCAACGCGCAGTACGTGCTCGGCAGCGCGACCCGGACCGGCGCGCCCAACCCGCCGTCGCTGTGGGGCCAGTGGCTCACCAACGACACCCCCAGCTGGGGCGGCCGGTACTTCCTGAACTACAACGAGGAAGCCCTGTACTACGGCGCCTTCTCCTCGAACCACGCCGACGCCTCCGAGCCCTACCGCCGCATGATCTACAACGAGGTTCCGTGGCAGCGGAACGCGATGCACAGCGCCGGGTATCAGGGCACGGCGTTCCAGCGCAGCCTGGCACCGTTCCAC
Source organism: Catenulispora sp. GP43 (assembly GCF_041260665.1). Taxonomy (NCBI): domain Bacteria; kingdom Bacillati; phylum Actinomycetota; class Actinomycetes; order Catenulisporales; family Catenulisporaceae; genus Catenulispora; species Catenulispora sp. GP43. The sequence goes on along the minus strand of NZ_JBGCCT010000011.1, from coordinate 88,056 downwards.
ATGTACGAGACCGCTCCTGCCACCGTCCCGGTCGCGTCCAGCAAGAACTACACCAAGCTTCCCGCCGACCAGAAGTCGAACGCCACCTTCGCGGTGTTGCCGCTGATCTGGCACTGGGAGTACACCCGGGATGCCGCCTACCTCCAGAACCAGCTGTATCCGCTGCTGAAGGAGCTGGATGCCTTCTGGCGGGACTTCGCGGTGTGGGACGGCAAGCGCTGGGTGTTCGAGCACTCGTCGGCCCACGAGGGCGGCGACGACACGAACCCGAACCTGGACCTCGGGTTCGCGCGCAAGGTCGTCAACACTCTGTTGGAGACCTCGGCGGTCCTCGGCGTGGACGCGAACCTGCACAGTACCTGGCAGGACTTCCTGACCAAGCTCAGCGCCTACCCGACCGGGACCTACAACGGCGTCACGGTCTTCTACACCGCCGAGGTCATCAACAACCCGAGCCTGCCGGACAAGTTCGAGCCGGGGAACCAGCCGATCAACATGGAAGGCGTGATCTTCCCGGGCGAGCAGTGCTCGATCGGCGGGGACGCCAACCTGCTCCAGTACGCGATCAACTCCCTGACTCAGATGAACTCCTGGGGCGTGACGTCGGGAGGCAACTCCAACAACGGCTTCCCCAAGGAGTTCACCATCGCGGCCCGCGTCGGCTGGCCCGCAGAGGATCTCTTCCAGAAGTTCAAGGCCTCGATCGCGCACCTGTGGCGCTCCAGCAACGACACCGACTTCCAGGGCGGCGGCGGCATCGAGACCTCCGGATCGATCGAGACGCTGAACTCCATGCTGATGCAGAGCGAGGCCGGGGCGATCCGGGTCTTCCCGTGCTGGCCGGCGGCGCGGAACGCGTCGTTCACCCTGTTGGCCAAGGGCGCTTTCCTGGTCAGTAGCGCCATCAGCGGCGGCACGGTGGCCTCTGTGGGGCTCACGAGCCAGGCCGGCGGCACCGCGACGCTGGTCCTGCCGTGGAGCACCGGAACGGCGACCGTCACCGCGAACGGGTCCTCCGTCCCCGTCACCGTCTCCGGTGGTCGGGCCACCTTCGCCACCACGGCGGGCACCACGTACAAGGCCACCCCATGACATCGCTGCAAGGCTCGCTGCCGGGTACCCGGCGACCCGTTCGGAAATCCGCACGAATCCGGCGCTCGAACCTGGGGTACTTCCTCGGGTTCGGCGCGCCGGGGCTCCTGTTCTACGCGTGCTTCGTGTTCGCGCCGTTGGTGCTGAGCGTCGGCTACAGCTTCACGAACGCGGACGCGTTCCTGCCCAACACGAAGTTCACCGGGCTGCACAACTACGTGAAGCTGCTCGGCGACCCGGACTTCCGCACGCAGCTGCGGGTCACCACGGTCCTCACGCTGATCGTCGTGATCGTGCCGAACGTCGCGGGCCTGGCGATCGCGGTGCTGCTGAACCGGAACGGCCGGCTCTACCGCGCGCTGCGGACCGTGTTCTTCGTGCCGGTGGTGCTCAGTTCCGTGGTCGTGTCAGTGGTCTGGCAGGCCATGCTGACCGACGGCGGACTGCTGGACACCGTGCTCGGCTCGATGGGGGTGAAGCATCCGCCGGGGTGGCTGTCCGATCCGTCGATCGCGCTGTATTCGGTGGGATCGATCGCGAGCTGGCAGCTGCTCGGGTTCTGCACCGTCGTCTACCTCGCGGGGCTGCAAGGGGTACCGGACGAGCTTCTGGAGGCTGCCGCGATCGACGGCGCCGGCCGGTGGACCCGGTTCCGCCGGGTCACCTGGCCGATGCTGGCGCCGGCCCTGACCATCAACACCGTGATGCTGCTGATCACCGGCTTCAAGACCTACGACTACGTGCAGGTGATCACGCACGGCGGCCCGGGGACCGGGACCACGGCGACGGTCGCGTACGGCGTCATCCAGACCGGGTTCACCGAGAACAAGACCGGGATGGCCTCGGCGATGGCGGTGCTGATGCTGATCATCGTCGCGGTGGTGTCGAGCGTGGCGCTGCGGCTGCTGCAACGACGGGAGGTGGAGCTGTGACGGCGGTGGTCGAGAAGACAGAGCGGGCGGCGCGAGTCCAGTCCGGCCGGCGTGACGAGTCGCGCGCGCCGTGGGTCCGTCCCCTGGTCGCGTTGATCGTCACCGCGGTCTTCGCGGTGCCGCTCTACCTGGTCGTGGTGAACGTCTTCAAGCCCGGCGACCACATCACCGGCTCGCCGGCCTCCGTCCCGTGGCCGCCGACCCTGGACAACCTCAAGGCCGCGTTGGACCGCCCCGACAACCTCTACTGGGACGGCCTGCTCAACAGCGTCGAGATCACGACCGTGTCGATCGTGGTGCTCGCGGTGCTGTCGGCGATGCTCGGCCACTACCTGGCCCGGACGCCCAGCCGGTCCGCCCGCGTGACCCTGCTGGTCCTGCTGGCCGGGCTGATGATCCCGCCGCAGGTGATCCTGGTGCCGGTGGTGCGGATCCTGCGGCTGACGCATCTGATGACGACGCTGACCGGCATGGTCGCGTTCAACGTCGGCTACTACATCCCCTTCGGCGTGTTCGTGTTCGCCGGGTTCATCCGCTCGATCCCGATCGAGCTGGAGGAGGCCGCCGCGCTGGACGGGGCCGGGCGCTGGCGGACGTTCTGGACGGTGGTCTTCCCGCTGCTGCGTCCGGCCACCGCCAGCGTGCTGATCTTCCTCGGCGTGTGGATCTGGAACGATTTCCTGGATCCGCTGATCATCCTCGGGCCGGTCGGCGGGACGACCGTCACCGTCGGCGTCTACCGGGCGCTCGGCGAGCACCAGTCGAACTACGGGCAGCTGTTCGGGCTGATGTTCCTGGCGGCGCTGCCGGTGGTCGTCTTCTACTTCCTGTTGCAGAAACACTTCGTCAAGGGCCTGACCGGCGGCGCGGTCAAGGGCTGAAAGGGAATGATGACGCTCATTCGGTCGATTCCCGGGGCCCGGGCCTGGCTGGTCACCGCCGGCGGCTCGTGCGCGGTGCTGCGGCTGGACGGCCGCGACCGGCTGCTGTCGGCGCACTGGGGACGAGGGCTCGAGCTGGAGCAGGCCGCGGCGCTGGTCGGGGTCGCGGCGCCGGTCCCGGCCGGGGTGTCCGCACCCGGGTTCGGCGCGGTGGGTCATGGCGGCGCCTGGCCCTTCGAGGAGGACGTCGAGGGACCGCTGGAACTCGCGGCCGGTGCGGCCTTCCAGTTCGGCCACGCCCAACTGGCCGTGCGCTTCGCCGACGGAACCCGCGACCTGGAGTTGGACTTCGTCAGCGCTCTGATTGAGAACCCCGGCGAGGACACCGCGGAGCTCGTCCTGGGCTTCGCCGACCGCCACTATCCACTGGCTGTGGAAAGCCGTCACCGGGTTCGCAGGGGTAGTCCGGTGATCGAGCGGCGGCTCGCGGTGCGGCACACCGGATCGGCCGGCGCGCAGGCCATCAGTATCCTGCGAGCCGACGCCGCTTCGTGGACCCTGCCGCCGTTGCCCGACTATCGCCTGAGCCAGGTCCGGGGCCGCTGGGCCGCCGAAACCCGGCTGCACCGGTCGTCGCCGCCGTTCGGCGAGACGCTCCTCACCAGCCGCCGCGGCATCACCGGCCACCACGCCAACCCGTGGGTGATGATCGACGACGGCACCGCGGGCGCGACCCACGGCCAGGTCTTCGGCTGCGCCCTCGCCTGGAGCGGCAGCTGGCAGATCACCGTCGAACGGACCTCGGCCGACCGTGCCGTGGTGGCCGCGGGCTCCGGGCCGGACGGCGCCGTGTGGTCGCTGGCCCCCGGCGAGGTCCTGACCACGCCGGTCAGCGCCGGTATCTGGACCGACGGCGGCTTCGACGCGGCTTCGCAGGCCTGGCACGCGTACGTGCTGGACCACGTCCTGCCGCATCCGGAGGAGCTGCGTCCGGTGGTCTACAACTCGTGGGAGGCGACGGGGTTCGACGTCTCCCTCGATGGACAGCTGGCACTGGCCAGGCAGGCGGCGGACCTCGGCGTCGAACTGTTCGTCATGGACGACGGCTGGTTCGGCGCCCGGACCTCCGACCGCGCGGGCCTGGGGGACTGGTGGCCCAATCCGGACCGCTTCCCCGACGGCCTCACCCCGCTGGTCAAGGGCGTCCGAGAACTGGGCATGGACTTCGGGCTGTGGGTCGAGCCGGAGATGGTGAATCCGGACTCCGATCTGTACCGCGAGCATCCCGACTGGGTCCTGCACCAGCCCTTCCGGCAGCGCAGCGAACACCGGAACCAGCTGGTGCTGAACCTGGCGCGGCCCGATGTGGCCTCCTGGGTGCACGGCCGGCTGGACCAGCTGGTCGCCGAGAACGACATCGGCTTCCTGAAGTGGGACATGAACCGGCCGTTCACGGAGGTCGGGTGGCCGGAGGCCGGCGAGGGCGGAGGCGATCTCGTCTGGCGGCGGTATGTGGAGAACCTGTACGCCTTGCTGGACAAGCTGCGCGCCGACCACCCGGCGCTGCGGATCGAGTCGTGCAGCGGCGGCGGGGGCCGGCTCGACGCCGGGATGCTGGCCCGGGTCGACCAGGTGTGGACCTCGGACAACACCGACGCGCTGGACCGGCTCGCGATCCAGGAGGGGTTCGCGCAGGTGTATCCGGCGCGCGTGATGTCGGCGTGGGTGACCGACTCGCCGAACCCGCACACCGGCCGCCGCATCCCGCTGGAGTTCCGGTTCCACGTGGCGATGGCCGGCGTATTGGGGATCGGCGGCGACCTCGCGGAGTGGAGTGAGGCGGAGCTGGCGACGGCGCGCGAGATGGTCAGCGCCTACAAGCGGATCCGTCCTGTCGTGCAGCACGGAGTGCGGTACGCGCATGGCAACGCTTCCGGGGACCTGAGCGGAGTCGAGTACGTGACCGCGGACCGCTCCGAAGCCGTGGTCTTCGTTTATCGGCGCGAGCGACGGTTCGCACATATGGAACGGCCGATCGTGCTGCGCGGTGTCGATGCCGCCGGCCGATACCGCGACGTGGGGAGCGGGATCGTGCACCACGGCGCGGTGCTGCTGAGCCGAGGACTGCCGATGGCCCTCGGCGGCGGAGACCCGATGAGCACGATGGTGCACCTGGTGCGGGAAGGATGAGGCGATGCGCGCGGTACAGGTAGTCGGGTTCGGGCAGCCGGTCTCGGTCGTGGACGTGCCGGAACCGGTCATCGAGGATCCGCAGGACGTGGTCGTCCGCATCGCGGGCGCCGGCATCTGCCGCACCGACTTGCACATCGTCGAGGGCGCCCTGGAGGCGGCGTTCGCGCAGCGACTCCCGTTGACGCTGGGCCACGAGAACGCGGGCTGGGTCGCGGCCGTCGGCGCGGGGGTGTCGCACCTGGCGGTCGGCGACCCGGTGATCGTGCACCCGGCGGTCACATGCGGGTTCTGCGATGCCTGCCGACGCGGTGCGGACATGCACTGCGCGACGTGGCGCTTCCCAGGCGTCGACGGTCGGCCTGGCGGCTACGCGGAGCTGATGCGCACTTCGGCGCGGGCGTTGGTGAAGCTGGCGCCCGATGCCTCGCCGGCCCGGCTGGCGCCGTTCGCCGACGCCGGGCTCACGGCGATGCACGCGGTGCGGCGGCTGGCGCCGTTCGCGGACCTGGGTGCGACAGTGGTCTGTCTCGGGTCGGGCGGCGTCGGGCAGATCGCGGTGCAGCTGCTGAAGATCCTGACGCCCGCCCGCGTGGTGGTGGTCGAGCCGGACGAGGCGCGCGCCCGGACTGCCCGCGACCTCGGCGCGGACGACGTCATCGCGTTGCCTGCCGAGTCGGCGGCGGACGCCGTCTTGGACCTGACTGGCGGACGCGGCGCGCAGGCGGTGCTCGACCTGGTCGGCGAGGGCGCGGTCCCGGAGCAGGCGCTGCGCATGCTCGCCAAGGGCGCGGTGTACTCGATCGTCGGCTACGGCGGCGGGGTCCGCATCGAGCACCTCGACATGATCAACAGGGAGCTGACAATCCTCGGCAACCAGATCGGGACGCATGCCGAACTCAGTGAGCTGATGGCGCTGGCGGCCGCCGGCCGTGTGACGCTCGGTACGGAGACCTTCCCGCTGGAGGCGGCCGCCGAGGCGATGGCGGCCGTTGCCGCCGGTCGCGTGGCCGGCCGGGCGGTGCTGGTGCCGGGGATGTGAGGCTCAGCCGAGAGCCTCAGCCGAACAACGTCGATCCCAACGGATGCTGCTGATCGAAGCCGGGCAGGATCAGGAACGTCGCGCTCGCCGTGGTCGTGGTGAACGCCAGGAGCGCGTCGGAGTCGTCCATGTGCGTGAGCGTGGCGGTGAAGGTGTGCAGGTCGTTCTGGAAGCTGATGAACAGCAGCCCGGGACGCGGATCGTCGATGCTGTACGAGCGCCGCTGCATCAGGCCGACCCCGACCACGTTCGCGTGCGCGCGGCGGGCGTGGGCGTCGGCGGGGATGAGGTAGCGGCCGTCCGGGGTCTTGGCGCCGAGGTCCGGGTTCGTGGCGATGCTGCCGCCGGACAACGGGACGCCGCTGTCCCGGCGCCGGCCGAAGACCGCCTCCTGCTGCGGAACGGACAGCGCGGCGAAGCTCCGCAGATCGAGCTCCATCCGCCGGACCACGGCGATGGTGCCCCCGGCGACCGGAGCCGGACCGGCCAGCCACAGGTCGCCCTGCTGCTCGGCGGTCGTGGCCGGCCCCACGATGCCGTCGAGGAAGCCGAGCAGGTTCCGCGGCGCGGTCCGTCCCGGCCCGACCGGGGTGTTCGGGCCGCGCCGCGCGGACTGGCGCCAGCGTTCGGCGAGGCGCGTCCCGGCCTGGTCCAGCAGCGCGGCGGCGGCGACCGGCAGGACCAGCGCGTCGCTGGCGCACAGCTGGATCAGCAGGTCTCCGCCGCGCGCCTGCGGGGCGATCTGTTCGCGGGAGAACTGCGGGAGGTCGGTCGTCCCCGGCAGCGCGGCGCCGGCCGCTTGGGCGCCGGGTGCCTTCTGCACGAGCCGGGGCCCCACCCCGATCGTGATGGTCAGATCGCCCGGGGCCAGGCCCAGCATTCGCGGTTCGGTCCCCGCGGTGAGCGCGAGGACGGTCTGGCCGAGTTCGGCGAGGAGCGGTCCGGGCGCTGCCTTGTCATCGAGGTCTGCGACCAGGGCCAGGAGATTGGGCTGCGCTGGTTGGGGAGTGGTGATGCCGGCTTGGTAGCGCCCCGTCGGCGGTACCGGTGTGTTGGCGGCGGCGACGGTGGTCGTCGCTGTGCCAGCGGCTGCGGCGGCCGCGTCGTGCGGCGACTGGGCTGCCGAGGCCTGCGTGGAATGCGCATCGCACCCCGCGACCCCGCCGACGGCCATCACGGCTCCGGCGGTTCCAGCGGTTCCGAGGAACGCGCGGCGGGACGGTTGCGGGTCGGCTCGGCGCACATCGTAGAGACTGCCACACCGTCCGGCGGTTGGGTGAATCCGAGTCCTGAATCGCCTTATCGTGCCAAACTGGGCCGTGCCACATTTGAGTTCTCGCGTGTGCGCCGTGCTCGGCGTCCTGACGGTAGCGCTGGCCGGCTGTGCCAGCGGCGGTTCCGGCCACTCGTCGACGGCGGGCAAGCGTCCGTCCGGGACCCACGTCACGATCCACGTACCGGCCGACGCCCCCACCATCTCCGACGCGGTCGCTCTGGCCAAGCCCGGCGATCTCGTGTTGGTCGCCCCGGGCACCTACCACGAGATGGTGCGGATCAAGACGCCGCAGATCACGCTGCGCGGCGAATCGCGGGACAAGGTCGTCATCGACGGGCAGCTGCAACAGGCCGACGGCGTCGTGGTCACCGCGCCCGGCGTGGCGGTGGAGAACCTGACGGTGGAGGACAACACCCAGAACGGCGTCCTGGTGACCGGCTCGGCGCAGGCCGCGGCCGGCCGCTCGGAGTCCGGCGGCGACTACGACACGGGCAACGAGCCGGTCACGTTCCTGAATTCCTTCCTGGTGTCCTACGTCACGGCGACCCGCAACGGCCTCTACGGCATCTACGCGTTCTCGGCGCAGAACGGGGCCATCGAGCACTCATACACCTCGGGCGGCGCGGACTCGGGCATCTACGTGGGGCAGTGCAAGCCGTGCCACATCGTGGTCCGGGACAACATCGCCGAGCTGAACGCCGTCGGCTACGAGGGCACGAACGCCAGCGGCGACATGTACGTCGTCGGCAACCGGCTGGTCGGCAACCGCGTGGGCCTGACCACGGACTCCGACCACCAGGAGAAGCTGCTGCCCCAGCAGGGCGCGACGGTCGCCGGCAACCTGGTCGCGGCCAATCAGCAGCCTGCGACACCCGAACAGGCCGACGGCGGCTGGGGCATCGGCATCGGCATCGACGGCGGCAGCGCGAACCAGTTCCTGCACAACCGCGTCACCGGCAACACCGACGCCGGCCTGGTGATCACCGCGACCCAGGACATCCCACCGAACGACAACCAGATCCTGGACGACACCTTCGCGGCCAACGGAGTGGACGTCGGCTGGACCTTCCCGACCGCGACCACGGGACAGGGAAACTGCCTGCGCGGCCAGGCCCTGCACACGGCCCCCGCCGACCTCGGCACGGCCGCCACCGCCTGCCCCGCCGCCCACCAGACCCCGTCCCCGTCGGGCACGTGGAACGCGCCGAAGCCGCCGGGCGGGATCCCGTTCACCGACGTGGCCGCCCCGCCGGTGCAGCCGCAGTTCCCGAACGCCGCGGGGGCGCCGGCCACGGTCGTGCCGGCGACTCCGGCGGTGCCGGACACCGGTGGGGTTCAGGTGCCGACGGCGGATTTGCTGGCGGGTACGGCGCTGGTGCAGACGTCGTGAGGATTGGTCGCGGCGGTCAGCCCTGCGCAGCTGTCGGTGTCGGCGGCACCGCCATGTACTTCTGCGTGTCGAACTCGATGACAGCAGGCTGATCCTCCGAGGCCAGCCCGGCCTGCACCCGATACATGGTCCCGTCCGCATCGATCCAGTAGCGCACGGTTCCGGCCGTCGTCGCCGTCCCGGCCGTACCCTGCGCTGCCGGGCCGGTCATGATGTCGACCTGCCGGCCGCCCACCTGATCGTGCCCGGCCCACATCGCGCCGTTCTGCGGCAGCAGCTGCGCGTTGTCCGGCCGATCGCTGCCCAGGTTGAGCGCGATGGCCAGGGAACTGTCCAGCGAACTGCCGGTCTGTTGCAGCCGCCGGCTGTACCAACCGGTGCCCGGCGGTGTCGCGGGCGCGGTTGCCGGTGTGTTGGGCATCGGATCGACGAGCACTGATGTAGCGCTCCACTCGATCAGCCCGTCGCTGGAGGTGTCCCGCCCCGTACCGTGCACCACGCCGTAGCCGAGCTTGGCGCGGTAGTCGATCGAGCCGGTGACGACCAGGTCGCCGGCTGTGCCGGGCACCGTGATGGTCACCGCGCGGCCGCCGGTCTCGTAGTTGCGGAACCGGGTGATCGCCAGGCGGTTCGCCTCGTCCGAGGTCAGGGCCCTTGCTCCGCCGCCGCCTCCGGATCCGCTCGTGGCGGCCGCCACCACGACGCCGGCCGCCGCGATCGCGACGACACAGGACCCTGCGATGAACCAGCGTGCTTTCGGCATGGCTCGTACCTTACGGGGCGCCGCGCCGAGCCGGTGTCCGGTTCGTCTGAAACACCTGTTCGTAAGGTCTTTTCAGGGGCCGAGCGATACAATGCTCTGATTCACTGCGGCGGTTCAGTGGCACCCTCGCCCCCGGCGCGCAGCACCTCGGCCAAGGCTTGGGGAACCCACGGACCGGCGTGTCTGGTCTGGAGAAAAAAGGATATCGGGCATGAGCGAAGCCGGTAGAAAACGGGCACGGCCACCCGGCGGGAGAGCCGGACGGCTGGGCCGGGTGGGCCTGGCGACTCTGTTGACGGTGGGTGGCGCGACCGGAGCGATTGCGAGCGTGGCGCCTGCGGCTTCGGCCGCCGGCGCCGACGGCGCGCTGACCGTCCAGGTGCTGCGGGACTTCTTCGGCACGGGCATCATCAACGCCACCATGGACACCCCCCAGCAAGGCATGGACGTCGGCGTCACGGACGCGGCGGGCCACGAGGTCCAGGGGGTGACCGACGCGACCGGCAAGTTCGTCATGACGGCCTCGACGGTCCTCACCGGCGGCCGGTACCGCGTCGATGTCACCATCCCGGCGCCGTACAACGGCTACTTACAGGCCGCGCCGGCATCGACGCAGGCCGACCACTTCGACAGTTTCACCACGTACGTGGACCTCACCGGGGGCAAGAAGGCCTCGGTGATCACCGGAGTGTGGAACCCGGCGGACTACACGACGCCGGATCACAAGTACTACGCCCCGGTGCAGACGCCCGCCGTGTCGACGAGCGGCACCCCGGGCGACCCCAACGGCCGCGCGCTGGTGGCGGTCGATCCCGCCGCGCGGGGGACCTGTACCCCGCCGACGAACTGCCCCACGGTGCTCAACACGCAAGGCGAGGTCGGCACGACGTGGGGCCTGGCGTACGACAGGTATCAGAACCGCATCTTCCAAAGCGCTTTTGCAAAGCGCTACACCGTCTACGGTCCTGATGGCGGCGGCGCGATCTACACCACGCCGACCGACGGCTCGTCCGCGCCGAAGCTGTTCGCGACCGTCCCCGCTGCCGCGGTGACCGATCACGGCGCCGTCGACATGCGCAAGGACCCGCTGTTCACGAACGCGCCGGGCGAGGAGAGCGTCGGCGGTATCGCGCTGTCCGAGGACGGCAAAACGCTGTACGCGGTGAACCTGCTGACGCGTTCCCTGGTGAGCTTCGACGCGACCGGGGCCACAGCCTCGGACCCGGAGGCGACGGTGCCGATCCCGGATCCGGGATGCGCGGCGCCGACCGACTGGCGCCCGTTCGCGGTCGCCGCACACGACGCCAAGCTGTACGTGGGCGGAGTCTGCGACGCGGAGAGCACCCAGCAGCGCGGTGACCTCAAGGCCGTCGTGTACGCGTACGACGGTTCCACCTTCACCAAGGTGCTGACCCAGGGGCTGGACTACCAGCGCGGTGAGGTCATCAACGGGGTCCACACCGCGTTGTCCGACCACTGGAATCCGTGGAACACCAGCCTGGCGACGTGGGACCAGCGCATGGGCTACAACAACGTGTACATCGATCCGCAGCCGGAGTTGGCCAGCCTGGCCTTCACCCGCGACGGCTCGATGATCGTCGGGTTCCGCGACCGGTTCATGGACGTCATCGGCGCCGGCGGTCTGGACCCGCGGCCGGGGAACAACACTCCGGAACAGGGCATGTCCGGCGGCGCCATCGACATGGCCTGCTCCGCGCCGAACGGCGCCTACGACTGGGAGGGCACCGGCGACTGCCCCAACCACGCCACCTACGCCAACGACGGGCACAAGCCCGCCGGCGTAGTCCAGTACTTCCCCGGCGACTTCTTCGACCCGAACCACACGGGTCAGGGAGAACACGAGGATGCCTCCCAGGGTTCGGTGGCCTACGTCCCGCAGCAGCAGTGGGTGGTCAGCACCGAGCTCGACCCGGCCCTGCAGGTCAGCTCGGACGGTTTCGGCTACTACGACGTGACCACCGGCATCGGCCCCGGCCAGAACGACCCGGCGAACGGCTACCAGTTCGTCGGCCCGAACGACAACGCCTTCGGCAAGGCCGGCGGCCTCGGCGACATCGCCTACACCGCCGCCAACGCCCCGATCCAGATCGGCAACTACGTCTGGTTCGACGGCGACCACAACGGCGTCCAGGACGCGCACAGCACCAACGAGGTCCCGCTCGCCGGCGCCACGGTGAACTTGCTGGACGCCGGCGGCAAGCAGGTCGCCACCACCACGACGGACGCGGCCGGCGAGTACTACTTCGGCGGCGTCGGCGCGAAGTACCAGCTCACCCCGGGCGCGAAGTACACGGTGCAGTTCGACGTGTGCACGGCCAAGACGGACAACGTCCCCGGCCAGCCACCGGCGAGCGCGCTGCGCTTCACGCTCCCGCTGGTCGGCACCGACCGCGTCCACGACTCCAACGTGGTCCCCCCGACCACCGGCGAGCTCTGCGACGGTTCGGCCCCGGTCACCGCCCCGGCCAAACCCGGCGGCGTCGACCACACGATCGACGCGGGCGTCTACATCCCGGCGCCGACCCCGCCGCCGAGCTCCACCCCGCCCACGACGACACCCCCGACGAGCAAGCCGCCGACGACTCCGCCCACCACCCCGACCACGCCGACCACCCCGCTCTCGACGGCCTCGTCGTCGAGCTCGGGCGGCCTGGCGCACACCGGTGTGGCGGACTCGCTGCCGGAACTGGTGCTGATCAGCATGCTGCTGCTCAGCACCGGCGGCGCGATCGCCTGGAGCAGTCGGCACCGCCGCGCCGGAAAGCACTGAGGCGCGCGGCCTGCTCGCCGGCCAGTGCTGCGGCGGACGGGTAGGCCGTTGATCGGTTCGATGGAATGGCAGGCGCCGTCCGCACGATGGTTGTGCGGGCGGCGCTTCGGATGTCAGAGGTGCTGAATACCCTGATTCCATGACCAAATGCTCAGAAGAGACCAAAGCCGGCAGGCCGTGCTCGATCGATGCGCGGCCCTCCGGCCGGTGCCATGTCTCGGCGCAGGCTCACGGGCATCGTCGGTTCAGCGTTGCTGGCCATGCGGGCCCAGGTGTGGCCTGATGCCGAAGTGAGCGCAGCGACCAGCCTCAGCCCAACCGCACACTGTGCAGCGCGATCAGCAACCGCCACACCCGCCCCGCGACCTCCGTCGCCGTACCGGGCACCAGACCGTGCAGCCAGTCGGCGAGCACCCCCGTGAACGTGCCGGCCACCGCCGCCGCGACCAGCTCCGCGTCGGGCGCTCCGGCCAACTCCCGCTCCGTGCGACTTCGTTCCCTGAGGTCCCGGTGCAGCACCAGCCCCAGCGGGCCGCCTCCGCCTGGCGTCAGCAGTGCCGTGTAGACCGTGCGATGCTGCTCCAGCCCCTCGAAGAAGGTCTCGAGCGGTGGCGGCGGTGCGGCCGGATCCGGGATTCCACGCCAGGCGTGCAGTGCCTCGACCGCTTCGCGCACCACGTCCGCGCAGGCATCGACGGCGAGTTCCTCCAGCCCGGTGTAGTGGAGGTAGAACGTCGCGCGTCCCACTCCCGCGCGCTGCGCCACCTCGGCGACGCTGACCTCGCTCAGCGGCTGCTCGGCACACGCCTCGAGCAGCGCCGTCCGCAGGCGGCTCCGGGTGCGCGCGGCGCGGGGGTCCTGGACACCGCTCATCGCGCCAACAGTACCGCCGCCAGCGCCAGTGCCCCGGGCAGGGCCTGTGCCAGCAGGATGCGGCGGTTCGCCGTCGCCGCGCCGTAGAGGCCCGCGATGACGACGCAGCTTGAGAAGAACACCTTCGCGGCGAAGGCGGTGGGGTCGTCCGCGACCAGGCCCCACACGAGGCCGGCCGCGAGGAAACCGTTGTACAGGCCCTGGTTCGCGGCCAGCGGTGCGGTGGCGCGGGCCATGTCGGCGTCGAAGCCGGAGAGGTCGCGGCCTGGCTTCTTCTGCCACAGGAACATCTCCAGGACCAGGAAGTAGGCGTGGAGGGCTGCGACCAGGGCGATGAGCACGTTCGCTGTCGTCTGCACGGGTCCACCTTTCTAGACGTGTGTCCAGAATAGATGGACACCAGTCTAGAAAGCTAGTTAGGCGACGGCGACGGCAGTTCGCGCGGCGTGCAGCTGCGCACTCAGGAAGCGCGCGGCGCGGTCGAGGGCTTCGTCCGCCTCGTCGAGGTGACCGAAGTGGTGCTGGAAGACGTGCGGCAGCTCGCGCCCGACCTCCAGCGTGACCTCGACGTCGTCGGCGCCCGCCCGGCCGGCCAGCCGGATCGCGTCGTCGAGCAGGAGCTCGTTCGCGCCGACCTGGATCAGCAGCGGCGGGAGCCCGGCGAGGTCGGCGAACAACGGACTGACCAGCGGCTGCGAACGGTCTCCCGCGCCGATGTAGAGGTCTGCGTAAGCGCGGAGGTCGGCCTCGATGAAGATGGGATCGGCATCCTGCTTGCCGTGGATGCTCGCGCCGCTCAGGGTGAGGTCGGTCCAGGGCGAGAAGACGACCGCGCCGGCCGGCTGCGGCAGCCCGGCGTCGCGGGCGGCGAGCAGCGTGGCGAGCGCCAGGCCGCCACCGGCCGAGTCCCCGCCTATGACGATGTCGCGAGGGTCGATGTCCGCCTCCAGCAACTCGCGGTAGGCGGCGAGCCCGTCCTCGACGGCCGCGGGGAACGGGTGCTCGGGCGCCAGCCGGTAGTCGACCGACGTCGTCCGGAGCCCGGCACGGCGCGCCAGTTCGCCGACGAGCCTGGCATGGGTGTCCGGGGAGCCGATGACGTAGCCGCCACCGTGCAGGTAGAGCAGGTGGCCGCGCTCGGACGCGCCCTCCGGCGTCAGCTCCAGGGCCGGCCGGCCGCCGAGCACGGTCCGCCGGGTGGCGACACCCTGCGGTGCGGGCCCGCCGATGGCCCCCGCGAACCCGCTGCGCTGCTCCTCGACGGTGGGCGGGGTCTCGCTGCGCGGGGCGGAGCGGAGGAGGGCATCGATGACTTCACGCTGCTGACGGGACATGGTCGGGCCTCCGTGGTTCGGACCTGGGGTCGGATGCGAGAATGGATTCCTTGGAATCCATCTGTCTCCAGCTAACCACATTCCAGGGAAGAGGATTCCTTGGAATCTATCGGAGGACCTGTGAGCCGCGTCACACCGATCTTCACCGACCTCGTCCGCGTCGAGACCCGCCTCTACAACGCGCTGAGCGCGCGCCTGCGCGACGAGCGGGGCGTCAGCCTCGGCCAGTACGAGTTCCTGGAGATCATCGACCGCATCCCCGGCTGCCGCGTCCTCGACATCGTCGCCGACGTGGCGATCACCGTAGGCGCCGTCAGCAAGGCCGTGGACCGCGTGGTGGCCGCGGGCTGGTGCGTACGCGTCCCGCACCCCCAGGACCGCCGCTCGTCGGTGCTGCGCCTCACACCCGAGGGCGAGAAGACGCTGGCCGCTTGCCGACCCGTCGTCGAGCACGAACTCGCCGCGCTGACGGCGACGGTGCCGGAGGCGGACCTGGCGAGGATGGGCGCGACGCTGGCCGCGCTGCGCGCGACGCTCGAGGCGAGCGCACAAGGGCAGCAGAGCTGAGGGTGGTCCCGCGTTGGGAAAGCAGTCGGCACCGCCGACCGCCGCCAGGATGATGCCTGCCGACGCGATCGAGCGGTGCTGCTGCGAACGACGCTGAGTGCTGATAACAGCATCAGCGCCGATGAAGGTTCGGCCCCGATGAAAGGCCCAGCCCCGATACCTGCTCAGCCCTCGTGCACAACCTGATAGCTGGCGGTCGCCGGGGGCATCACCTGGTCGTCGGTCAGCACCACGACCGTGTGGTCGTGGCCACCGGCGACCGCGCCGGCCGACAGCGCGTCGGGGATGTTGCCGCCGGTGGCCACCAGAACCGTCTGCGGATTCGGGTCGATCGTGTCGGCGATGGCGATCGACGTGGCGTAGCGGTTGTCCCCGGCGATGCGCTGGAGGTGGTAGCCGAGTCCGGACAGCTTGGAGGCGACGGCGGGCGAGATCGCCTTGCCTCCGCCCAGCAGGTAGACGGTTCCCCCGGCGGGCAGGATCCGCTTGATCTCGGCGAGCGTCGTGGCCGGCAGCGAGTTCGTGTCCGTGATCAGCAGCGGCCCGTTCTCGTGGGCGCTGAGGGCGGAGCCGCCGAGGGCGTCCGCGAACAGGTCCGAGCGCGACAGCGTCACCGACTTGGCCTGTGCGCGCTGGCTGTGTATGAGTTCGGCCGGGTTCCGTATGAGGAGCCCGGCCGGATTCCGTAACAGTGGCCTCAGCAGCGGCCTCAACAGCGGCCTTCGTGAGGTCAGCCCTGCCGGCTGCCCACGAGTTCGGTGGGCACGCCCCCGAGCCACCATGTGGGATAGGCCGTGCCGTCGGTGACCCCGCCGTCGCTGTGGACGTAGTGCCGCACGTCGCGCCCCGGCTCGCGGAACTCGCCGTTCAGGGCCCGCTCGAGCCATTCCGCGCCGTAGCGGAAGACCTCGGCGGCGGCGCCTCCCAGCGGATGGAATTCGTTCTCGTAGACCCGCATCTCCTTCGGCGCGCGGATCCGCTCGTAGGAGGCCAGGGCCTGCTCCAGCTGGGTGAGTTCGTCGAACTCGCCGATGCCGTACAGGACCGGGCAGGCGATCCGCTCGACGAGGTCGCCGAGCGGCATGCGGGCGGCCAGGTCGCGGTCGAAGGCGTCCTCGTCGGAGTAGCCCGCCATGTACATGTAGTTGTTCTTGAACGTGGGCTGGGCGCGCTCGAAGATGGTGGTGAAGTCGCCGGTGACGGCCTCGAAGGCGGCCAGCGCGGCGAGCCGGCGGTCGGCGGCGGCGGCCCGGGAGCCCCAGTAGCCGCTCATCGAGATGCCGAACATGCCGATCCTGCCCGGGTCGACCTCCGGCAGCGAGACCAGATGGTCGATGTAGCGGCTGATCGCCCGCTCGTAGTTGGACAGGTCGACGGTGAGCCCGTTGGCCCTGGTCTCGCCCTGCCCCGGGCCCTCGATGGACAGCGCCACGATCCCGCGTGAGGTGTAGTACCGCTCGGCGGCGTAGATGTAGTCCTCCTTGATCATGTCCATCCCCGGCCCGAGGATCACCGCCGGGGCACCCTGGACCTCGCCGGCCGGCAGGTGCAGCAGGCCGAAGATCTGGCCGCCCTCGAAGTCCAGCGCCACCCGGCGCACGCGGCCGTCGCGCAGCGCCCCCAGGCGGGCCACGCAGTGGTTGGCGTGCACGCGGAAGGCGAGCTTGCGCGGGTCGGCGGCATCGAAGATCGAGTACTGGGCCCGGCCCCACATCACCGCGGCGCGCACGTACAGGTCGGCGGCGGTCTGGGCGAAACCGCCCCGCTCGTGGTGGGCGGCGCGCGCCTCGGCCTGCCCGGCCACGGTGGCCCAGGCCTTGGGCAGCATGGCTCCGCTGCGCACCAGGTCGAAGACCTTGTCGAAGTCGGTGTGGTCGTGGCCGAGCTGCTCCAGGGTGCCCTTGGCCTGCGGGTGCAGGGCGTCGAAGCCGCCCTGGGCGAGGGCGATGTCCAGAGCCCAGGTCTGTCCGGTCGAGCGAATGGTCATGACGGTTGTCCTCTCGGTGTCGGCACTCGGCGAAGAGCCTAAGTACTTAATCATTAAGTACTTAGGTTAAGCTCGGTGTCAACTCGCCGCACCTCGTACCCGGAAGGCCGCCTCATGCCGGAGCAGCAACCCAGTGATGACGCTCGCGATCAGGATCGCGGCCAGGATCGCGGCCAGGCGCCCGGCCAAGCCCGCGGCCAGGCTCGCGGCCACGCTCGCAGCCAAGCTCGTGACCAGGCCCTCGACCGTCTCGCCCGCGCCGCCTACAGCCTCAGCGCCGCCGACTCCCGCCTGCGCGGCCGCGCCACTCGCACCCCCGGGGCCCTCTCCCTCACCCACGCACGAGCCCTCCGCGTCCTCGCCGAGGCCGGCCCGCAGTCGATCAGCCAACTGGCCGCGGCCACCGAGACCACCGGAGCCGCGACCACCCAACTGGTCAACGGCCTGGCCGCGGCCGGATACGTCACCCGCGAACGCCCCGTCGGCGACAAGAGGTCGGTCCTGGTCGTCCTCACCGCTACCGGCCGGCAACGCCACGACGAGCGGCAAGCGGTCCTCAACCAGGCCCTGGACACCGCGCTCGCACACCATGACCCGGCCGCCTTGGACGTCGCGACCGAAGTGCTGCGGACGCTGGCCGCCATCTACGACGAACTCTGATAAGAAGGAGGCCGCACGCGCGACGGCTTTTCGCCGTCACGCATGCGGCCCTTGGCTCCAGCCGGCGTCTTAGGAGATGCTGATGACGTTCAAGGTCGGTGTGGACGACGAAGGCGTCGACGGGGTCGAGACGGCGAACAACTCGGATCCGGACTGGTTCCAGGCCAGGCCGTAGACCCCGAAGCCGCTGAGTTGGTAGGTGCCGGTCGGATTCGAGGTTCCGGGCCGGAACAGGTAGACCGACGGGCTCGTGGCATAAGTACCGAAGGCGATGGTGCCGTTCGCGGGTGCGACGGCTACGGAGCCCGGGTACGCGCCGGTCTGGTAGGTGGCGTTCTCGCTCATGCCGCTGAGGGTGAGCTCGCTGCCGTGGTACGGCGCGCCGCACGCCGAGACCACGTCGGCGCCGTCGGCGGTGACGGCCAACTGCGAGAGGTTCTCGCAGCCGTCCGACTGCGACCAGGGGTCGGACTTCGCGACGGGCACGGGCGCACCGGTCGAGACGTCGAAGGACTCGATGACGGACGGGCTCATGCCGCCGTCGCCGGCCACCAGAACGTTGGGCGCGCTGGGCGACGCGGCGAGGACGGGTGCGTTGTAGAACGTCGACTCGGCGGTCGTGGCGACGGTGAGGGCCGTGGGATCGAGCACCCCGATCCCGGACTGGCCCGAAGCGCCGTAGCTGAACCAGACGTCGTGGCCGACGACGGCCAGATGCCGCGCATCGTGGCCGGTTCCGGTGAAGTAGAGGGCCACCTCCTGCAACGTGGAGGTGTTGACCGCGGCGATCTCGTCGGTCCCGCCGATCGCGGCGTAGAGGATGCCGTCACCTCGCGACAGCGCCAGCGCGGTCGCGCCGTCGAGCGAGGAGAGCGTACTGACCGGCCGGCCGGCGAAGTCGGCGACCGCGACCGGATCGGACCCGGCCCCGGAGACGAAGACCTGGTGATGGGCGGAGTCGGCGACGATGGAGGAGAACCCGGTCAACGGGAGCGCGGCGGCGCTCGTCGGACCGGTGGCGGCCACGGCGGGGCCGGCCAATGCGGTGAAGAGGACGGCCGCGGTGGCGGCGCTGAGGGCTCCTGCGGACTTGAATCGGATACCCAAGACAGACTCGATACCTTCCGTGCGAGTGGTGCGTTCGCCGCGCCGGCCTGCGGGGCGGATCCGACCCGAGCGGCGGCGGCGTGACGCTTCGACCTGTCGTTGCGGATCCACGCTATTCGCAGAGGTCTGATATGGCTAGGGGTTTTTCGAAGACGTGTTCGAGTCGCTGTTCACTCGCGATCGTCGGTCTGGCTCGGTCCGACAGATATGGCGATCTTTCCTCTGACCTCTCCCGCCGCCAGGCGTGCCACGGCCTTGGGCGTATCGGCCAGCGCGTACGTGGCTTCGACGGCGGGCGTCACCCGGCCTGCCTCGATGAGTTCGGCGAGCGTCTCCATGTCGCTGTGTCGCTGCTTGGCGATGAACGTGGTGAGGCGCTGGCGTACGAACGGAGACAGTGTCAGTGCTCTTGTCTGGCGGCCGAGGCCCAGCCACTTTCCGGCGACTGCGCCGCCGACGATCACCAGCGTGCCGCGCGGAGTGAGCGCTCTGCGCAGCCGCGACAAGCTGCTGTCGCCGCCGATGTCCACGATGAGGTCGTACCGGCGGCCGCTGTCGACGAAGTCAGTCCGCTGATAGTCGATGACATGGTCCGCGCCGAGTGATCGGACGAAATCCGTCTTCTCGGTACTGCACACCCCCGTGACCTCTGCGCCGAAGGCTCTGGCGAGTTGCACCGCGTAGCTGCCCACTCCACCGGACGCGCCGATGACGAGCACGTGCTGACCGGCGCGGAGGCGTCCGACGTCGCGCAGGCTTTGGAGCGCTGTGACCCCGGAGACCGCGATGACCGCCGCCTGCTCGAATCCCAGTCCCGCCGGTTTGTGAGCGAGTCTGGTCTGCTTGGCGGCCGTGTATTCGGCGAAGGAGCCCCGGCCGACGCCGAACACTTCGTCGTCGACGGCGAACCTGGTCACCGCGGCGCCTACGGCGACGACCGTGCCGGCCACGTCCATGCCGGCGACCCGGCCGCGCGGGCCGCGCAGTCCCAGGCCCAGGCGGACGGCGTAAGGCTGCCCGGCCGTGAAGAGCCACGTCCCGCGGTCGAGGCCGGCGGCCCGTACCCGGATGAGCACCTCGTCGGGCTTGATCGGGGGCCGATCGATCTCGGCCGGCCTGAGGACGTCGAGGGCTGAGCCGTACCCGTTCTGGACGATCGCGCGCATCTCGGCAACTCCAACCTTACTTAGTACGACGTACTTAGTACGGTACGCTGGCCGGCGTCCTTGTCAACCGCCATCGTCCGAGCGGGAGCTGAGATGGCCGACGCCGCGCAGGCCAGACGATCCCGCCTGAGCAGGGAGAAACTGTTCGAGGCGGCGATCGCCGTCGCGGACGCCGGCGGCATCTCGGCGCTGACGATCCGGTCCGTCGCCACCGAGCTGGGCGTGAAGCCGATGTCGCTGTACCACCACGTGGCGAACAAGGAGGCGATCATCGACGGAGTCATCGACATCGTCTTCAACGAGATCGGCCTACCCCCGGAGGACACCGACTGGCGCTCGGCACTCCGCGAACGGGCCCACTCCGCCCGCGCCGTACTACGCCGCCACCCATGGGCGACCCCGCTGATGGAGTCGAGGCGCAACCCAGGCGCCGCCACCCTGCGTCATCACGACGCGGTGGTCGGCACCCTACGCCGCGGCGGCTTCTCGATCGTGCTGGCCGCACACGCCTACTCGATGATGGACAGCTACATCTACGGCTTCGCTCTGGAGGAAGCCGCACTCCCGGTCGGCCCCCCAGACGTGGCCGGCGCCGTCGAGGCTTTCCTGGCCCAGTTCCCGCCGGGCGAGTACCCGAACCTGGTCGAGATGGCCACGGAACACGTCCTCAAACCCGGCTACGACTACGGCGACGAGTTCGACTTCGGCCTGGAACTCATCCTCGACGCCCTGGAGCGGCACTTGACGCGCTGACCGCTTCGGACGGCACCGGGCGGAGCGGCCGCCGCGATATCGGGAACTCGACAGGCGGCCGTCCGAGGATGAAGCTATGAACCGCCTCGCCACGGTTCCGATTTCCATCGCGTAGGAGTGGGCTGATAGAGCGCGTCATCCGCCAAGTGCCGGAAGGGCTTACGCATCGAGCTGCATCGTTCGTGCGAAGCCATGGAGTCCGTTTGGATCCCTTGCCACTGGATGATCACCGTGATCGCTGGCTGACTGCCGGGATCCCCGGAGAGCATATCGATCGCGTTGTCCGGTTCGAGGCGCATTGGGGCGGGCTGACGTTACCGCCGTCGCCCGCGTATGACGGAGGGCCCCGCTATCTCAGCGCCGACGTACCGACTTCGGAGCCCGGCGTCGGCTGGTGCTTTGAGGCGGGAGTGCAGCGAACGGCCGTTCCGTTCGTTCGTGATCGGACCTGGTGACGAGTTCGGTCTCTACGGCGGATCGTGGGTACCGTTGCACGCCTCGATCGAAGGGTGGATCGAGTCGATCGCCTTGGCTCACCACGCGTCGATTCGTGCGGACACGGTCAAGGTCGTCCGGGGAATCGCGGTTGATGACCTGGATCTCGACGGTTTCGAGGAGATCGCCGAAGTCCGGGGCCTTAGTGACACGTGGTGGCGCGGCGCCGACTCGCTCGTTGCGGTCTATCGGGGCGAAGCCGAGGTGTGGGGACGCCCAGCAGCTTTGAAGGCGGTCATCTACTCCGGGCTGGACGAATGGGGATTGCCGGCGGACTGAGTAGTGCCGAGCTTGCGCAGGCAGCGGTTACTGAACGTGAAAGGATGGAGCCATGAACCGGCTCGCGGACGCCACCTCCCCCTACCTCCTCCAGCACGCCGACAACCCCGTCGACTGGTACCCCTGGGGCGAGGAAGCCTTCGCCGAGGCCCGCCGCCGGGACGTCCCCTCCTCATCTCCATCGGTTACGCCGCCTGCCATTGGTGTCACCTGGTGCGTTAAGTGCACTAGTCGGTTTGGCGGGTTCTCGCCGGCTGCCTCGGGTGTACGGCGGTCACTGGGAATACGGATATGACAGGGTCATGGGCGTGCGTGCGATGTGAAGCGCTTGCTCGGGGAACCGCGCGCCCGCTGTGTAGTAGCGGGCGCGTGTGCGGCCGACGGGTTCGAGTACTTCAGCTGTGACGAGATCGCGCAGATCACGCTGGGCCTGCTGCATGCTGAGATTTTCGGCGTGCTCATAGCGAGAACGACGAACTCGGCCAGCCATCGCGACGTCATGGAGGGCGGACACGATCCGATCGTCGCGGCTCGTGCTCGCTGCGAAGTCTGACAACTCGGTCCACACTCGCCCCGAACGGTCGAGCCGGCCTTGCACCGTTTGAGCTTGCTGGTGGTATGCCGTGAGACTGAAGCGGACCCAACTAGAAACGTCCTGATCCGGAAGGTACTCGGCACCGCGGCGTGCAAGCTCACGGTAGTACTCCCAGGTATTGCCAGGCCGTCCCAACCATGCCTCGATGGACGAGAACTCGGGGGCAAGAACGCCTTCGCGCGCGATCATGAGCGTCTGCAGTGACCGTGACATACGCCCGTTGCCGTCGGCCCAGGGATGGATGGACACCAGATCCAGGTGTGCCATTGCCGCACGTACGAGGGGGTGGCTTCGGTCGTCACCGTTCAGCCAGTCGATGAGTTCATCCATGAGGCCGGGGACATCGGCCGCGTCCGGAGCTGTGTACGCAGCAATGCTGGGGTCGCGAGCATCAGTGACATAGACGGGTCCGCGACGCCACTGTCCGGCCGGCTTCCGATTGCCGTGCCGGTGGCCCTGCAGCATCCAGTGCAGCCCGTTGAGCAGGCCCTTGCTATAGCTGAAGTCACTCGAATCATGCAGCGTTTGGACGTACGTCATCATCTGCTGGTAGGCGAGTGTCTCCTGGCGGTTCACGTCGGTGACGTCAACGTCGCGTTCGCCGTCGAGCAGATCTTCGACGTCAATCGTCGAAACTTTGAAGCCTTCGATGGAATTCGATGCCGCCACGGCGTCGGCTGTGAGGAACTTCCGCAATCCAGCGGTCCATTTCGACGGCGAGGCGGCTACTTGGTGTTTCAAGCTCTCCCTGGCGCGGTCGATCTCACCGAGTACGCGCTGGTCGTCGGCGTCGAGCTTGGGTGTCGGGTAGAGCATGCATCAATGATAGTTTGACGCAATCATTGCGTCAAACTATCGGGCTCGGCCCCGCACGTCAGGGCCTACGCCCATCGCGCTGAGTAACGGCTTCGTCGGCGGTCACGGCAGGTCGGCCGCGTCCAGCCGCTCGATCAGACTCGGCTTGCGCTGATGTGTGGACCGCAACTCGGCGAGACGCTCCGCGAACCGTGCCGAGGTGCCGCGGCGGCGACTGAGCTCCGCGAGATCAGTAAGCAGGCGGACAGCGGAGTCGTACGAGGTCGGCTTCTTGGCGGCGATCAGGTCCGCCACGTCGGCCCACGGACGTTCGCCACGGTCGGAGAGCAAGGCAAGCCGGCTTTCCCATTGGTGCCGAGCCTCTTCCTCACGCAGAGCCCGCTGCCGATCCAGCTCCTGCTGGCGTGCCGACTCGCGCAAGGCTGCCCGCTCGGAAGCCGCCGCTACGAGCGATGCCAGGGTGCGCGGAGCCGCTGAGACTCCGAAATTTCGTGGCCTGGCCGCTCGCAGCATCTCGGCTCGGGTCTTTGGGTGGTCGTCGGACAGCAGGCGGCGAAGGGCCTCGTCTTTCTGTTTTGTCGTGAGACCTCTGATCCAGGAATCCACGGCCGCGTCCAGGCCGACGTGGCTCGCCTCGGCGATCCGGTCTGAAGCCGAAGACGCAGCATCCAGCATGTCTCGGTCCACCCGGAGCAAGTCCGCTAGTGCGCGCTGAGACGCAGTGAGCTGTCCCAGACCAGCTGGAACGGGAGGCTCCAAGGCGTCGTCGGCGTCGGCCTCGGCACCGTCGAACCAGACGCCGGCCAGCCAGGCCAGGTAGAGCGCGCGCAGGTCTCCTGCAGCCAATTCGGCTCGAATGCCGATGAGGGAGGCCAGCGAGGGCCACCCTTCCTCCCAGCCTTCGCCGCCCTCGTCTTCGCTGTGGAACTCCAGCACGATGTTCTCGTCGCTGCGGCGAGAGCTGAAGGTTTCGTCATTGCAGTACTCGGCGGTCGTCTCGATGTCGAGTAGCGACAGCGGCAAGCGGAGCATCAGGATCCGTGTGCCCCAGTTCGCGAAGTACAGGTGCGCGTCATAGCACAGATCCATCAGTGCAGATGGATTTCCCCGGAAGTCGCCCCACTGGTACTCGTTGACGAACCTAGTCCGGGTTATCTCGGCCCGCGTCGACAACGCCCGCACCTGCTCGTACTGTTCGTCCGTCAGTGGTTGGTCCAGGGCCAGGAACTCGTAATACTGGTACTCGCTCACCGGCTACGCCCCTGTGAGCCAGTGACGATAGGCGTCGATCCACTCCGCCCCGGCCGGCGGTGGCGACGGCATCGGTAGATCCAGAATCCCGATGCGTTGCTGCTGTTTGCCGCGACGGCAAATCGCTGAAATGCCCGGTCCGTCCGCCTCCTCGACCCCGACCACAGTCACTTCGACGCCGAGGACGACCGTCTCGAACGGCAAGTCCACATTGTCGCCGATCATTACGGCGAAGCCGGTCGTCTGCTCGTGCTCGTCGTGTGCGTCGACGATCGCTTCCTCGACCAGTGCGTCGAGTTCTCGCTTGCTCCTGGTGCCGACGCCGTTGACGCCACCGTGTCGTGCCGGTCGGAACAGTCGCATCTGGGAGTGAGTCGATGCCGATGCATCGATCAGTTCGAGATAACCGTCGACCGCCTGCCAGAGATGATCCTCGGGGTGGCGGCCATCGCGACGGTGAGAACGCCGCCAGTTCGAGTCCTCCCAGTAACGATCACGTACTACACGCAGGTGTGCGGAGGATGTGGCGAGTTCCCGCGCCATCTGCTCGGCCCTGGTGTCGTCATCGGGGTCCGTGAGCCGGAACGGTTCCGCCCGCTTCTCGGTCAGAGCGTCCAACGCAGCAGACTGCACCCCGTCCCTGTTCCAGATCGGCATCGGCCTACGGATCTCGTGATTCGCGACCGGCCGGTCCCCTGGGCGCCACCGCCGTAGAATCGGGGCCTTGTCCAGCCTGAGCAGGTTGGCGAGCGAGGTGCACTCCGGGGGTTCCACGCCCCAAGGAAGCTCCTCTGCAGCCAGATCCATCACCAGCGCGAGGTTCACCAAGTCCAAGTCGCGATCCGGATGGTCGAGCACCGCACCGTAGGCGTATGCACCCAGCAGCCCTGCCGCGCCGTCGAGCAGCGTGGTGAACTTGTCACAGTCCTCGGCGATGCTGCGCAGCCGTCGAACAGCAGTGTCATAGCGCATAGCCCACCTCCCTATACAGCATGCAACGAGGCGGGCGTCTTCGTCAGGAGATCTGCCGAAGGCCGTGCAAGGATGAAGCTATGAACCGCCTCGCCAGCGCGACCTCCCCCTACCTGCTCCAGCACGCCGACAACCCGGTCGACTGGTGGCCGTGGAGCGAGGAGGCCTTCGAAGAGGCACGGCGCCGCGATGTTCCCGTTCTGATTTCCATCGGCTACGCCGCCTGCCACTGGTGTCACCTGATGCGCTAAGGACACTAGTCAACCCACGCCGTGTCATCACGTGACCGGCGTCCAGATGCGTTCGAGTGGAAGAACGTGTAGGCGGTCCTCGTACGTATACGACCGTAGACCGAGGTTCACGACCGCTCCGCCGACGAACGCGCTGCCGAGCTTGTCCCGTAGCAGCCGCAGTCCGGCGAAGTCGTTTCCCGTCACGGTGCCGGATGCTTTGACCTCGATTGCGGCGACGGAGCCCGCGGCGGTCTCGATGACTAGGTCGACTTCTTGGTGGTCGCGCGTACGGAAGTGGGAGAACGCGACCTCCTGGTCCGCCCATCCTGCCTGCTTCATCAACTCGTTCACGGCGAATGTCTCGACGAGGTGGCCGAACTGTGTCAGGGCTGCGGGCATCCGACCTGACAGTTTCTGCGAGGTGAGACCGATGACGTGGGCGGCGAGCCCAGTGTCGACGATGTGAGCTTTCGCGCTGCGGATCGCACGGTTTGCAGCCGAGCGCGTGAATGGTTCGAGACGATGGATGAGGAAGACCGCTTCCAACAGCCCCAGGTAATCTTTGACGGTCGTGGCATCCAGGCCGACGGCATCGGCGATGTTCGCGACGTTGATCACTTGGCCGGTTTGGTCGGCCAGCCGACGCAGTACCTGGGGAAGTACTTGGCGTTGCCGGACCTTGCGGATCTCGAGTACGTCACGTTCGACGACCAGGGTCACGAAATCACGGAACCAGCGGTCGCGAGAACGTCCAGGAACGCGCGCCAGTGCCAGCGGGAATCCGCCGGCGAGAATGACGCGCTCGTAGTCGTTCCGCGTGGTCGTGGCCGGATCGCTGACCACGAGTGACGCAGGATCGCTGATCAGCCCGTCGAGGGCGGTCTCCCTTACGCCGTTGATCTCGCCTTGGGACAGCGGCCACATGGTGACGACGTGGGCTCGACCGGTCAACGACTGGCCGGCGGTCGGGAGGGAGTCGTACCGCGTGGATCCAGTCAGAATGAACCGCCCCGCACGCAGGTCCTTGTTCAGCTCGGCCTTGATGGCGTCGAGAAGCTGTGGGACATGCTGGAACTCGTCGATGCAGACAGGTGCCGGATGGTCGGCCCCGACGAACAGGTCGAGGTCCGCCGCGACAGCGCGTCGGGTTGGGAGATCGTCGAGATCCAGGATCTGAACCCCTTCGGCTTCGGCACAGGCGGCCAGGAGCGTGCTTTTGCCGACGGTGCGCGCCCCGGTCAGAACCACCACCGGTTCGTCGGCGAGCAATTCCGCAAGGACTGGCTGAAGGTGACGGGCGATAAGTCGCTGCTCGGCCACGGTACTCCTCGGATCGGTGGTCTGCGCGACTCAAGCTAGCACTTTCGCGGCCTAAAAATCCCAGAACCGCCGGAATGTTTTCCCAGAATCGTCGGACCTCCGATCTCCCCAACGGCCGCGATCGCGTCAGTGGTCGGCTGCCACTCGGCACGTCATGGCCCATGAGTCGGCACGTCGGCGTCCGAGAGGGGGCGCGACCCCGAATCGCGTCCCGTCCCGCCTGTGTGTGGGAGGCTGGGACCGTGAACCGACTGGCCAACGCGACCTCCCCTTACCTGCTCCAGCACGCCGACAATCCGGTCGACTGGTGGCCGTGGGGAGAAGAAGTGTTCGAGGAGGCGCGACGTAGAGACGTGCCGATCTTGCTGTCGATCGGCTACGCCGCCTGCCACTGGTGCCACGTCATGGCGCACGAAAGCTTCGAGGACGAAGCGATCGCCGCCCTCATGAACGAGAAGTACGTCTGTGTGAAGGTCGACCGCGAGGAGCGGCCGGACGTCGATGCCGTCTACATGGCGGCGACGCAGGCCATGACCGGTGGTGGTGGGTGGCCGATGACGGTGTTCGCCACGCCTGACGGGAAGCCGTTCCAGGCTGGGACCTACTACCCGCCGGCGCCTCGGCATGGGTTGCCCTCGTTCCAGCAGTTGCTGATCGCCGTGGGCCGGGCTTGGGGGGACATCCGGGAGGATGTGCTGCGGGCCGGGGATGGGCTGGTTGCCGAGTTGGCGCACAATGCGCGGGTCGTTGCCGGTGCGGAGGGGGTGCCGGATGCGGGGGCTTTGGTTGCTGCCGTCGGGGTGTTGGGGCGGGAGTTCGATGGTGAGCGGGGTGGGTTCGGGGGTGCGCCGAAGTTTCCGCCGTCCATGACGTTGGAGCAGTTGCTGCGGCATCATGCGCGCATGGGGGCTGCCGGGGCCGGGGCGTTGGACATGGTGCGGCAGACGTGCGAGGCGATGGCTCGCGGCGGGATGTACGACCAGCTCGGTGGGGGGTTCGCGCGGTACTCCGTGGATGCCGCGTGGGTTGTTCCGCACTTCGAGAAGATGTTGTACGACAACGCTTTGCTGCTCCGTGTCTACCTTCATCTGTGGCGCGCCACCGGGGACGCGCTCGCGCTGCGCGTCGTCAATGAGACCGCCGACTGGATGCTGCGTGAGCTGTGGCTGGACGGCGACGGCGGGTTCGCCTCGTCGCTGGACGCCGACACCGACGGGGTCGAGGGCAAGTTCTACGCCTGGGATGCCGAACAGCTCGAAGCCGTCCTCGGTGCGCAGGACGCCGCCTGGGCCGCCGCGCTGTTCGCCGTGACGCCCGAAGGCACCTTCGAGCACGGCCTGTCCGTCCTCCAACTCCTGCAGGACCCTGATGAGGCCGACGCCGAGCGCTTCCAGAGTGTCCGCAGCCGCCTGTTCGAAGCCCGGCGCGAGCAGCGCACCGCTCCCGGACGCGACGACAAGGCCGTGGCGGCGTGGAACGGTCTCGCGGTCGCGGCGTTGGCCGAGGCCGGGGCTTTGACCGGGCGTTCGGAGCTCGTGGCCGCAGCGCGTCAGACTGCTGCGATGCTCGAGCGCGTCCACTGGGACGACAAGACCGCGCGCCTGACGCGCACCTCGCGCGATGGCGTCGCCGGGGCGCAGAATCCGGGCGTCCTGGAGGACTACGCTGACGTCGCCGAGGGCCTGCTGGCGCTCTACGCGGTGACCGGCGAGCCGCGCTGGTTCGGGTTCGCGGGCCGGCTGCTGGACGTCGTCCTCGACGAGTTCCGCGACGAGTCAGGCCTCTTCTACGACACCGCCGGCGACGCCGAGGCGCTCATCTTCCGGCCGGCCGATCCCACCGACAACGCGACGCCCGGCGGTACGTCCGCGGCGGCCGGCGCGCTGCTCACCTATGCCGCGCTCACCGGTTCGGGGCGTCATCGCGAGGCCGCGGAGCAGGCGTTGCAGTTCACCGGTGCGCTGGCGGAGAAGGCGCCGAGGTTCGCGGGGTGGGGGCTGGCGGTCGCCGAGGCGCTGGCGGACGGGCCGCGCGAGGTGGCGATCGTCGGGGAGTGGGACGGTGTGGAGCTGGACGGTGTGGAGCGGGACGGCGGCGAGGGGAGCTCCCAGGCGTTCCGCGAGCTCCACCTGACGGCCCTGCGCAGCACCGCCCCCGGCCTGGTCATCGCGGTGACTCCGCCGTCCGCCGCGGCGAAGGACGCGCCGGCGTCCTCCGACCACGACCACACAACCCTCCCCGAACTGCTCAGCGACCGGCCCACCATCAACGGTGAACCGGCCGCCTACGTCTGCCGGGGCTTCGTATGTCAGGCCCCTACGACAGAGGTCACTTCACTGGCGACTGAGCTGGGCTAGATGGGGCGCCGGCCCCCGAACCGCCGACGGCCTTCTGCTGCAGGTCCTGCGCCTTGTCGGTGTTCGGCGCGCCCTTGGGGCCCGGCGCCGGCTGGGCCAGCACCGAGGCGATCGCCTTGTCCCACAGCGGCGACTGCACCACCTTCGTCGCCTGGTCCACGGTCAGTCCGGGCGCGGTGGCGGTGGTGGAGCCCTTCTCCGTGGCCTCGTTGAGGACCTGGATGTCGACCATGGTGCCGTCGTTGCGGTACCAGGAGACCTCGACCCGCTTCGCCGAGGGGTCGCCGTTGCCGGCCGGCCACTCCGGGCCGTCGAACACCATCAGGTGCGAGCCGTCCTTCAGCGTCGACACGGTGATGTAGGGCACGGTGCCATTGATGTGCTGGGCGCTCCAGGGCGAGCGCGCGACGTCCAGCGAGATGCTGCCGGTGCCGGCGGGGTAGGTGAGCTGGAGCGTGGCGTAGGGGCCGGCCGTCTCGTCCGTCCCCGCCTTGTACAGGACCTTCTCGTCGGTGAAGTGGTACGGCTGCAGCGTCTGCTCCAGCCAGTTCACCATGTCGCCGCCGCTCACCGTTGCCGCGGTCGTCTTGCCCGGGCCGGGGGCGGCCTCGGTGCTGGCGTTGGAAGGCTGCGAGGACTGCACGGCCGCGGCCGCGGCCGCTTGGCCCTGGCCCTTGCCGGAGGCCGCCGAGACGTTCGCCGAGCCGCCGTGGCCGGGGGCGCCGACCATCGCCACCACGCCGAAGACCGCCGTCACGCTGGCCGCCGCGCCGGCGATCTGCGAGATGCGGCGGGTGCGGCGCTTGCGCACGCCCCGCTCGATGCCGCCGGCGGTGAGCTTGCCGATGTTCGGGTGCAGGTTCTCCGTCGCGCCGCGCATCGCGCTGTTGAGGTTTTCGGGCATGTCAGCTTCCTTCTTCGTCGGATCCACAGGGTGGAGGTGTTCAGGTGAGGGCGAGTTCCGGAAGCAGATCCCCGAGTGCCCCGCGCAGCCGGGCCAGGGCCCGGTTGGTGCGGGTGCGTACCGCGCCCGAGCTGGCGCCCATGATGTGCGCCACCTCCTCGACACTGCGGTCCTCCCAGAACCGCAAGACCAGCACGGCGCGATCCTTCGCCGGCAGGGCCGCCAGGCCCTCCAGCAGGGTCACGCGCAGGGACGTGTCCGCCTCGTGGAATTCGGCCTCGGGCAGCGTGGAGGACGGAAGCTCCCGCGAGCTCTTCTTCCTGCGCGCCGAGATGAACGTCCGCGTCAGTACCGTCTGCGCATAGGCGTCCGGGTTCTCGATGCGCCGCTTGCGCCCCCAGACCGCGTACACCTTGCCCAGCGTCTCCTGGACGAGGTCCTCGGCCTGATGCCAGTCGCCGCTCATCAGATACGCGGTACGGAACAGGTGCGGGGTCCGCGCTGAAGCGAACTCCAAGAACTCTTCATCGTGCTTCGGCATGGCCACCGCGCTTCCCTCGTCGAACATTCCACCCGTACCGACGCCGGGCCCGGTGCCCGTGTTACAGGTGCGGTGCCCGCCGGCGGCCGCGGTGAGTGGATCCAGGGGTGAGCGTACGTCGTAGGGCGAAAGCCGTAGCCACTTCGGTGCGCATTTCTACGTCGCCTGACGGATCAGGCTTCTGCCGCTCCGCGCCTACATTGGAGCCCGGCGCCGGACAGGCAGGCCGGAGCCGATGAACGCGTTCAGAACGATGCCGCAAGACCACTCATGCCGTGCGGTACCGGGGTGTGGCCCGGTTCGGCACAGCGCGACGGCGCGACGAGTGGGGACGATGTGGACGGTGCGACGTCCGCCGCGTCGACAAATCGGCACTTCGATAAATCGGCACTTCGACGGTCATAGAGAGAACTTCACAAGAGGGACGGTCGCTGGGAGAAGTCTTCGCGCGAGGGTCAACGGCATCACGTTGTGTGGACGTGAACCGGTACCCGCGCTGGCTCGTGAAAGGACTGGGGATTGCGGTGAACCGCGCGCGGTGAGTGCGCACTGATCGACACAGGTCTCGCAGACCTCCCTGGGGGGACCAGGGGGACAGGGCCGGGCGTTCGCTGATGGCGAACGTCCGGCCCTCTTTCGTGCGCCCGACGACCTGTCCTAGTCGTTGTAATCGTGTAATCGTAGATACATGGCTACACGCGAAGAGCTGATCGAGAAGACACGAGGATGGTTCACGGGACGGCTGCCGGAAGGCCTGTTCGAGGGTGCGCCGGAGGTCACGGTCGACCGTGAGGAGATCACGGTGGTCGGGCGGATACCGGAGCCGGCATATGCCGACGGCGCCTCGGAGGCCGAGAAGGCCGCCACCGTCGAGGGCAAGATGAAGGAGTTCCGGGAGCGCACGCGCGAGGCGCGGATGGCGGTGGCCCGGGACGCGGAGCACAAGTTCGGGCGCAAGGTCTCCTGGGGAGTGCGGTGCGGGGACCAGGGGCGTCTGTTCACGCACCTGTCCGTGCCGGTGATGACCCGGCTCAAGCAGCCCGAGCGCGCGCTGCTGGACACCCTGGTGGACGGCGGCGTCGCCCGCAGCAGGAGCGAGGCGCTGGCCTGGTGCGTGCGCCTGGTGGAGAAGCACGCCGGCGACTGGGTCGGCGACCTCCGGGACGCGATGCGCAAGGTGGAGGAGGTCCGGGAAGCCGGGCCGGACCGTGACGGCGGCGCTGCCGAGGCGTAGCGCCTCAGCACGTCACGGTTCGTGGAAAGGCGGCGCCGCATGGGGTGCGGCGCCGCTTTGCGCTAACCCGTTCGCTCGTCCGGCGCGCCGATCGCAGGGCCGTTGCTCAAGCTGTTGGTATGAGCAGCGACTACAGCGGCGGCCAGGACCCTGCGAACACCGTGATGGTCAGCACGATGAACGACCTCCCGGGCTTCCGCATCGAACGCGTGTTGGGCGAGTGCTTCGGGCTGACGGTCCGTTCGCGCAACGTCGGCAGCTCGTTCGGGTCGGCGATGAAGTCGCTGAAGGGCGGCGAGCTGAAGGGGCAGACGAAGATGCTCGTCGACAGCCGGATGGAGGCGATGAGCCGGCTGACCGAGGAGGCCACGCGCCGGGGCGGGAACGCCGTGCTGGCGATGCGGTTCGAGACCTCGCCGGGTGAGCTGGGCACCGAGATCTGTGCTTACGGCACCGCTTGTGTGGCGACGCCGCTGGGCCAGGCGCAGGACTGAGGCTGAAGTCGGCCGCCGTTCAGCGCCCGAGGAGCTTGCCGAACTTCTTCGGCTTGGGATAGCGCACCGACACCTCGCCGAACAGCGCCATCCCGCGCAGCACCACGACCGGCGAATCCGGGGTGATCGGCACGTCGCCCATGGCGTTGCGGTCCGAGCCGCTGCGCGAGCCGAACACCGCGGTGCCCTCGTCGCGCACCACGACGCCGTGCGGCACCTTGATCTCCACGGAGCCGAACACCGCGTTCGCGACGATGACCACCTCGCGCTGGGTCAGCACCGCCTCGCGCAGGTCGATGGTGACCGAGCCGAAGACCGCCGCGGCGATCGTCTGCGCCGGCACCAGCCAGCGGCCGCCGCGCTTCTGCTCGGCGAAGACCGCGGTGATCTGTGTCTTCCCATAACCCGTCGATCCCGGCGCGTAGTTCGCGGGCATCTCCGGGATCGGGGTGGCCGGGCCGGTGACGGTCCCCATGTGGCGCTGGGGCAGGTCCGACAACAGCGGCGACAGCTCGCCGAGGGTCTTGGCCCGGTAAGCGAGGTCGACGCGCTCGTTGTGTTCCTCGACGTCCAGGCGGCCCTCGGCGTAGGCCTCCCGGAGGGCTTCCGCGACGCGGTCCCGGTCGGCATCGGAGGCGCGCATGGTGCTGTGCGGATCGTTGGCCGGAAAAGCTGCGGGCACGCTCACCTTCTGCACTATACGCGCGGCGATCGTCGAAGGGATTTACTCGGATTCACTCTTCCGCGCTGGTCTCGACGTTCAGCGAGGCCTCCCGCACCGCCGCTTCCGGATCGCCGGAGCGGACCGCGTCGAGCAGGGTGCTGTGCCCGGCGACGAGGAACCGGTCGAAGTCGGTGCGCAGGGCGCGTTCGGTCAGCACTGTGCGCAGCGCGCTGCCGATCTCCAGGTAGAGGTCGAGCAGAAGCGGGTTGCCGGCGGCGGCGACCATGGCGGTGTGGAAGTTGGCGTCGGCCTCGACCCACTCGTCGACCCAGGAGGTGTCGTTCGACTCCGCCTTCTCGACTTTGCGCGCCGCGATGTCGCGGGCCGCGAGGGCATCGGCGCACGCTTCGAGGTCCGCGGGGTTCGCGCGGCGTGCGGCCAGGCGTGCGGCTTCCACCTCGATGGCGCGGCGGACTTCCTGGACGTGGTCGTGCGTGGTCGCCTGGATCTCGCGGCGCAGCGCGCCGGAGAGCTCGCTCCGGGCCCGGACGTACGTGCCGTCGCCGCGTCGCACCTCCAGAAGGCCGGCGTGCGCCAGCGCCCGCACCGCCTCGCGGACCGTGCCGCGGCCCACGTTCAGGGCCTCGACCAGCTCCGGCTCGGTGGGGATGCGGGCGTCGACCGGCCAGGCGCCGCTGCTGATCTGTTCGCGGAGCTTGTCGATGACTTCGTCGACCAGTGAGCCGCGCTGGATGCCTGTGAGTCCGTTCGCCACAGATGGCAGTCTTTCAGTTCGCGGCCGGGCTCATCGAGCCGGAGTCCCTGGAGTCGCTGGAGTCGCCGGAGTCGCCGACCAGCGTGCCGCGCTTGGGAGAGCCCACGTAGGCCGCCACCGCGCCCTGAGCGAGGACCACGACCACCATGACGGCCAGCGGAACCGTCCAGCTGTGCAGGGCGTGTCCGAGGATGCCGAACATGATCGGGCCCAGCGCCGCGATCAGGTAGCCGGCCGACTGGGAGAACGCGGACAGCGCCGCGGTGCCCTCCGGAGTGCCGCCCCGGAGTCCGATCATCGTCAGGACCAGCGGGAAGGCGGCCATGCCGACACCGATCAGGACCGCGGCCAGGTAGGCCAGCGAGGCCGGCGCGATGATCAGGGTCAGGAAGCCGAGCGCGAAGACCGCGCCGAGGGCCAGGGCCAGCGGGCGCTGGCTGCGCAGCCGCGCGGCGGTCAGCGGGACGACGAAGGACAGCGGGGCGTTGACCGCGAAGGTCACGCTCAGGACGGTGCCGGCGGCGGCGTGGGACATGCCGTGGTCGGACAGCACGGTCGGGATCCAGCCCATGACCACGTACCCGGACATGCTCTGCAGGCCGAAGGCGACGGTCATGGCCCAGGCCAGCTTGGACTTGGCCAGCGACTTCAGCGGGATGTGCGCCTGCCGCGCGGTGGCCGACGCGGCGACCGTGCGGTCGTGGCGGCGGCGGTGCGGGTGGCTGGCCATCCACAGCGCCAGGCCCGCCAGCGCCGGGAAGGTCCAGAACTCCAGGCCGCCGGAGGGGCCGCCGAGCTTGTCGGACAGCGGGACCGCGATGCCCGCGGCCACGGTGGAGCCCAGGGCGATCATCGTGGAGTACAGGCCGGTGATGGCGCCGATGCGGTGCGGGAAGTAGGTGCGCACCACGACCGGCAGCAGGACGTTGCCCAGCGCGATGCCGACGCCGGCCAGGACCGAGCCGGCCAGCAGGCCCGGGACGTCCGGGATGCCGCGCACCGCGGAGCCGGCGACCAGCACGGCCAGGCTCGCGGCGAGCACGGAGCCGGCGCCGTGGCGGCGGGCCAGCCAGGAGCCGGCGGGGCCGGCGAAGGCGAAGATGAGGACCCAGAGCGTGGGGAGCAGGGTGACCACGCCGGCGCCGAGGTGGAGGCGGTCGCGGAGCTGGTCCAGCAGCGGGCCGGTGGAGGACACGCCCAGGCGCAGGTTCGCCGCGACGAGGACGATGCCGGCCAGGATCAGCGCGCCGCCGGCGAGCTTCTGCTGGTCGCGGGCCTCGGGGTCGGCCGGGGTGGTCGGGGTGGTCGGCTCGCCGAAGCGCTCGAGCTTCTCGAGTTCCTCCAGCGTCGCCAGTCTCTCCAGCGTCTCGAGCCTCTCCAGCGTCCCGTGCTGCTCGAGCGTCTCGAGCTGCTCGACGGGCCCCTCCGGGGCGGTGCGGCGGTGCTTGCCCCGGGTCCCGGGCCGGTCGAGCGATATCGTCATGCGTCCGATGGTAAGACGTATGATGTTTGTGGTGCAACTTCGCGCACAGCGCTGTGGCGCACCGCACAAATGGCGCGGGGAAGGGCTCCTCACCTCGCGAGTACGCTGGCGACATGCCTGACTTCGAGTACGCCGACCTCCTCCCCACGGGGCCGGACGAGACCCCGTACCGCCTGCTCACCGCCGAGGGCGTCAGCACCGTCGAGGCCGGAGGGCGCACGTTCCTGCAGGTCGAGCCGGAGGCGCTGCGGCTGCTCACCGAGACCGCGATGCACGACATCGCGCACTACCTGCGTCCCGGGCACCTGCAGCAGCTGCGCAACATCCTGGACGACCCGGAGGCCTCGCCGAACGACCGGTTCGTGGCCCTGGACCTGCTGAAGAACGTCAACATCTCGGCCGGCGGCATCCTGCCGATGTGCCAGGACACCGGCACCGCGATCGTCATGGGCAAGCGCGGCCAGCAGGTGCTGACCGCCGGCGGCGACGAGGCGCACATCGCGCGCGGCGTGTACGACGCGTACACCAAGCTGAACCTGCGCTACTCGCAGATGGCGCCGCTGACGATGTGGGACGAGAAGAACACCGGCTCGAACCTGCCGGCGCAGGTGGAGCTGTACGCCACCGACGGCGACGCGTACAAGTTCCTGTTCATGGCCAAGGGCGGCGGCTCGGCGAACAAGTCGTACCTGTATCAGGAGACGAAGGCGATCCTGAACCCCAAGGCGATGCTGAAGTTCCTGGAGGAGAAGATCCGCTCCCTGGGGACCGCGGCCTGCCCGCCGTACCACCTGGCGATCGTGATCGGCGGCACCTCGGCGGAGTTCGCGCTGAAGACCGCCAAGTACGCCTCCGCGCGCTACCTGGACACGATGCCGAAGCAGGGCTCGATCACCGCCCACGGCTTCCGCGACCTGGAGCTGGAGGCCGAGGTGCTGGAGCTGACCCGTCGCATCGGCATCGGCGCCCAGTTCGGCGGCAAGTACTTCTGCCACGACGTGCGGGTCATCCGCCTGCCCCGGCACGGCGCCTCGCTCCCGGTGGCGATGGCCGTCTCCTGCTCGGCCGACCGCCAGGCGCTGGGCAAGATCACCCGCGACGGCGTCTTCCTGGAGCAGCTGGAGTTCGAGCCCGGCCACTTCCTCCCGGAGACCACGGACGAACACCTGGACGACGACGTGGTCCGCGTCGACCTGACCCGCCCGATGTCCGAGATCCGCTCGGAGCTGTCGAAGTACCCGGTGAAGACCCGCCTGGCCCTGACCGGCACCCTGGTCGTGGCCCGCGACATCGCCCACGCGAAGATCAAGGAGCGCCTCGACGCCGGCGAGCCGATGCCGCAGTACATGAAGGACCACCCGGTCTACTACGCCGGCCCGGCCAAGACCCCCGAGGGCTACGCCTCAGGCTCCTTCGGCCCCACGACCGCCGGCCGCATGGACTCCTACGTGGCCCAGTTCCAGGCCGCCGGCGGCTCCATGGTGATGCTGGCGAAGGGCAACCGCTCCAAGCAGGTCACCGACGCGTGCGCGGAGCACGGCGGGTTCTACCTCGGCTCGATCGGCGGCCCCGCGGCCCGCCTGGCGCAGGACTGCATCAAGAAGGTCGAGGTGCTGGAGTACGCCGAGCTGGGGATGGAGGCCGTGTGGCGGATCGAGGTCGAGGACTTCCCGGCTTTCATCGTGGTCGATGACAAGGGGAACGACTTCTTCCAGGACACGACGGGGCCGACGTTGCGGATCGGGAGCAAGCCGCCGACGCAGTAGCTGTGGGTTTCTGTGGCAGCCCCGGCATGGATAAGGCGCGCCGGGGCTTTGCTTGCCGTAGTCAGCGCCTCGTCCACGTGGCCAGCGGAGCGTAGCGGCGGCCGGCTAGGAACAACTCCCATTTCGGCGTCGGGGACAGGGCCACCTCGCCGATCCAGTCCGTGCCCGGGGGGTCGTCCCAGGTGTCGGGATCGGCGAGAATCGATGGCAACTCGGCATCGTCGATCGGGTCGCTGCAGTGTAAGCCTTCGCGGCCGTCCGGAAAGGTCCACGGCTCCAGGCGGTGGACCTTGACCCAGCCGCGGTCGACCGCCGATTGCACCGCGGCGATCACTTCCGCGTTCGAGGGCCATTCGCCGTCTGGACGCCTGTGCTCGACGAGGTAGGGCAGGATGCCCGAGGTTTCCATCGCGCAGATCTGCACGTCGTACTCCAGGCCGGTCAGCCAGAGCGTTCTGTCCTGTTCCACGGAGAATCCTCGCACGGAGATCGCTCAGGGCGTGCCGGGGCTTCACGGTTGCTGAGCGGGCCTGCGTGCCTCCCGGCGCCGGCGTCGGAGGGTGCCGATGGATGCCCCGATTGTCACCGAGAGGCTGGCGCCGACCATCGAGACGATGTTGATCGGCCCGCCGGCGAACCAGTGATAGACGAGCCCGCCTCCCACCACGCCGGTGGTGGCGCACGACCCGATGGCCAGGATGAGCGGCAGGGGCCGCAGGGAGGTCGTCCAGTCGCGCATAGCGGTCAGTATGCGGGGCGCCGTCCGGCTCGGCAATGCGCTAGCCAGCGGGGTTGATCGCGAGTCCACCGACAGCGTTCCGCGCCGCCGGTCATCGCGTCTGAGTGAGCCCGCCCTCAGCCTTGGCCACATCATCAGCCGTCTGATTCGCGACCGCCGCGGCCCCGAGCGGGCCGCCGATCAGCGTCCCGAGCTGCTTGGCCAGGTCCGCCGGGAGCTTGCCGGTGGTGTCGATGACGTCCGCCTCGTCGATGTTCGCGGAGCGGGTGTCCAGCAGCGCCTTGAGCGTGGGCGAGATGCCCTGCGCGGGGTCCACCGTCACCACCGAGGTGCTGTACAGCTGGTAGCCGTACTGCGGGGTGCTGAGTTCGGCGAGCAGGATGTCGGCGGGGGAGCCGGACGGGGCCACGGTCACGTTCGTGGCCATTGAGTTCATCGCCAGGGCCGCGAGGAAGTCGGCGTGGGTGGTGCCGAGGGCTTCGGCGGGGGTCGCGAAGCGTTGGAGCTTGACGGCCGTGGCGGCGGTGAATGCCTTGTCGCCGAAGGCGATGATCTGCGGCACGGAGTTGTCCCAGGTGCTGTCCAGGCCCTTCAGGTAGCTGAGGTCCGCGGCCGCGATCTTGCCGCCGCTGAGCTGGAACACGCGCGCGCCTTCGGCCTTGGCCTCGTTCAGAGCCGCCGTGTCGGAGGGGTCGACGACGGCGATCGGGGCCGGCGGCGGGGTCGGGCTGTTGGACGAGCCGGGCTTCGGGGCCGTGCTGACGTGCGCCACCTTGTAACCGAGTGCGGTGATGGCCGCGTCGGCGCCGGAGGGGAACGCGCCGGGGGCGCCGACCAGGGTGACGGTGTCCAGGCCCGGGAACGGGTCCTGGGTGTTCGGGGCGCCCAGCACCCGCTTGATCTCGGCGGTCAGGCGCGGGTCGAGGGTGCCGTGGCCGGTGCTCAGCAGGGTCGGGCCGTACAGGCCGCCCCAGTTGAGTTCCTTCTGGGCGGTCGCCGGGTCGTCGGCCGCGATGATGGTCACCGACATCGCGTACGGGCCGTGCGGGCCGGCGCCGGCCGGCTCGGGGGTGGTGCCGGTCTGGGTCAGCCAGCGGTGCCGGGACACCGAGACCGAGGCGCCGGCCAGGTCGGTCGGTGAGGTTCCGGACAGGGTGACGACCTGGTCCGTGGCGGCCGGCAGGAAGGAGACGACGCCGGGCTTCGCAGAGAGCTGAGTCGGGGCGGCGCGGGGCTTTCCGGCGGCGACCTCCATGATGCCGGCCGGCGTCGAGTAGGCGATCTGCTTGCCGTCCGGGGTCCAGGTCAGGTGCGTGGCGCCGGCGGCGTTGTCCTCGACCATCGTGGCCTGCGGTGACGTGGTGTAGCCCTTGGCCATCGCGGCGGCGGCCACCACCTCGATCCCGCCGCCCTTGCCGACGAACGCCAGAGCCCCGCCGGCGCTCAAGGCCGGCCAGCTGCCCTCGATGAGCTGCTCGGCGGAGTTCGCACCGCCGCGCGAGTTGCTGTCCTCCTCGTGGATCCACAGCTCCTGGCCCTTGGCGCTGTGCGCCTGGAAGACCAGGGTCGAGGAGGTCCCGAACAGGTCGCTGGTCTGCGTGCTCGTGGGGTTCGAGGAGTCGGCGACGGCCGCCCAGCTGCTCGAGCCCTGATTCAGGGTGGACGTCTCGCTGCTGGAGTGGTCGTTCTGGCCGACGGCCCGGACAACTTCGACCCCTGATCCTGCTTCACCAGCACCAGCACCAGCACCAGCACGCGCTGCCGTCCGGCCGCGCGGTGGCCACGTTCCCGGACCCGTCGATGAACGCGATCCGGCTGCCGTCCGGCGACCAGGACGCCTCGGACACCGTCGTCGGGAACGTCACCGGCGTCCCGGCGACGGTCACCGTGGCCGTGCCGTCGGAGATCAGCGGCGCCCCGGCGGCGTACTGCGGGGCCGGCGACGCAGGGCTCGTAGACGACGCGGACGTTGCGGGCGACGCGGGCGATCCGGGGACGGCCGCCGACGTGTGCGTGGCGGCGGCGACCGGTGCCGTGCCCGGCTGCGCCGCCGACTTGCCGCAGGCCGAAGCCAGCAGCGCGACCGACGTTGCGGCAGCGGCGGTGACCAGCAGGCGGCGCGAAGAAGAGCGGCTCACGAGGGGTCCTTTCCCCGAAACGATGTCGCCCTTTAGACGTGCGTTCAGCTCCTCGGTTTGCTAGCGGACCGGCCGAATCAGATCACGCTTCGGTAACGCCCGCGGCCCGGCTCCGCGCCATCGCGGCCTCCAGCAACACCCGCGCGTACTCCCCGGCCGCCGTCTCGTCGTCGAGCAGGTACGGCGGGCAGGACTCGGTCGGCGGCTCGGCATCGGCCAGTGCGGCCACGAGCTCCGGGATCTGGTCGGCGCCCAACTGGTGCGTGCGCAGTTCGGTCAGGCCGGTGAACAGGAACGCCACCTGGTTCGAGCCCGGCGTGTAGCTGAATTCGTAGTCTGCGAAACCCGCGACCGCGCCGCCGACGGCGCTGCCGGTCTCCGTCGAGCTGCCGCGGGCCGTGCCCCGGGCCAGGGAGGCGCCCATGACCTCCGCGTCCTGGCCCCGGCGGGCGTTCGGGCGGGCCAGGAAGGGGCAGGTGAAGGCGGCGAAGAGCATGCAGGCGCGGTGGCCCGGGGGCTCGGGGGAGGGCGCCTTGTTCGTGGCGTCGGTCCGGCCGGCGGCGTGCGCCGCCGCCAGCGCCTCGGTCTCGGCCGCCGCGATCACCCGGTACACCGGCCCCGGGGCCATCGGGGTGCCGCAGATCGAGCAGCGGCGCTCGATCGCGCAGATCAGCGTCCGGGCCGCGCCGGTGATGGCGAACGTCGGGCTCCCGTCGACGCCGCGCGGGGTGATCGCCGGGATCGGGTAGCCGCGCGGGTCGTGCGGCAGGGCGGCTATCGCGGGCGGCACGGGAGCTTCGCGAGGCGTCATGGCGCTATTGAAGCACCGGCGGTGGCACTGTGGAGGATGATCAACTGTGCGGTACGTGGCGGTAGCATCACGAAACGGTCATGCTCGCGCAAAGGTTGATAACCGATCGGCAACAACCCTTGGCATTTCACTCAGTTCTCAGCATTATTTGCTGGTGAGCCGGAGCTGGCGCTTCACCTGCGGCGGGGACAGATGAAGTGTCAGCTCCGCCTGTCCGTCTCCGGGACCGCCAGCCGCACCGGCAGCCGTGCCGCCGTCACCGCGTCCCGCATCGCCGCCGCCAGTCCGCCGAACTCCTCGGCCCGCGCTGACGACGACCGGTACACCAGCCCGATCCGCCGCGACGGCGCGGGAGCGGTGAATCTGCGCGCCTCCAGGCCCGATCCGGCGCGCGCGTCGACCGCGACCGCCGTCTCCGGCAGCAGTGTCATGCCTATCCCGCCGGCGACCAGCTGCACCAGTGTCGACAGTGATGCCGCGCGTGTCGCCCCGGAATCGGCGACGCCCACATCGGCGCACACGTCCAGCGCCTGGTCCCGCAGGCAGTGGCCTTCTTCCAGCAGCAGGATCTGGTGGTCCTTCAACACTTCCCGCGACACCGGGCCGTCCCCGGCCGGCAGCGTGTGCTCGGGTGCGACGACCAGGAAGTCCTCGTCGTAGAGCGCCAGCTCCTCAACGCCAGTCGCCCCGGTCGGCAGCGCGAGCAGTCCCAGATCCAGGCGCCCTGAGGAGATGCCCTCCAGGAGCACAGCCGTCTGCTCCTCGTGGACGAACAGATCCAAGTCCGGGAAACGCTTTTTCAGCGGACGCAGCAGTGCCGGCAGCAGATACGGAGCCAAGGTCGGGATCACGCCGACCTTCACCGTCCCGGTGTACGGACGGCGCGCCGCGGCGGCTTCCTCGACCAGGTCGTCCATCGCGGCCAGGACCCGCTGCGCGTGCCGGGCGACCCGCTCGCCGGACGATGTCAGCAGGACCTTGCGCGTGGTGCGCTCGACGAGCCGCGTCCCGAGGTTCTCCTCGAGCGCGGCGATCGCGCCGGACAGCGCCGGCTGGCTCATCCCGAGCACCGCGGCCGAGTCCCGGAAGTGCAGATGCTCCGCGACCGTCGTGAACGCCTTGAGCTGCGCGATGGTCGGGGTACGGAGGGGCGTGGCGATGGTGGTGCTCCCGGCATGTGCGCTCGCGATTGATAGATCCAGTTTATCGCGGTATGCGCAATGCCTGGTGCGAGGTGATCAATCCAGCGGGGTGATCAATCTCTCGGCGCCGCCGCGCCGGCCCGGACCAGTCCCGCGAGCAGCGCGCGGTAGTGCTCGAATCCGGGGTCGCCGGCATCCGGCTCCTTCGCGGCCTCGTCCCAGCGCCGCAGCCGCACCGCGTCGCCGGCGTGCGGATCGGCCTCGAACGCCGCGACCTCCTGCGCTGACATCGGGCCGCCCTGTACTGACAGCGTGTACACCGAAGCCTCGGACAGTTTGCCGAAGTAGTCAGGCTCGACCGCACACAGGTAACGCTTGGCGGCGACGTGCAACCGCACCGGTTCGGTGACCTTCGGCCCGAACCACGTCGCCAGCCAGTCCGCGCCCTGGTGGCTGTGCCGGTTGTCGCGGCCGGCCATCAGATCGCGGCCGTGCACCGCGCCGGTGAAGTGGCCGACGTCGTGCAGCAGCGCGGCCGCGACGAGCGACGGCGCCGCGCCGTCGCGCTCGGCCAGCGCCGCCGCCTGCAGCATGTGCTCGGCCTGGGTGACCGG
Source organism: Catenulispora sp. GP43 (assembly GCF_041260665.1). Classification (NCBI taxonomy): domain Bacteria; kingdom Bacillati; phylum Actinomycetota; class Actinomycetes; order Catenulisporales; family Catenulisporaceae; genus Catenulispora; species Catenulispora sp. GP43. The sequence continues at coordinate 45,629 of NZ_JBGCCT010000011.1, read as the reverse complement.
CTCGCCGAGGTATTCGGCGCCGCCCTCCCCGGCGAACAGGGCGGCGATCTGGTCCACGACCGTTTCGGGGGTGCTCACGCTCCGAACGGTAGCCAGGCGGTGGCGCGGGATGTAAGTAATGATCGGCTTATGGCGGCTATCAGCCTGGTGAACAAACCGGCGGTCAAGCCGGCGGTCAAGCCGGCCGTCGCACAGCCGCCATGAACGCCCGGGCCCGCCGCGCGATCTCGGGCCAGTCTCCAGCGGCCACCACATCCGGCGGCACCACATCAGTACCCGCACATACCGCCAGCGCGCCCGCCGCCAGGAAATCCGCGGCGTTGCCGGCGTTGACGCCTCCGGAAGCGACCAGCGGCAGCCCCGGATACGGCCCGCGCAGGTCTTTGAAGTAGCCGGGGCCGAAAGCCTTGGCCGGGAAGATCTTCACGGCCGCCGTGCCGAGATCGAGGGCCTGCGCGACCTCGGTCGGCGTCAGCGCGCCCAGCACGACCGGCACCCCGGCCTCGTGCGCCACTCTCGCGACCTCGGGCCGCAGCCCGGGCGTCACCAGGAACGAGACCCCGGCGTCGATCGCCTCCTCGGCCTGCGCGGCGGTCAGGACGGTCCCGGCGCCGACCCGGTGTCCGGCGGCGACGGCCGCCCGCAGGTGCGGCACCACGTCGGGGGTGCTGAAGGTGAGCTCGGTGCAGGTGATGCCGCCGCCGGCCAGCGCCGCGCACAGCGCGGCCGAATCGGGGATCGACGGTGCCCGGACCACGGCTATCACCGGTTCGGCGGCCAGCGCGGCCCGGAAGTCCGGATGTGGAAGGTCGGAAATCATAAGGCTGATACCCCCTGCTCTGTGCGTCGCAGTGCCCGGCCCGGGAGCGCCCCGGTGGGCTTGCCGTCTGTCAGGACCGACACGCCGTTGACCAGTACCTCGACCATCCCCTCGGCGGCCAGGCGCGGCTGTTCGAAGGTCGCGGTGTCGCGCACGGTCCGTGGATCGAACAGCACCAGATCCGCGTGGTGGCCGACGCGGATCAGCCCGCGCCGGTCGAGCCGCAGGCGCCGGGCCGGCCGGCCGGTCATCCGCGCGACCGTCTCCTCCAGCGTCAGGACGCCGAGGTCGCGGCTGTAATGGCCGAGGTAGCGCGGGAACGTGCCCCAGGCGCGCGGATGCGGACGGGCCCCGACCAGCAGGCCGTCGCTCCCGGCGGTGTGCGCGCGGTGCCGCATGATGGCGCGCACGTTCTCCTCGTTGCCGACGTGGTGCAGGATCGTCGTGCCGAGCCGGTCGGCGGCGAGCAGGTCGAAGAACACCTCGGTGCCGGTCACGGCGCGCGCGGCGGCGAGCTCGGCGACGTTCTGCCCGACGACGCCGGACAGCGCGGTGTCCCGCACTCCCGAGATCTGGATGGTGCGCCAGTCCACGACCATGCCGTGGTTGCCGTCGCTGCCGCGCTCCTCGACGTCGCGCCGGATCCGTTCCCGGGACACCGGATCGGCCAGCCGCGCCAGCGTGGCGTCCGGACCGCCCTCGGCCGACCAGCTCGGCAGGAGCGCGGCGAGCGTCGTGGAGCCCGGCAGGTAGGGATACGTGTCGAGGCTGATGTCGCAGCCCTCTGTCAGGGCCGCGTCGATCAGCTCCAGGAACTCGGCGGCCCGGCCGGCGTTGACCCCGAAGTTCATGGTGGCGTGGGCCAGATGCAGCGGACAGCCGGAGCGGCGCGAGATCTCGATCATCTCGGCGTAGCCGCCGAGCGCCCCGGCGCCGTAGGAACGCTGATGCGGCGAGTGGTATCCGCCGTGGGCGGCGACGACTTCGCAGAGTTCGATCAGCTCGTCGGTGCCCGCGTACATGCCCGGGGTGTAGGACAGGCCGCTGGACAGGCCGACCGCGCCCTCGCGCATGCCCTGCGCGACCAGTTCGCGCATGCGTTTCAGCTCGGCGCGGGTCGGTTCGCGGTTCTCCCAGCCCATCGCGAGCATGCGGACGGAACCGTGGGGGACGAGGTAGCAGGCGTTGACGGCAATACCCTGATCCAGCCGGTCCAGGTATTCGCCGACGGTCCGCCAACTCCAGTCGAAGTCCTCGGGATCGCCGTTCCAGCCGGCGATCTGGCGGCGCAGGGCGGGCAGCGTCGTGTCGTCGACCGGGGCGTAGGACAGGCCGTCCTGGCCGAGGACTTCACAGGTGACGCCCTGCGTGACCCGCGAGGGGTGGTCGCGTTCGACGAGGGTGCGCAGGTCGGAGTGCGCGTGCATGTCGATGAAGCCGGGAGCCAGGACCAGGCCGTCGGCGTCGACCACGCGCGCGGCGTCCGCGGACTTCAAGCTGGTGTCGACGGCGGCGATGACGCCGTTCGTGACGGCGACGTCGGCGCGGCAGCGGTCGGCTCCCGTGCCGTCGATGACGGTGGCGCCGCGGAAGACCAGCTCGGCCATCAGAAGAACGTCCTCACCAGGTCGACGACTTGTGGGTCGGGGCTGTCGGCGTCGTCGAGGACGGGGATCAGCGTCCACTTGTCGAGCGCGGTGCACGGATGGGAGAGGCCGAGGCGGATGACGGCGCCGACCGGGGCGGTGTCGCCGGCGTCGCGGAGGAAGGCGTGCTGGTCGTTGAGCGCGGTGATGACACCGGAGGCCGGTCCGACACCTCGGACGAGCTGCGGGATCGGCAGGCCCTCGTCGAAGGGGAGGTCGCGCTTGCCCGCGTCGAGCAGGGAGAGCTGCGGCTCGGGGTGCGAGACGACGCGGGCCCAGCCGTGCATCGCCGCCCGGAACGACGACGAGGCCGTGGCCTCGGCCTCCCGCGAGAGTGGGGAGATGCCGCGGTAGAAGCCGTCGTCGTGAATGACGTACGCGCCGGAGCGCACAACGACTTCGGCCCCTGATTCAGCCGCCGCCGGCACCAGGATCTCGGCGACGGTGTCGAAGTACGCACTGCCGCCTGCCGTGATGACGGGATGGCCGGTCTGGTAGGCGGCGGCGAGCCGGCGGTGCAGTTCGGCGAGGTCGCGGAGGTAGGACCGGACGGTGCCGAGCCCTTGAGGTGAGGCGTCGTGCGCCAGCGCGCCCTCGTATCCGGCGACACCGGCGAGTCGCAGTGTCGGCGCCGCCTCGATGGCGCGGGCGACGTCTTCGGCCTCAGCGATACCGCGCGCTCCGGTTCGTCCGCCGGCGCCGCCGAGCTCGACGAGGACTTCGATCGGGCGGTCCGTCTCGGGATCGGGGCCGCTGCCGACGCCGGCGGCGCGCAGGGCGGCGTCCATCTGGGCCACGGTCTCCACCGAGTCGGCCCAGCAGGCGAAGGCGAAGTCCGGATCGGCGGCCAGCTCGGTCGCGATCCAGGCCAGGCCCGCCGGATCGACCAGGGCGTTGGCGAGCATGAGCCGCTGGACACCGAAGGCGCGGGCCACGCGGAGCTGCGGGAGGTTGGCCAGCGTGATGCCGACCGCCCCGGCGTCGAGCTGGGCCTGCCAGAGCGCGGGGGCCATCGTCGTCTTGCCGTGCGGGGCCAGGGAGACGCCGGCCTGGCGGCACCACGCGGCCATGGTGCGCAGGTTGTGGTCCAGCGCGTCGGCGTCGAGGGTGAGGAGCGGGGTGCCGAGGTCGGACAGGCGGGGGCCGGTGGCGACGTAGGCGTGCGCCGTGCGTCCCCAGGCCTGCGGCGGCAGGGCTTTGAACCGCCAGTCCAGGTGCTCGTCGCCGAGGGCGGCGACGGCGGTCCGGTCGATGCCGGCGGTCGCGGTACGGCTGCCGAACGTCTGGTGGACCATGCGTCGCCTCCGCTGCCTGTGGGATTGCAATATATGCAACGCTCGTTGCATATGATGTCCTCCGGTTCTAGCATTCCAGGCGAAGGGCGGTCAACGCTGTGGGTGCAATGACTGGGGATGCGATGCCTGGGGACGCGACGACTGGGGAGGCCGAGTGGTGACGGCTTGGGCGGTGTGCGTCGGCGAGTCGATGGCGGCCTTGCTGCCGGACGTGCCGGGTCCGCTGGACGCGGTCGAGTCGTTCGCGGTGTCGGCCGGCGGCGCGGAGTCGAACGTGGCGTGCGCGCTGCGCGCGCTGGGGGTGCCCAGCGCTTGGGTCAGCCGGGTCGGCGACGACGGGTTCGGCCGGCGGCTGGTCGGCGAGGTGGCACGGCGGGGCGTGGACACCTCGGCAGTGGCGGTCGACCCACTGCGCCCGACCGGGCTGTACCTGAAGGAGACCGGCGGATCGGAGTGTGAAGGGGACCTCGGCGCGGGTCGCAGCAAGCTGCATTACTACCGCGCGGGGTCCGCGGCGTCGGCGATGTCGGCGGCGACTCTGCGCGAGCCCGAGGTGTCGCGCCTGATGGATGGCGCGCGGCTGCTGCACCTGACGGGGATCACACCGGCGTTGTCGCGGACCTGCCTGGAGATGGTGCGCGCTTTGCTGGACGCACCGCGCGGGCGGCGGCTCGTCAGCTTCGACCTGAACTGGCGCCCGGTGCTGTGGCGGGACCGCGACCCGGGTGTGCTGCGGGAGTTCGTGGACGCGGCCGATGTCGCGCTGCTCGGCGCGGACGAGGCGGAAGTCGCTTTCGGCACCGGGGATCCGGCCGAACTCAGGGCTCTGTTTCCCGGGCCCGCGACGATCGTGGTGAAGGACGCCGAGCGCGTGGTGACCGCGCTGACAGCCGACGGCGCCGTGTCGGAGCCGGCGCTGGCGGTGGACGTGGTCGAGCCGACCGGGGCCGGGGACGCGTTCGCCGCCGGGTATCTGGCCGGGACGCTGCACGGGTTCGATGAGCGGCGGCGATTGCGGCTGGGGCATCTGGCTGCGGCTTCGGCGTTGGTGGCGCAGGGCGATGTGGGCGAGTTGGGTGATTTGAGCCGCCTCGTGGATGTCGACCCCGCCGAGCACGATGGACAGTGGTCGGCAGCCACGGTCGCCGCGCTGCTGGACGCCTCGGAGGAGCAGTGGCGCGCGACCCGGATCTCGGCTGAGGGCATCGCTTTCGGCGGCAGCGCGATGGGCGGCGATGTCCGCCCGAGTCGCGCGGCCGGCCGTTCCGCGAGAAGGTGATGGTCCCATGAGCCAGACCGTCACCCGCGCCCTGCGCCTGCTCACCGAGCTCGGCGAGGGCGAGCGCTCGCTGGACCAGCTGGCCGAGGTGATCGGCGTCCACAAGACCACGGTGCTGCGGCTGCTCCAGTCGCTGGAGGCCGACCGGTTCGTCTACCGCGACGCCGAGTACCGCTACCACCTAGGCGCCGGGCTGTTCGCGCTGGCCGGCTTGGCGATGGAGCAGCGCGGCATCCGGCCGATCGCGGCTCCGCATCTGGCGGCGCTGAACGCGGCGACCGGGCAGACCGTGCACCTGGCCGCGTACGAGGGCGGCGAGGTCGTCTACATCGACAAGTACGACTCGCGTCACAGGGTCCGTATGTACTCCCGCGTCGGGCTGCGGGCCGGGCTGCACAACACCGCGGTGGCGAAGGTCCTGCTGGCGGATCTGCCGGCGGCCGAGCGGCGCCGGGTGGTGGCGGGGATCGAGTTCGTGCCGCACACGCCGAACACCATCGCGTCGGCGCCGCAGCTGCTCGCGGAGCTGGAGACGGTGGCCGCGCAGGGTTGGGCCCAGGACCATGCCGAGCACGAGACGTTCATCAACTGCATCGGCGCGCCGGTCCGGGACGCGTCCGGGCGGGCCGTCGCGGCGGTGTCGATCTCGGTGCCGGACGTCGTGCTCCCCTACGAACAGGTGCTGGAACTGCTGCCGCAGCTGCTCGAGACGGTCCGCGCCATCTCCGCGGACGCCGGCGCCCCCTGACTTTGCCTCCGCTGTCCAAGAAGCATCCCGAAAGAACAAGAACCATCCCGAAAGAAAGCGAGCCCTCCCGATGACTTCCGCGAAGACCGAGATCCGCACCGACGGCGCACCGGCCCCGATGCCGGTGTTCTCCCAGGGTGTCCGCAAGGGCCCGATCCTGCAGGTGTCCGGGCAGGGCGGCGAGGATCCGGCGACCGGCCAGTACGTGGCTCCCGGCGACGTGAAGGCGCAGACCGCGCGCACGCTGGAGAACGTGAAGGCGATCGTCGAGGCCGGCGGCGGCACCGTCGACGACATCGTGATGTTCCGCGTCTACCTCACCACCCGCGACCACTTCGCGGCGATGAACGAGGCGTACGCGGAGTTCATCGCGGCGAACCTCGGCGCGGACGGTGTGAAGCCCAGCCGGACGACGGTCTTCGTGGAGCTGCCGAAGGAGTCGATGCTGGTGGAGATCGACGCGCTGGCGGTCGTCGCCTGAACCGGCCGGCGTTAGCGACCTCATAACAGGGGTCTCATCCTGCGGGATGAGGCCCCTGGACCCGGGGGATTACCGGCTCTGAAGGTGCCATCCGTGGGGTGATCCGCGATGAGACGCGCCGCTCGTACCTTCAACCCATGGTTACCAACCGACGCCGCCTGGCGGCCTCCGCGATCGTCGCTCTGTCCGTTTCCGCGCTCACCCTTGTCGGGTCAGGCGCCGCTTCCGCCGCAGCTCCCCACGCGGCTTCCGGGTATTCCTCGGCCGTGTCGGCGACCGCTCCGGCCTCCGCGAAGTTCTCGCTGCCCGCGCCGACCGGCCACTACGAGGCCGGCGAGGACGTCTTGCACCTGACCGACACCGGCCGCCTGGACCCCTGGAATCCCTCGGCGGGCTATCGCCAACTGACCGTCTCGATGTTCTACCCCGCTCGCCAGGGCACCGGTCAGCCCGCGCCCTACATGAGCGCCGGCGAGGCCCAGGGCTTCGTGTCGCTGCGGGTGCCGCCGGGCTTCGGGATCACCGCCGACCCCGTCGCCGCTATGCAGACCCACGCGTTCACCGGCGCCAAGGCCGCTCCCGGCAAGTTCCCGCTGATCGTGCTCTCTCCCGGACTGGAGAACCCGCGGGCGACTCTGACCTCGCTGGCGACCGACCTGGCGAGCCGCGGGTATGTCGTGGCGCTCGTCGGCCACCCGTACGAGGACAGCGGTGAGCAGTTGGCGGACGGCAGCATCGCGCCGTGCCTGTGGTGCAGCCAGAGCGGGCCCGACCCGGCGAGCAACGAGCAGCTGGTGAGCAGCCGCGCGGTGGACGTGAAGTTCGTCGTGGACCAGCTCACCGCGGGCCACGCCTGGAACCTGGGCCACCTGATCGACAAGTGCAGCATCGGCATGGCCGGCCACTCGGTCGGCGGCGCCGCGGCGGCCGCGGCGATGGAGGCCGATCCGCGGATCCGGGCCGGCGTGAACCTGGACGGCACCTTCTTCCCCGCCGTGCCGGCCGGCGGTCTCGGCGGCCGGGCGTTCATGATGTTCGGCAAGCAGAGCGACCACGCCGCCGGCGACGCGCCCGACTGGGACCAGACCTGGGCCGACCTGACCGGCTACAAGCGCTGGTTCGCGGTGGACGGGGAGGCGCACGCGTCCTTCACCGACATCGCGGTGCTGGCCGAGGAGGCTTCGATGCCGGTGCCGGGGCAGAGTGTGGACGGGTTCCGCAGCGTCCAGATCACCCGGGACTACGTCGCAGCGTTCTTCGACAAGACCCTGAAGGGGATCCCCTCGCCGCTGATGGACGGCGACTCGCCGGCCTACCCCGAAGTGGCGGCGCAGCCGTAGACGGGCCGATGACCGGAGAATGGCGCCATGACAGTACGTGATTCCGTGGTCGATGGCAGGTACCTGGTGCTCGGCGGCTCCGGCCGGACCGGCTCGCTCGTGACGTCGCTGCTGCTGGAGCGCGGTGCGCGGGTGACGGTCGCCGGCCGGCGACCGCGCGGCGTGGCCGGCGCCGACACCGCCGTGGTGGACCTTGCGGCCGGCTTCGACGCCGCGCTGCTCGACGGGTACGACGGCGTGGTCGTGTCGGTCGAGCCGCCGACCGACGACCGCGGCGCGGAGGCGGTGATGCACCGGGGCGTGGCGGCGGTCGGCGAGGCCGCCGCCCGGAGCGGGGCGCACGTGGTGCTGGTGTCGCAGATCTACATCACGCGAGCCCACGAGCACCCGGACATGGCCGGGATCATCACGGCCCGCGCACGGGGCGAGGAGGCGCTGCGGGCGAGCGGCGCCGCGTACACGATCGTGCGGCCGGGGTGGCTCACGGCGGGGCCCGCGGCCGGGATCCGGTTGGAGCAGGGGGACAAGGGGGACGGCCGGATCAGCCGGGCCTCGGTGGCCGCGGCTTCGGTGGCGGCGCTGACTTCGGCCGGCGCTGTGAGGAAGACCTTTGAGATCTATGACGAGGGCGATGCCGCGCCGGACTGGTCTGTGGAGTTCGCGGCGCTGACGCCCGACAGCTGATGTGTGGTGGCTGAGGGTGGCTGAGGGTGGCTCAGGTGGCTCAGGTGGTTGAGGTGGTTGAGATGTTTGAGGCGGCTTAGGTGGCTTGGCGGTTGAGGTGGCGCGGGCTGGTGGTCGGCGCGGCGGCGGTGGGCGCTGTTCAGGGCGTCTTCTGTGCGGCCTTCCGTTTCGTGTCGGCCTCGACGGCCCAGCCGATCGCGATCGTCAGGATGCCCGCCAGGGTTCCGGCCGACGCCCACAGTGCGCCGATCGGCGGCAGCCAGGTCTTGTAGATCCCGGCACCCGCGGCCTCCGCACAGAACGCGGCGCCGGCGCCCGCGGCGAACACGAAGACGCCGGCGACCACCTGGACGGTGGCGCCTGCGGCGTTCGGGATCGCTTTCACGGCTGCGATGGTCCAGAGCGTCGCGGCGGTCAGGATGATGTATCCGGTCGGCGCGATGAGCCACCAGCCGGGGGAGTAGGCGTTCTTCGTCGGGTCGATCCGGTCCTGGGCGATGACGCGGGCGTCCTGGTCGCTGGTGACCGGGTGCCAAGCGGCGGTGATCTCGGCGTGCTTGAGGGCGTAGGCGGCCAGGCCGAGGAGGGCGAGCATGAGGAGGAGGATCGCCTTGGCCTGCCAGGGCGAGCGGGGCTTCGCAGGGTTCTTGGTCTTCTGCTTGGTCTTGGTCTTGTTGGTGGTTGTGGTGAAGGTCGACGCGCCCGACTGCGGTGTCTGACCTTGGCCTGATTGGCCTGACTGGCCTGACTGGCCTGACTGGCCTGACTGCGCCGCCTGCGCCGACTGGGCTGATCGGTTGCGGCGGTTCTGCTGCGCCGCCTGGATCCGGTCCTCGGCGTGCAGGACCGCGGCGGCGGCGTTCTTGCGGAGCGCCTTGGCCAGCAGCCCGGCGACCTCCTTCGCGCCGCCGCTGTTCTTGGCGGTGGCGTCGAACGGCTTGAAGGGGCGCGTGTAGGCGCGGGTCGATCCGAAGGTCGAGGCGGCGCCGTCGCCGAGCTGTTCCGCCGACTGCTGCACCATATTCAGCGCGTCGGCGAGTTCGGGACGGTTCACAGCGTCCTTATGAAGGAGCGCGCCGAGGAGTGGCTTGAGGGCGCCGGCACGTTGCGGTTCCGGCGGATCTTCGAGGAGGACCGCCGTGAGCGATCCGGTGGGGGTGTCGCGGTGGAACGGCGAGATGCCTTCGACCGCGTGATAGAGGGTCACGCCGAGCGAGAACAGGTCGCTGGCGTACGTCGCCTCGTGCCCGCGAGCCCGCTCGGGCGCCATGTATTCGGCCGAGCCGAGGATGACGCCGGCGGTGGTGATGGAGGGGTCGGCGTCGTTCACCGCGATGCCGAAGTCGGTGAGCAGCACGTCGCCGTCCTCGGTGAGCATGACGTTGGCCGGCTTGATGTCCCGGTGCACGACCTTCACGGCCTGCGCCGCGCGCAGCGCCTGGAGCAACGACGCGGCGAGGTACACGGCATCGGGCTCGGAGAGCGGGCCGCCGTCCTTGATCCGGGTCGCCAGGGTCTGGCCCTCGACGAGCTGCATGACGATCCACGGGCCGCCGTCGTCCACGACATCATGCACCGCCACCACATTCGGGTGGTCCCGCAGCTTGGCGGCATGCCGCGCCTCACGCAGCGCGCGCTCGGTCTGCGCCGCCTGCTGCGACTGCGGCGCGTTCAGCGGCAGCCGCACTTGCTTGACCGCGACATCGATGTCCAGCGACTGGTCCCGCGCCCGCCACACCTCCCCGAATCCGCCCTCACCCAACTTCGCGAGCAGGCGATACCGCCCGCCGACAGACCGCCCCAGCCCTGGTGCCCCCGGTCCCGTAGTCTCCGCCACGACGGGCCCTTCCCCGCTTGGGGGCTTCGTTACTCAGGAGGGGTCCCTTGACAGGGGAGTGGTGGATCATGTGGTGGGGTGTGGTGGTGGGCGAATAAGGGGTCGTTGATCGAGTGTCAGCGTGACTATCAGCGGTTCGGGGCGAGCGAGGCGCGCTTCATCCGGCGCATGCGGCCTCCGGCGTGGACGGGCTTTGCCGGGGCGGCGGACCTGACTGACTCGGGGAATCGGGTCGGCGGGTTCTGTGAGCTGGCCATCGAATTGGCTGACGGTGGCGACGATCAGCTCGAACGTGCGCTGACAGTCGTGTGGCGCGCGGGGTGGTGGTCATGCGAGGCAATGGTCAGGGTTCTGACTGGCTGGACTTCTACGTGCCGATGGACGCGCTGTGTCGTGCCGCTCCGGGGGCGATCGATGAGTGGCTTGCTGGCATCGGCCAGGAGCTCTTCCACCAGCAGCTGTGCCTGCCGGCTTGAATACACGGCGGCCAACCGCTGACGGCCCCATGGTCGGCGACTCCGCGGCGCCCCGCAGCCTGAAGTGCGCCGAATGGGTGAGCGATATCTGGCTGGTGCGCCCGCTCGTCGTCGGATCATCCCATCGGCCTACGCCTGCGCGAGTGTTGAGGTATGCGTGCATAGCATCCGAAAAGGGGGGAGTCAGAGTTAGCACGTCCATGCGGAAGGAACCGGCACATGGCTGACAACGGCACCCGCGTCAAGGCGGCCGACAACCCCATGGTCTACGTCATCCTCGAGGGGAAGCGGCGGGCCCTGAACGAGTCGTCGTACCTGAACATCTTCAACGACTGGGAAGGCATCTCCGAGGTCAACATCGACGACCTGCAGGACGGCGGCGCCATCCAGGACGGCTACATCGGCAACGCGAACGGCGAGAGCTACCTCGTCGCCGACAACGTCAAGTACCGCATCAACGGCAACGTCACCGCCGAGCGCCTCAACCTGAAAGTGACCACGCCGCGTCCGCTGTCCGAGCAGGAAGTCGGCGCGCTTTCCGACGGGCCGCAGTTGGGCTGATCGCCGCGTCGCGCGCATATATGTCTGTACCCTGCGATTCCCTCACGGGGTCGCAGGGCACAGGCGGGTCGAGCGCGGGGTGGGTCAGTACATCAGGTGGTGGTCGGTGTAGACGACCGGCTTCGGCTGCACCGCCTGGCCGACCGCGGTGACGAGCGAGGGCTGGAGCACCGAGGTCCCGCCGAAGATCGAGATTTCGGCGAGCAGGGGGCGGTTGTGGAGGACGCTCGCGCTGAAGCCGGACAGTGTGGTGGCCGGGTTGGTGAGTAGCAGCGGTCCGTTCTTCATCGCCATGAAGGCGCCGCCGGTCAGGGCGTCGGGGAAGGACGAGCCGGAGGCCAGGCCGTCGGTGGTGGACCAGATGATGGAGCCGTTGCCCCAGCCGCGCGCGGCGACGTCGGCGGCGGTCTCGTAGCGGTCGTTGCCCTCGATCGCGTTGAGTCCGGCCTTGTTGACGCCTTGCAGATTGTCCACGGCTGTGTCGGCGCCGCCGCCGATGGCCGTCACGGTGGGTATGAGGTTCGCCGGCTGGTAGGAGGCCAGCTTGTCGATGACGTAGGCCTTGGTCGCCGGGTCCAGCGTCGCCGTGGTGGAGGGCCCGTCCGACAGCACGATGGCGGCCGGGACGCCGTGGTCGGCGGCGATGTTCGAGGCGTAGGGGCCGGCCGCGAGCGCGTCGGCGAAGTCGTCGCCGCGCGCCACGACGATGGTGGCCGGGTTGTTGAGGGCGCGCGGGTCCTGGGCGATGGCCAGGGCGGTGCCGTAGCGGCTGTCCCCGGACAGGCGGACCACGTTGTATCCCAGGCTGCTGATGTGGTCGGCGACCGCCTGGGGGATGGCGCTGGTGCCGCCCAGGATGAACACGGTGTGGCTCTTGTCCTTGGGTAGGACCCGCAGGATCTCGGACTCGACGTTCTTGTCGAGCGTGGTGGCCGTCGGGCCGCCAGGGGTCAGGAGCAGGGGCGCGTTCTTGTACTTGGCCAGCGGGATGCCCGCGAGCGCGTCGGCGAACACGTCGCCGCGGGCGAGGACCACGGCCCCGGCCGACCCGGCCGTCGGGAACTCCGCCTGCGACAGCGCGACGCCGGTCCCGTAGCGGGTGGCGCCGTCATAGCGGTCCACGGCGACCTTGGCCGGGTACGCGACGGTGACGGTGTGCGTGACCACCGTCGTCGCACCGGGGGTCTGATTGTCCGTCGCGGTGAGCTTGACGGTGTAGGTGCCGACGCTGGGGTAGGTGCAGACGACGCTCCCGCTGACCGCCCCCGAAGGCGACGAGGGAAGAAGACTGAGCGTGCCCTGGAGCTTGTTCCCGCAGTCGATCGTCGCGGCGCTCAACTGGCTGCCGGGGGCGCCGGCGGTCGTGATCCCCGGCGCGACGTTGTAGGCGACGGTCGCCCGCACATCGGGGGCGGCACTGAGGTTGCCCTGGGCATCGACCGTCGCCCCGGGCGCGGACAAGGAGTCGGTGGCCGTGGGCGCCACCGGCGCCGGCGGCGTGGCGGCCGAGGCCGAACCCGCCGCGATACCGGTGCCCACTACGGCGGAGGCGGATGCCACCGCTAGTACTGAAAGCCTGATCCGACTCACTGTGTCCTCCGTGATTGAGTGCGCTGATGCTCGATCAGCATGCGCTCGGGGGGAGGTCGGCGGATCCGTCAACGGGCGGAGGCGGTCTCATCATTTCGAGGAGCGTATAAGGCTGGCCTGAAATGGCACGGATCGTCAGAAGTGATGCGCTTGCGCCGCGCGCCTGCCAGCTGAGAGTCACATGCGTGGCAGAGCGAACTCCGTCTCAGCCAGTGAACCGATTCGTCACGTGCCGGACTCCGAGCGACACTGCTAAGGAAGCCGCGAGCGCTGAGGGTCAGGCCATGAGCCGGCCCGAGCGATTGATCGGATCTCCCTATCGCAACTCGCCCCTCGCGCCTATTTCACTGATCAATCCTGGTCTGACAGCCTGGTCATGTCGCGTTCGCCGGCCCTGAGGCCCGCTTGAGCGCGGTTCAAGGCAACCCTCATCGCTAGGAGATCAACCGTGGCCACGCTGACCATCGGCGACCAGTTCCCCAAGTTCAACCTGACCTCGGTCGTCGACATCGACCAGGCGAACCCGGAGGACGCGTTCGTGCAGATCACGGATGAGTCCTATGCGGGCAAGTGGAAGATTGTGTTTTTCTGGCCCAAGGACTTCACCTTCGTGTGTCCGACGGAGATCGCGGCGTTCGGCAAGCTCAACGAGGAGTTCCAGGACCGGGACACGCAGGTGCTCGGGGTCTCCGTCGACAACGAGTTCGTGCACCGGGCTTGGCGGCTGGACCACAAGGACCTGCGGGAACTGCCGTTCCCGATGATGGCGGACGTCAAGCGGGAGCTGACCGCCGCCTGTGGTGTGCTGAACAAGGACGGCGTCGCCGACCGGGCCACCTTCATCGTGGACCCGAACAACGAGATCCAGTTCGTCATGGTGACCGCCGGGTCGGTCGGGCGGAACGTCGACGAGGTGCTGCGGGTGCTGGACGCGCTGCAGACCGATGAGCTGTGCCCGTGCAACTGGAAGTCCGGCGATGAGACGCTGGTCGTGCGTGAGCTGTTGAACGCCTGATGGGGTACGAGGTCCTCAAGGAGGCGCTGCCCGAGTACGCCAAGGACATCAAGCTGAATCTCAGCTCGATGGTCAACACCTCGAAGCTCACTGAGCAGCAGTTGTGGGGTGCGATTCTCGGGACTGCCATCGCCTCGCGGAATGCGAAGGTCATCGCGGAGTTGTCGGCCGAGGCCAAGACGCATCTGTCGGATGTGGCGTATGTCGCGGCAAAGGGTGCCGCGGCGGTCATGGCCATGAACAACGTGTACTACCGGGGTATGCACCTGCTGGGCGACCCCGAGTACCAGAATCTGCGGGCCGGCCTGCGGATGAACTTCATGGCCAACCACGGGGTGGACAAGCTCGACTTCGAGCTGTGGTCGCTGGCGGTTTCGGCGATCAACGGGTGCCAGCGGTGCTTGGAGTCGCATGAGCAAGTTCTTGTGAAGGCCGGTGCCTCCCGCGAGACGGTGCAGGAAGCGGTTAAGATTGCTGCCATCGTCAACAGTGTCTCCGTGACGCTGGAGGCGGAAGACTCGCTGGCTTAAGCAGCACCCTGGTTTTGCCGGCGTCTGACCGCCGCTTTCCACTTCGTGACGATCTCCGAAGCCAGGAAGGCGGCGGTCGCGACGCATACGGACAACAACGTCCACATGGCGCCCCCCGCGGCGCCCGCGGCGGTGCCGATGACGAACACCGCTGCCGCCGCCATCAGCCAGCGCGAGTAGGTGGCCCATTCGCTGACCTTGCGGAGCAGGGCGATGGCGGCCAGGAATCCGGCCACCGGGACGGTCAGCGTCAGGGCCATGGCCGTGCGGCCCAGTACTCCGTCGTCCTGGGCGACCTGCTCCAGGAGCGCGGCGAGGGTTCCGCCGATCGCGGTCAGGGTGCCGTAGACGAAGTAGTGGCCGTATCCCCAGATGAAGGCCGTGCGGATGCGGGTCAGGTCGTACTCGCCCAGGAAGCCGAAATACAGCCACCACAGGGAGAACGCGAGGATTCCCGCGCTGATCGCGCCGATCATCAGGGTCGCCAGGTGCTTGTGGTCCGTCAGGGCCGTGTTGAAGGCGGTCGAGGCGACCAGGACAATCTCGCCGAGGATGATGATCGTGAACAGGCCGTAGCGTTCCTCGACGTGTTCGGAGTGCGGCAGGGGCGCCGCCTCGGCGTGCTGGGCCCAGGCCGGGACCGACAGTTCGACGATCACGCCGACGGCGAAGAACGGGAGGGTCTGCAGCGGGGTCAGGTGGCGCAGGCCGAAGCCGAACAGCACCCAGCCGACCTGGACCGCCAGGATGCCGTAGGCCCAGCGGTTGCAGAACGAGCGCAGGGCCGGGTTGGCGTGGCCGGCGCGCAGCCACTGCGCGGCCATCACCAGGCGGATCACGACGTAGCAGCCCACGACGATGCGGAAGTCGTCGTCCTGGAACACGTACGGGATGCCGGAGGCGATTCCGAGCGAGGCCAGCAGCTGCACCAGCACCATCAGGCGGTAGGGCACGTCGTCGGGGTCGAAGAAATTCGCGAACCAGGTGAAACCCATCCACGCCCACCAGACCCCGAACACCATCTCGACCAGGGAGATGACGCCGTGCAGCAGGTGCCCGGTGATCACCGCGTGGTGCCACTCCTGGGCGATCGCGCTGATCGTGACCACGAAGACCAGGTCGAAGAACAGCTCCAGCGTGGTGGAGGTGCGGCCCTCCTCGTGGGGGTCGCGCAGCAGGATCGGCCGGATCAGGACCGTGGGAGTGGACGGCATAACCGCATTAAAGAACACCGGCGCCCCGTCCGGTCGCAAGGCAGTCGCGAACGGACGGGGCGTCGGCGCCGATGACGGCGGGGCCCGTTGTCAGGCGGCGCTCAGGGGAAACCGCCGCCGGAACTCACCTTCCGTCGCCGGAACTCAGCTTCGAAAGCCAATCAGGGCATGCCGGACCAGCGCTTCGACAGCGCTGGTTCCATCGGGGATCGCTGGTATCAGTACCAGTTGTGGGACTGCCAGAAGGACCAGGCGCCGCACGGCGAGCCGTACCGCGAGTCCATGTACGACAGCGTCCACTTGATCTGGGTGGTCGGGTTGTTCTCCCAGTCCGACCCGGCCGAGGCCATCTTGCTGCCCGGCAGCGCCTGTCCGAGCCCGTAGGCGCCGGACGAGGGGTTGGTCGCGTGCACGTTCCAGCCGGACTCGCGCTCGATGATGTTCGCGAAGCACGCGAACTGGCCGGACGGCACGATCGACTGGGCGATCGCGTACGCCGAGCCGTAGGAACCGCCGCTGGGTGTCGTCGGCTTCTGCGTCGGAGTGGCAGTCGGCGTCGGCGTGGACGTGGGGGACGACGACGCGCTCGGCAGCGGCTGGCGCTGCTGGTCGCGGTTCGCGGCGGCGGCCGCCGCGGCACGCTGGTCGGCCGCGGCCTTGTCCGCGGCCGCCTTGTCGGCCGCCGCCTTGTCCGCAGCGGCCTTGTCAGCTGCGGCCTTGTCCGCAGCCGCCTTGTCGGCTGCGGCCTTGGCAGCCGCGTCCGCTTCAGCCTTCTGCTCCGCGGCCTTCTCGGCGGCAGCCGTGGCGGCGGCATCGGCCTGCGCCTTGTCGGAGGCAGCCTTCTGCTCCGCCGCGAACTGTGCGGCGGCCACCTGCTTGTCGTGGTTGGAAACGTCGTTCGCGTGGACCGCGTACGCGCTGCCCGTGCCTGCCAGGACCAGGGTTCCGGCCGCTGCCACCGCGGCTATTCGGGAGGTCTTGGTGGGGAGCTTGGCGGTCATGAACGAGAGGGTCTTGCCCGCCGCGTTGGACGCGGCGCCCGCGATCCCGGACTTCGGGTCCTGCGAGGTGGGGTCTTGCTGCTGGTTGTGCTCGTCGTGCTCAGTGCGCCTATGGCTGGACAAGAGTTGCCTTCCGCAGTGCCTCACCCCTTTTCGACGGCCGTCTTCGCACAGCCCGGATTGATCCGCGGCGTGTGGGAAGTGATGACCGGCTCCCTCATGGAGCGGCGCATGGGCGAACGGATAGGCGGCATCTTCGCCGCCCCATCCACCCCCTGGTGGATCAACGTCCTCTAAGGACCTTGGTCCCGCGGGCCCGAGCGCGGGGTCTTCCGAAAATCGAGCCTCTCCCGGAACAGAGATCGAACTCAAGCCGGAACGGGGTCGGAAAAATCACAGTGCACTGAGTAAGCGAACGGCCACTGTCGGAGACAGTGGCCGTTCGGAGGTTTTTTTCAGTTGTTACTGGCGGCTTAGTAGCCGAACCAGCAGGAGCCACCGCACCGCGCGGCGACGACGTTGTCCAGCGAACCGTAGGTCGCCGCGGCGTAGCGGGCGCCGGCGATGATGTTGTCGACCGGGTTGTAGATGTTGTTGTGGCCGGCCAGGTGGTACGCGTTGAACGTGGGCTGGATCACCTGGAGCAGACCGATGGACGGGGTGCCCTTGGCGGCGTTGGAGTCCCAGCCGTTGACGGCGCTCGGGTTGCCCGCGGACTCGTGCATCGCGGCCTGGTAGACGGCGTTGTAGGAGGTCGGGGTGCCGGTGGAGTTCAGGATCGAGACGGCCTGCTTGATCCAGCCGTCCAGGTTGTTCGTGTAGGTCGGGGTCGCGGCAGCGGCGGCGGCAGCAGCCTTGGCCTTCGCCGCGGCGGCGGCCTGGGCCTGCGCCTGAGCGGCCTGAGCGGCCTGCGCGGCGGCGGCACGGTCCGCGGCGGCCTTGTCCGCGGCAGCCTTGTCGGCAGCGGCCTTGTCAGCGGCGGCCTTCTCAGCCGAAGCCTTGGCGGCGGCGTCAGCGGCGGCCTTGTCGGCGGCGGCCTTCGCCGCGGCGTCGGCGGCGGCCTTGTCGGTGGCCGCCTTCTGGGCGGCGGCCTGGGCGGCCGCGGTGTCGGCGGCCGGGGAGGTGGCCGGCAGGGCTGCGCGCTGGGCGCTGCGGTTGGCGGCGTCGGCCGCGGCGGCGCGCTGCGCGACGATGTCTGCGGCGCTCTTGGCCTGGTTGGACTTCATCGTGGAGACCGCGGCGGCGTCGGCCACGGCGGCCTTGTCGGACTTGACGGACGAGGCGTGGGCGGCCACACCGGTGGCGACGAACGCGCCGGTGACGGCCAGGGCGCCGGTGATGGCCAGGGCCTTCGTCCGGGAAATACGCATACCGGACACAGAATTCCGCACGGAGAACAAAGGGAGCCTTCCGAAGTGGGTTCACCCCGCTGCGGCTCGACTCACTGCCTGTTCACAGGCAGCGACGATGCAATAACTCATTGCAGTCGAGAGCGAAAGTCGAGCCGGGAAAACTCCCTGTTCTCACTTTCGGCGCCGGCGGCCGTTAGGCCCTGGATCGTCGAATGCGATTGCCAGACGCGGGGTCTTACGCATTCGACGATGCAGGGCCTTTGGTCCCTTTTCAACTCAATAGTGCGTGTCCTGCGTCACAGTGAACGCAGCGTGATATCCCCTGCACGAGGGGGGTCCGCAGTTAAACCGCCAGTTCCTCCAGCAACTCTGTCACCAAAGCGGCGATAGGGGATCTTTCGCTCCTGCTGAGAGTTACATGGGCGAAAAGGGGGTGTCCCTTCAGCTTTTCCACCACGGAGACGATGCCGTCGTAACGCCCCACACGCAGATTGTCACGCTGCGCGACGTCGTGGGTGAGAACAACGCGCGAACCGGTCCCGATTCGGGACAGAACGGTCAGTAGCACATTGCGCTCGAGCGATTGCGCTTCGTCGACGATGACGAATGAGTCGTGCAGGGAACGGCCGCGGATGTGGGTGAGCGGGAGCACTTCCAGCATTCCCCGGTCCACCACCTCGTCGATGACGGCCTGTGAGGTCAGGGCCGACAGGGTGTCGAACACCGCCTGGCCCCAGGGCGACATCTTCTCGTTCTCGGTACCGGGCAGATAGCCGAGTTCCTGGCCGCCGACCGCGTATAACGGCCGGAACACCACGACCTTGCGGTGCAGACGGCGCTCCATCACCGATTCCAGGCCGGCGCACAGCGCCAGCGCGGACTTGCCGGTGCCGGCCCGCCCGCCCAAGGAGACGATGCCGATGTCCGGATCCAGCAGCAGATCCAGCGCCACGCGCTGTTCGGCCGAGCGGCCGTGCAGTCCGAAGACGTCACGGTCGCCGCGCACCAGGCGGACCTTCTTGTCCGCGGTGACGCGCCCGAGGGCCTTGCCGCGCTCGGAGAGCAGCACCAGCCCGGTGTGGCAGGGCAGTCCCGCGGCCTCGGGGACGTCGACCGAGCCCGAGGAGAACAGCTCGTCCACGGAGTCCGCGGCGATCTCGACCTCGGTCATGCCGGTCCAGCCGGACGCGGCCTCCAGGGCGATCTCCGCGCGGTACTCCTCCGCGGGCAGCCCCACGGCGCTGGCCTTGACCCGCATCGGCAGGTCCTTGCTGACCAGCGTCACGTCCTGGCCCTCGGCCCGCAGGTTGCAGGCCACGGCCAGGATGCGCGAGTCGTTGTCGCCGAGGCGGAAGCCCGGCGGCAGACCTTCGGGATCGGTGTGGTTGAGCTCCACACGCAGGGTTCCGCCGGTCTCGCCGACGGGGATCGGGGCGTCGAGACGCCCGTGGACGACCCGCATCTCGTCCAGGATCCGCAACGCGTTGCGGGCGAAGTAGCCGAGCTCGGGGTGGTGCCGTTTGCCCTCCAGCTCAGTCACGACCACGATCGGGACGACGACCTCGTGTTCGGCGAACCTGGTCAGCGCCGACGGGTCGGCGAGCAGGACGCTGGTGTCGAGGACGTAGGTGCGGCGCCGGGCCTTGCTGGAGGCGCGGCGGCGAGGGGTAGCTGCCACTGTTGTCTGTCTCCCCAGAAGCGACAAATGCCGGGGAGCAGACCCGTCACAGCCATCTGTGTGAGTCGACCTTGCTCCACCGGCACGTCTGGAAAGTTCCCGTCACCTGTTGGGGCTAAACGCGGACCCGGGTCTTGTCACGGTTCTGACCTGTAGTGATAACAGAACGTAACAGAATGCGCGCGGGCCTGCGCCAGAGGGCGGAAGACTATGTGCCGTAACGGCGGTGGCGGTTGGCGTAGTCGCGCAATGCCCGCAGGAAGTCGACCTTGCGGAACGCCGGCCAGTAGGCCTCGCAGAAGTAGAACTCGCTGTGCGCGCTCTGCCACAACATGAAACCGCTGAGCCGCTGCTCCCCGGACGTCCTTATGATCAGGTCCGGGTCCTGCTGCCCCTGTGTGTACAGGTGCTCCGTGATGTGCTCCACATCGAGCATCTGCACCAGGTCCTCGATGGAGGTGCCGCGGGCCGCAGCGTCGGCCAGCAGCGAGCGCACCGCGTCGGCGATCTCGCGGCGGCCGCCGTAGCCGATGGCGACGTTCACCTGGATCCCCGGGTTGTCCCGGGTCTGCTCCTCGATCTCCTTCAGGTGCCGGGCGAAGTCGGCCGGCAGCAGGTCCAGCGCGCCCAGCGGGTGGACCCGCCAGCGGCCGGTGTCAGCCAGCGAGCGCACCGAGCCCTCGATGATCCGCAGCAGGTCGGTGAGCTCCTCGGGCGGCCGGTTGAAGTTGTCGGTGGAGAACAGCCACAGCGTGACGGTCTCGACGCCGGCCTCCTCGGCCCAGGCCAGGACCTCGTGGATCTTGTCCGCCCCGCGCTGGTGGCCGGTGGCGATCTGCTCGCCCATCTGCTTGGCCCAGCGGCGGTTGCCGTCCATGATGACGCCGATGTGGCGCGGGAAGGTCTTCTTGCCGCGCTGGACGTCGCTGTGCAGGCGAGCCGCCAAGCGCCGTTCGTACAGGCTGTAGGCGAGGTCACGCAGGCTCACAGCACGGCGCCTTTCTGGTGCTTCTGGAAATCCTCGGTTCGGTGAAGCGACCGGGGGACAGGGGCGTCAAGGGAGGACCCATCGAGGCTATCGGAGTCCCACGGGGTCTCGACACGGCCTTCAGCAAACCTTGGGGTGCGGGTTTCGTGAAGAACGCCGGGGGCGCCTTGACGGCCGTCAGGCCCGTCCCCAGTGCGGGAACGGGCCTGACGGTGGTGATCGAGGTCACACGGCGCGCGGACGGCGCCGGGCGCGCCTAGCTGTCGAGCCGGGAGAGCAGGGCCTCGTACTCGGCGGTCAGCTCGGCCGGCAGGTGGTCGCCGAACCGGTCGAAGTGCGCCGGGATCTGCGCCGCCTCGCGCTTCCAGACGTCCTTGTCGACGCTCAGCAGCACGTCCAGGTCCGCCTCGGACAGCTCCAGGCCGTCCAGGTCCAGCGCGTCCTTGGTCGGCAGCACGCCGATCGGCGTCTGGACGCCCTCGGCCGCGCCGTCCAGACGGTCCACGATCCACTTCAGGACGCGCGAGTTCTCGCCGAAGCCCGGCCACAGGAACTTGCCGCCCTCGCCCTTGCGGAACCAGTTGACGTAGTAGATCTTCGGCAGCTTGTCGGCCTCGGTCTTCTCGCCGATGCGCAGCCAGTGGCCGAAGTAGTCGCCCATGTTGTAGCCGCAGAACGGCAGCATGGCGAACGGGTCGTGGCGCAGCTCGCCGGCCGTGCCCTCGGCCGCCGCGGTCTTCTCGCTGGCCACGTTCGCGCCCAGGAAGACGCCGTGCTGCCAGGAGAACGACTCGGTGACCAGCGGGACCGCGGTCGCGCGGCGGCCGCCGAACAGGATCGCCGAGATCGGGACGCCCTTGGTGTCCTCCCACTCCTCGGCGATGGTCGGGCACTGCGCGGCCGGGACGCAGAACCGGGCGTTCGGGTGCGCGGCCGGCTCGTCGCTGTCCGGGGTCCAGTCGCGGCCCTTCCAGTCGGTCAGGTGCGCCGGCTTCTCCTCGGTCATGCCCTCCCACCACACGTCGCCGTCGTCGGTGAGCGCGACGTTGGTGAACACCGAGTTCGCGTAGAGGGTGTCGATGGCGTTGGCGTTGGTCTCGCGGCCGGTGCCCGGGGCGACGCCGAAGAAGCCGGCCTCCGGGTTGATGGCGTACAGCCGGCCGTCCTGGCCGAAGCGCATCCAGGCGATGTCGTCGCCGACGGTCTCGACCTTCCAGCCCGGGATGGTCGGCGTGAGCATCGCCAGGTTGGTCTTGCCGCAGGCGCTCGGGAACGCCGCGGCCACGTACTTCGCCTCGCCGCTGGGCGGGGTCAGCTTCAGGATCAGCATGTGCTCGGCCAGCCAGCCCTCGTCGCGGGCCATCACCGAGGCGATGCGCAGCGCGTAGCACTTCTTGCCCAGCAGCGCGTTGCCGCCGTAGCCCGACCCGTAGGACCAGATCTCGCGGGTCTCCGGGAAGTGGGTGATGTACTTCGTGGCGTTGCACGGCCACGGCACGTCGGCCTGGCCGGCCTCCAGCGGGGCGCCGACGGTGTGCGCGGCCCTGACGAACTCGCCGTCCGTGCCGAGTTCCTCCAGCACCTTCTGACCCATCCGGGTCATCACGCGCATCGAGACCACCACGTACGGGGAGTCGGTCAGCTCCACGCCGATCGCCGACAGCGGCGAGCCGATCGGGCCCATCGAGAACGGCACGACGTACATCGTGCGGCCGCGCATGCTGCCGGCGAACAGCCCGCCGAGGATGCCCTTCATCTCGGCCGGGGCCATCCAGTTGTTGGTGGGGCCGGCGTCCGACTCGTTCTCGGAGCAGATGAAGGTCCGGCCCTCCACGCGGGCGACGTCGCTCGGGTCGGACTTGGCGTAGAAGCTGTTCGGGCGCTTGGCCTCGTTCAGCCGGGTGAAGGTGCCCTGCTCGACCAGCAGGGAGGTCAGGCGGTCCCACTCGGCGTCCGAGCCGTCGCACCACACGACCCGGTCGGGCTGGGTGAGCTGCGCGATCTCGGCGACCCAGGCCTTCAGGGCCGCGTGGCCCGTCGGGGCGTCGTCCAGCCCCGGTATGGCCGCGGGGCTGTTCGCGGGCACGGTTTTTGTGGACACGTCAGTCATGGCGCGCTCCTAAGGCACCGAGGTCGCTTCCCATCCGCACTGGTGGGCGGCCCCGGTCGATGTATGAGGGTATTTCGGAGTGTACCCAGCGCAGTCCACATGGTGGATAGTCGGCGATGGCTAGTTCGTCACAGTCGGTTCGACATGGTGTCCCGCTTTTGACGGTTTCCCGACTGTTTCGGCGCTGTAGGGCTACCGGCCCTATCGAAGTTACGCTTCCGTAAGTTACCCTCCGGTTATGCCGCTTGTGGATGCCGTATCGACCGCCGTCACCCCGATGAAGCCCAAGCTGCGCGGCTGGCTGCACCTGTGCGCCGCGCCCCTGGCCCTGGCGGGCGGGATCGTGCTGATCGCACTGGCGGACAACGGTCGGGCGCGGGTCGCCTCCACCGTGTTCGCCTTCTCCGCCGTCATGCTGTTCGGCACCTCGGCGCTGTACCACCGGCGCACCTGGGGCCCGCGCGGCGAGGCGATCCTGCGCCGCCTGGACCACGCCAACATCTTCCTGATCATCGCCGGCACCTACACCCCGTTCACGGTGCTCCTGCTGCACGGGAGCGCCGAGCGCGCGCTGCTGTACACCGTCTGGATCGGCGCCCTGGTGGGCATCGCCTTCCGGATCTTCTGGCTCGGGGCGCCGCGCTGGATCTACACCCCGTGCTACGTGGCGCTGGGCTGGGCCGCGGTGTTCTTCCTGCCCCAGTTCCTGCACTCCGGCGGCGTGGCGATCCTGCTCATGATGGTGGTCGGCGGGGTGCTCTACTCGGTGGGCGCGCTGGTCTACGGCACGAAGCGCCCGGACCTCTCGCCGCGCTGGTTCGGCTTCCACGAGGTGTTCCACACGCTGACCATCGCGGCGTTCTCGCTGCACTTCATCGGGGTGTCGATGGCGGCGATGTAGCCCGGCGCGGAACTGCCGTCGTGTCCTTATATAAGGACACGCTTTCAGTCGGCCGGCCGGCGGCGGACGGGCCGCCCGGTCTTTTCCGGTCGAACAGTCGGGCCGCCTTTCGTATCGTGAGGCCATGAGCACCGCGACGATCGCCGCGCCCCGGACCACCGTCACGACCGACCCGACCGCGGCCCAGCTCAAGAAGCAGCCTCCGGCCACCACCGCCGACTTCGGCGCCATGCTGCGGGCCTGGCGCCGCACCCGCAACATCAGCCAGCTCGACCTGTCCTCGGCCAGCGGGGTGTCCACCCGGCACCTGAGCTTCATGGAGACCGGCCGCGCCAAGCCCAGCCGGGACATGGTGCTGCGGCTGGCCGACGAGCTCGAGGTGCCGCTGCGGGAGCGGAACAAGCTGCTCGTCGCGGCCGGCTACGCGCCGGAGTTCAAGGCCCGGCCGCTGGCCAGCCCGGAGATGGCCGCGGTGCGCCGGGCCATCGACGTGGTCCTCACCGGGCACCTGCCGTACCCGGCGCTGATGCACGACCAGCACTCCAACATCATCGAGGCGAACAAGACCGTCGGGATCTTCACCGATCTGGTCGCGCCGCACCTGCTGGCCGACGGCGGCAACACGGTGCGGATCACGCTGCATCCCGAAGGGCTCGCACCGCACCTGGTCAACCACGGCGAGGCCCGCGACCGGCTGCTGCGCGCGCTGAGCCGGCGCGCGGCGGCCTCCGGCGATCCGGAGCTGACCGCGCTGCTCAAGGAATGCGTGGCCTACCCGCATCCGGATCCCGAGCCCGAGCCGGATCTGTACGCCGGCGTGGTGCTGCCGTTCCGCTTCCGGCGGGACGGACAGGTGCTGACCTTCTTCAGCTGCACCGCGGTGTTCGGCTCCGCGGCCGACCTGACGCTCGCGGACATGCAGCTGGAGACGTTCTTCCCGGCGGACGAGGCGACCGGCGAGGCGCTGCGGGAGTATGCGGCGCGCGTCTGATCGCCGGGGCGTGCATTAGCACGCCATCGTCCGATCCGGTGGTATCGACGCGTCATCACGTAACCACGCTCGGTGTGGCTCGTTGGCAGCGGGACAACCCGCCGTCCGAACCCACAGGGGGTCGCCGTGAACCGTCGCCGTATCGCCATCGGGGTCTCCTCGGTCAGCGGCCTGGCCGTCGTCGCCGCCGGCGCGATGAGCATGGTCGGCTCCGGCACCTCCGCCAGCGCCGTGGATCTGCACGCGGCCCCGGTCGCGGCGATCACCGGGGCGGCCGGGGCTACCGCGCTGGCCGGGACGGCGCAGGTCGACACCATGGTCACCGTCGACACTCCGGCGGTCCCCGCGCAGGGCAAGACCCCCGCGAGTCCCGCGCAGACGCTGACCCTGCACGGCTCGGGCCTGTTCGACTTCGGCAAGCAGGTCGGCGCCATCGACCTGACGGCTCCCACGGCGGCCTTGAACGAGGTGGTCACGCCCTCCGCGCTGTACGCGCGCCGAAGCGCGGTGGCGGCGACCGCGACGGCCGCCGCGGTCCCGGCTTCGGCCTGGTCGCGCGGCGCCACCGCCAAGGCCTCCGACGGCGAGATGATCTCCGGCGGCGCCACTGACCCGGCGTTGGTCCTGGCCATGCTCGGCGGTGTCCAGCCGGGCGCGAAATACGTCGGCCACGAGGTCGTCCGCGGTGTCCCGGTGGCGCACTACCAGGGGACGCTGGACCTGGCCCAGGCCGCTACCGCGCTGACCGCGGCGGCCACGGTCGCGAACGGCGGCGGCCCCGCGGCGAACGCCGCAGCCGAGAAGGAGGCGCTCGAGAACGCCGCCCAGGTCTTCAAGGGCAAGATCCCGTTCGACGCGTACCTGGACGCCGAGGGTCGGCTGCGCCGCTTCGTCGCGAGCTTCTCCTACGCGGCGGTCCCCGGTGCCAAGGTCCTCACCCAGGCCACCTCGGCCACCGAGCTGTTCGGCTTCGGCACCCCGGTCACGGTCGTGGTGCCCGCCGCCGCACCGGCCGCCGCGCCGTCCGGGGCGCCGAGCACGCGCGGCCGCCGCGCCACCACCCCCTCGGCTCATCCGACTAGCCCCACCCGCGCCCACAAATAGTCCTGTTGGGCCATACCCGCAGGCCCCGGTACCCAATAGGCTCGACCGTCGGGGACCAAGGGGTCGTGAGGACGGGCGGTGATTCAGCCATGACGCTCTACCAGCAGGATTCTGGTTCGGCGTACGGCCGCTACGGTGCGCTGCCCTCGGTGTACGACAACTCGGCGCTCGACGAGATCCGGCTGTACGGCGACCTGCTCCAGGTCGTGGCCGAGCACCCGGCCAGCGAGAAGCGCCTGGACTGGGCGGTCATCGACCGGGCGCTCGGGCTGATGCCGGCCGATCCGAAGCGGGACCGGAACTAGCTTCTTCCGGAACTGGCTTCTTCCGGAACTGGCTTCTCGCGGGCGGAGCCCCGCGCCGGTCAGTCTCCGACCCGCGACTCGGCCCGCAACCGCTCCAGGGTCTGCTCGATCGACCGGGCGTCGCGGCGGGGGAATCCCAGGGGGCGAAGGCGGTTCGCGGGTCGAAGGTCTCGGTGACCAGGGTCCGGGGGCGCGGGTCGGCGTCGTCCGGTGCCCGGACCGGCTAGGCCCTTATCTGCATGCGCATCCCGAACTTCGCGCCCGGACTCAGGCGGTCCGGGGCCGACAGCGTTCCCTTCACCGTTCCCGAGCCGTCTATCAGGACGTGCTGCCGGGGGCCGGCGAGGATGGCGAAAATCACATCGGCGGGCGCGAAGATCGTCATAGAACGGGACACAGGCTCGGCCGCAGCGGCCACGGTAGTGGCTCGGTTGTGCGCTGGGTAGGTTGAGCACCTAGCATCCTTACGGCGAACAAGCCAGAACAATCAGCCTCTGCCCGGATTAACGGCAACTGAAGACCCGGAGACTTCCAGTGAAACTGCGTCTGACCCCCAGGGAGACCAGCTTCTACGACCTGTTCGCCGAGCAGGCTGACCATCTCGTCATCGGTGCCGGCATCCTCACCGAACTGCTCGGCGCCACCGGGCCCGGCGCCGGGGCCGAGCGCGCCAAGATCGCCGAGCGGATGCGGGCCGCCGAGCACGCCGCGGACGAGACCACGCACAAGATCTACAACACCCTGAACTCCTCCTTCATCACCCCGTTCGACCGCGAGGACATCTACGCGCTGGCCTCCAAGCTCGACGACGTCATGGACGAGATGGAAGAGGCCGTCGACCTGGTCAACCTCTACGGCATCCAGACGCTGCCGTCCGGGGTCGCCGATCAGGTGGACACGCTGGTGCGGGCCGCGGAGCTGACCGCCGAGGCGATGCGCAAGCTGCGCGGGATGAAGGACCTGTCGGACTACTGGATCGAGGTCAACCGGCTGGAGAACGCCGGCGACCAGTCCTACCGCAAGCTGCTGGCGCACCTGTTCTCCGGGGAGTACGACGCGCTGACGGTGATGAAGCTCAAGGAGGTCGTGGACGCGCTGGAGGCGGCCGCCGACGCCTTCGAGCACGTGGCCAACACGGTCGAGTCCATCGTGGTCAAGGAGTCCTGAGGCGTGCACTGGCTCGGCCTGATCACGGTGGTGGCCGTCGCCCTGGGGTTCAGTTACACCAACGGCTTCCACGACTCGGCGAACGCCATCGCCACCTCGGTGTCCACCCGCGCGCTCACACCGCGTGCCGCGCTGCTGATGGCCGCGGTGATGAACCTGCTCGGCTCCTACATCGGCCTGCGGCTCGGCGGCGGAGTCGCCTCGACGATCACCAGCGGCATCATCAAGGTCCCCGCGGGCGACGCCGGCTTGTGGATCGTGTTCTCACTTCTGGTCGGCGCGATCGTGTGGAACGTGCTGACCTGGTACTTCGGTCTGCCGTCCTCGTCCTCCCACGCGCTGATCGGCGGCATGATCGGCGCCGGGCTGGCCGCCGGCGCCACGGTCGAGTGGAAGGGCGTGTGGGAGAAGGTCATCCTGCCGATGGTGTCCTCCCCGGTCGTCGGGTTCATCCTGGCGTTCTTCCTGATGGTCGGCATCCTCTGGGCCTTCCGCAAAGCGCACCCGGGCCGGGTCTCCCGCGGTTTCCGCTTCTCGCAGACCATCTCGGCCGCCGCGATGGCGCTGGGGCACGGGATCCAGGACGCGCAGAAGACCATCGGCGTGATCATGCTGGCGCTGATCGCCGGCGGGCACGCGACGTCCAAGTCGGCGGTGCCGAACTGGGTGCTGCTGTCCTCGGCGCTGGCGATCTCGCTGGGCACCTACGCCGGCGGCTGGCGCATCATGCGCACGCTGGGCCGCAAGGTCATCGAGCTGGACCCGCCGCGCGGGTTCGCCGCCGAGACCGTGGCCTCGGCGGTGCTGTACTTCACCGCGTTCGTGTGGAAGGCGCCGGTGTCCACCACGCACATCATCACCGGCTCGATCATGGGCGTCGGCGCGACGAAGCGGAAGAGCGCGGTGCGCTGGGGCGTGGCGCGGAACATCGTCGGGGCGTGGGTCTTCACGCTGCCGTGCGCCGGGCTGTGCGCGGCCTTCGTCTGGTGGATCACGAACGCGCTGTTCGGGTAGCGGGGACGGCGGCTCGGTCCGGCTCGGCCCGGCTCAGGCCGGCTCCGGTCGCTAACCGGACTCCGAGGCGAGCAGGGTCTCGATCCGCCGGGCCAATTCCAGGTCCAGCTCGGTGACGCCGCCCGCGGAGTGCGTCGAGAGCCGGAACCGCAGGGTCTTCCACCGGATGTCGATGTCGGGATGGTGGTTCATCTCCTCGGCGATGACCGCCACCTTGTCGACCACGGTGATGGCCGCGGGGAAGTCCGCGGCGGTGAACACGCGCGAGAGATGCTCCGCGCCGCCCGTCCACTCGGGATGGTCGGCCAACAACGGGGAGATCTCCTCTTGCTGGAGAAGGCGCATGTACCCATTGTCGACCCGATGCCAAGAGGGGGCCAACAGTCAGTTACGGAACGTAGTCGGCGGCGCGCCCTAGACTGCCTGGAATGACCACCCAGACCCCCGTCATCGTCGTCGGCGCGGCCATCGTTCGGGACCAGAGCGTGCTGTGCGCGCGCCGGTCGGCGCCGGCGCGTCTGGCCGGGAAGTGGGAGTTCCCCGGCGGCAAGGTCGAACCCGGAGAGGACGACGCCGAGGCGGTCGTGCGCGAGTGCCGCGAGGAACTCGGCGTGGCGGTGACCGTCGGGGCGAAGATCGGTGCGGACGCCCGGATCGACGAGCGCTTCACGTTGCGGGTCTTCCTGGCGCGCCTGGAGCCCGGGCAGCCGGAGCCGCGGCCGCTGGAAGACCACGACTGTTTGGCGTGGGTCCCGCGCGGGGAATTGCTGGATCTGGACTGGCTGACGCCCGACGTGCCGATCGTCGAGGAGTTGGCGCGTTCGGTCTGGTGAAACCTGGGGAACGCCTTGACTGCTCTCATAGTGTGAAAGTCAGATCAATTGCTTGAGGGCGCGGCATTCCGGGAAGGATCACAGGAGACCCGGATCCGCAACACGGGGTTCCCGACCGCACAGAATCGAAGCCCTCTCCATGCCCGACTCGCCGCAAGAGCAGCAGCCCCACAGGGAGCGGCAGGACAACCCCGGCTGGCGCGGCCGGGGATGGGCCATGACGACCTCCGTCTTCGGTCAGGGCTCCGAGGGCGACGCGCAGCGTCAGCTGGGGCGGATGGCCGGAGTGATCGAGCGGGTACGCTCGGCGACCTTCATGCTCGACGGCGAGGGGATCATCCGCGAGTTCCGGCTCAACGCCGAGGAACTGCTGGGATGGCAGCGCACGGAGATGATCGGCAAGCCGTTCCACGAGATGTTCCGGCCCGCGGACCGCGAGGCGGCCGACCGGATGGTCGCGGCGGTGCGCTCCGGTGACGACGCGCGCGGGGCGCTGGACGCGGTCACCCCGTCCGGGGCGAGCGTGCCGGTCGACGCGCATCTCATGGGCCTGCGCGACGGCGAGGGGCACGTGGTGGTGTTCGGCTACGCCAACTCCGCCGACGACCTGATCCGGTTCACGCGGGACCGCGCCGTCCTGGACTCGCTGTTCGAGCAGTTCCCGGTCGGCATCGTGGTCTACGACGAGCAGGGACGCTACGTCCGGCTGAACCGCGCGCTGGAGCGTATCAACGGCCTGCCGGTCTCCGAGCACATCGGCAAGCGGGTCCGCGAGGTGCTGCCGGGCGTGGACCCGCGGCTGGAGGAGATCCCCGACGAGGTGCTGCGCACCGGCATCCCGGTGGTCGACGAGCAGTACGGCGGTTTCACCCCGGCCTCCGACGAGGAGCGGGTCTGGTCGGTCAGCTACAACCGGCTCCACGGTCCGGACGGCGAGGTCATCGGGCTGTCCGGGCTGATCCTGGACGTCACCGACCGGCATCGCGCCGCGGCCGCCGCGGCCGGGGCCCGCCGGCGTCTGGCGCTGGTGAACAAGGCCGGCTCGCGGATGGGCACCGCGCTGGACGTCGAGCGCACGGCCCGGGAACTGGCCGACGTGGCGGTGCCGGACTTCGCCGACGCGATCGTCATCGAGATCAAGGAAGAGGTCTTCGACGAGCGGATCGGCCCGGTCGGGCCGGTGTGGCTGGCCCCGGTGCGCCGCCGCCGGGTGCTGGTGCACCAGGGCTTCGGCGCTGTGCCGGACCCGGTGCGGGCCGAGGGCTTCAGCGCCTGGTCCACCGACTCCGACATCAGCGACCGCATGCTCGACGGCGCGGCCTGGCACTCCTCGGCCGGGATCAGCGCGGTCGCCAAGGAGCCGATCCGCGCGGTCGACGGCACGCTGCTGTGGCAGCCCACCGGCGGCGACTCGATCCTGGTGCCGCTGTGGGCCCGCGAGGCGCTGCTGGGCGTGGTGCACTTCCACCGGCACCCGGAGAGCCCGCCGTTCGAGTCGGAGGACATCGAGGTCGCCGAGGAGATCACCACCCGGGCCGCGGTGTCGATGGACAACGGCCGGCTGTACTTCCGCGAGCGCACCACGGCGCTGATGTTGCAGCGCGCGCTGCTGCCGCAGCGGATACCGAGCCTGCCGGGGGTGCAGGTGGCGTACCGGTACCTGCCCGGCTCGGTCGGCGCGGAGGTCGGCGGCGACTGGTTCGACGTGATCCAGCTGTCGGGGGCGCGGGTGGCGCTGGTGGTCGGGGACGTCATGGGCGTCGGCGTGCGGGCGGCCGGGATCATGGGCCAGTTCCGGACCGCGGCCCGGACCCTCGCCGGGCTGGACCTGTCGCCGGCGCAGGTGCTGCACCAGCTGGACGAACTCGGTGCGTCGCTGTCGGAGAACCATTTGGCGACCTGCATCTACGCGGTCTACGACCCGGCGACCGGCAAGCTCGCGGTGTCCCGGGCCGGGCATCCGCCGCCGCTGCTGCTGGCGCCGGACGGCACGGTCGGCGGCCTGGACGTGCCGCCCTCGCCGCCGCTGGGCGTCGGCGGAGGGGCGTACCGCAGCTGGGTGTTCGAGACGAAGGAGTTCGACATCCCCGACCGCTCCCGCCTGGCGTTCTACACGGACGGGATGGTCGAGGACAAAGGGCGCGACATCGATGAGGGGATCGGGGTGATGGCGGCGTTGTTGGCGAACTGCCCTCCCGACTCGTTGGAAGAGTGCTGCGACGCGGTGACGGACGTCCTCGGCATCACCGGCGACACCTCGGACGACGCGACCCTGCTGCTGGCCCAGGTCCAGTCCATCCCGCCGGACCGCAAGGCGCACTGGCAGCTGGACGCGCACCCCTCGGCGGTGTCCGAGGCCCGCCGCAAGGTCCGCGCGAAGCTCCGGGACTGGAACATGACCAGCCTGTCGGACACGGCGGAGCTGCTGGTGAGCGAGCTGGTGACGAACGCGCAGCGCTACGGGCGCTCGCCGGTGTCGCTGGAAATGCTGAAGACGGACCGGCTGCTGGTGGAGGTGGGGGACGCGCTGGACGTGGTGCCGCAGGTGCGGCGGGCGCAGGAGACGGACGAGGGCGGCCGCGGGCTGCAGTTGGTGAACCAGCTGGCGACCCGGTGGGGGACGCGGACCACCGGGAACGGGAAGATCGTGTGGTTCGAGCTGGCCTTGGGGGACACCGGGTTGGGACCACGGTAGCGGGGGAGCGCCCGGTCGGCGGTGGGAGTGGCCGGGCGTGGGACGAGGCTGACCGGCGGTGCGGGCAGCTGGGTGGTGGCATCGAGCGGCGGCCGGGCAGCGCTGATCTGCCTGTCGACTAGCGCTGTCAACCAGCGGAAAACGGCGGCGCGGCGCCCCTGGGATACTCCCGTTCCATGACTGGTTCGGTCTTCCACGCGCTGCTCTCCTTCGCCCTCGTCGCCGGCCTCATCACGATCATCCCCGGCCTGGACACCGCCGTGGTGCTGCGGTCGGCGCTGGTCCTGGGGCGGCGGCAGGCGTTCGCGACCGCGTTCGGGATCAACGTCGGTGCGCTGGTGTGGGGGGCCGCGGCGGCGACCGGGGTGTCGATGCTGCTGACCGCGTCGCACGATGCGTACACCGCGCTGCGGGTCGTCGGGGCGGTGTACCTGCTGTGGATGGGCTTCGGGATGCTGCGGGCCGCGCGGCGCGGGGAGCTTCATGACGCGGTGGTGCGGGTGCCCGATGCCGGGCTGGGGCGCGCGTTCTTGCGGGGTGCGTGGACCAATCTGCTGAATCCCAAGGTCGGGGCGTTCTACATCGCGATCTTCCCGCAGTTCATGCCGGCGCACGTGTCGCATCTGGCCATGGGGCTGATGCTGGCCGGTGCGCACGATCTCGAGGCGATGGTGTGGTTCACCGTGCTGATCCTGGGTGCGCACCGGGCGCGCGGGTGGTTCGCGAAGCGGCGGGTCAAGCGGGCTATGGACGCGGTGACCGGGGCGGTGCTGGTCGGGTTCGGTGTGGAGTTGGCGCTGCGGGGGTGAGGCTGCTCGGATCGGCCGTCAGGGCCGCTCGGGCGGGATGCCGATGCCGACCCCGCCCTGGACGCGCCGCTGAGCCGGCTGCGAATGCCGCGGCGCCCCGCGCCGCTAAGCCTGCTTCCGCCGCGGCGCCCGCGCCAGCTCGATCCCGAACCGCTCCCGCAGCAGGTCCAGCAGCTCCTCGTCCGAGGCGACCTCCTGGACCCGCCGCCCGGTGCCGTCCGTCGTGATCAGCTGGTCGCCGGTCAGCGTCACCCGGCCGTCCTCGGTGAGCCGCGAGCAGATCACGTTCTGCGTGAAGTGCGACTCCGGCGACGTGCACTGCCACCAGCACGCCTGCGTGAAGTCCGCCAGCGCCAGCGGCTTCGGGTCGACGCGGTACTGGACCTCGCCGTCGCGCAGGACGGTGAACTCCGCGTCGTCGTTCTCCACGATGCGGAAGAGGCCGCCGGGGTCCTTCTGGTCGGCGCGGTCCTCGAAGCGGAGCGGGAACTCGGTGTGGCGGCCGAAGCCGACGTCCGCCAGCCAGGTGCCGCCGGAGCCGTCGACGACCTGCAGCGCCAGGTGGTCCAGCGGCGGGCTGTAGCCGTGCGCGGTGCTGAAGGTGCGGGCCGACAGGCGGTGCACGCGGTACCCGAGTGCCTCCAGGAGCAGGGCGAACAGTCCGTTCAGCTCGTAGCAGAAGCCGCCCCGGCGGTGCCCGACGATCTTCTCGAACAGCGCGGTGCCGTCCAGCGGGACCGGTTCGTCGAGGTGGATGCTCAGGTTCTCGAACGGGACGGTGTGCAGGTGTGCGCTGTGCAGGCGGCGGAGGGTGTCGGCGTCGGGCGCGACCGGCTGCCCGGCCGTGCCGGTGCCGGTGTCGATGCCGGTGCCGGTGCCGATACCGATGCGGCCGAGGTAAGCGGCGACCTGCTCGTGGTTCAGGGCGTGCGTGGGAGCCATGGATCCTTTATCGCAGATCCTGCGCGGATGCGCCTGGGGCCGCGGTCCTAAGACCGCGGCCCCAGGCCCTTGCTCACCGCTCGCTCCCTCAGGCGTCGGACGACGTCCGCCGCCGGATCTTGTTACCCAGCCACACCAGCGGGTCGTACTTCTTGTCGACCACGCGCTCCTTCAGCGGGATCAGCGCGTTGTCCGTGATGTGGATGTGCTCCGGGCAGACCTCGGTGCAGCACTTCGTGATGTTGCAGAAGCCGAGGCCGTGCTCCTCCTGGGCCGCCTTCTTGCGGTCGGCGGTGTCCAGGGGGTGCATGTCGAGCTCCGCGACGCGCATCAGGTAGCGCGGGCCCGCGAAGTTCTCCTTGTTCTCCTCGTGATCGCGCACCGCGTGGCAGGTGTTCTGGCACAGGTAGCACTCGATGCACTTGCGGAACTCCTGCGAGCGCTCCACGTCGATCTGCTGCATGCGGTACTCGCCGGGCTTCAGGTCCTTGGGCGGGGTGAAGGACTTCACCTCGCGGGCCTTGGTGTAGTTGAAGCCGACGTCCGTCACCAGGTCCTTGATCACCGGGAAGGTGCGCAGCGGGGTGACGGTGACGGTCTCGTCCTGCTCGAACGTCGACATGCGGGTCATGCACATCAGACGGGGCTTGCCGTTGATCTCCGCCGAGCAGGAGCCGCACTTGCCGGCCTTGCAGTTCCAGCGGCACGCCATGTCCGGGGCCTGCGTCGCCTGCAGCCGGTGGATGATGTCGAGGACGACCTCGCCCTCGTTGATCTCGACCTCGAAGTCTTTCAGGTCGCCGCCGGACGCGTCGCCGCGCCAGACCTTGAACTTGCCTTTGTAGCCCATGTCACTTCTCCTCGGCGGCGGTCTCGGACTTGGCGTCGTCCGTCTGGGCCTCGGCCTCGGCGGCGGCGGTCTGCTTCTCGGCCTCGGCGTCGCCGTTGTTCTGACCGGGGATCGCGGCGGGTTCGGTCTCGGCCTTGGGCTCGGCCGCGGCCTCAGCCTCGGTCTCAGCCTCAGCCTCGGTCTCAGCCTTGGGGTCGGTCGCGGCCTCAGCCTCGGTCTCGGCCTCATCGGGCTTGGCAGCGGCTTCCGGCAGCGCGTCAGCCTTCGCTTCCGGCGCCGCGTCAGCCTCGGCCCCCGGCTCGGCCTGATTCCCGAGAACCGCCAGCTCCTCGTCCGTGAAGTACTTCGTCAGCTCCGAGATCTCGAACAGACCCAACAGGTCCGGACGGATCGTCGGGATCGGCTGGTGCTTGAGGTCCACGCCGGAGCCGTCCTCCTTCAGCGTGCAGATCAGGTTGACCTGCCGCCACTTCGAGGACATCGCCGGGAAGTCGTCGCGGGTGTGCCCGCCGCGGGACTCCTCGCGCTCCAGCGCCGCTTTGGCCACGCACTCGCTGACGATCAGCATGTTGCGCAGGTCCAGCGCGACGTGCCAGCCGGGGTTGAAGCGGCGCCCGCCGACCGAGCCGACCTTCTTGTGCCGGGGCTTGAAGTCCTCCAGCTTGACCAGCGCCTCGCTCACCTCTTCGGGCTTGCGGATGATGCCGACCAGCGTGTTCATCGAGACCTGCAGGTCGTGGTGCAGCGTGTACGGGTTCTCGCCGTCCGGGTTGCCCAGCGGGGCCAGCGCCTCCTCGACCGCGGCGTCCACGTCGGCCTCGACCACCGCGGGCTTGGCGGCCGTGCCGAGTCCGTCCACGTACTCCGCGGCGTGCAGGCCCGCGCGGCGGCCGAAGACCAGCAGGTCGGACAGCGAGTTGCCGCCCAGGCGGTTGGAGCCGTGCATGCCGCCGGAGCACTCGCCGGCCGCGTACAGGCCCGGGACGTTCGTGCCCTGGGTGTCCGGGTCGACCTCGATGCCGCCCATGACGTAGTGGCACGTCGGGCCGACCTCCATCGGCTGCGCCGTGATGTCGACGTCGGCCAGCTCCTTGAACTGGTGGTACATCGACGGCAGCCGGCGGCGGATCTCCTCGGCCGGCAGCCGCGTGGACACGTCCAGGTACACGCCGCCGTTCGGGGTGCCGCGGCCGGCCTTCACCTCGGAGTTGATCGAGCGCGCCACCTCGTCGCGGGGCAGCAGCTCCGGGGGACGCCGGTTGTTCTCCTGGTCGGTGTACCAGCGGTCGGCTTCCTCCTCGGTCTCCGCGTACTGCTTGCGGAAGACGTCCGGCACGTAGTCGAACATGAAGCGCTTGCCCTCGCTGTTGCGGAGCACGCCGCCGTCGCCGCGGACCGACTCGGTGACCAGGATGCCCTTCACCGAGGGCGGCCAGACCATGCCGGTCGGGTGGAACTGGATGAACTCCATGTTCACCAGCGCCGCGCCGGCGAGCAGGGCCAGCGCGTGGCCGTCGCCGGTGTACTCCCAGCTGTTGCTGGTGACGGTGTAGCTGCGGCCGATGCCGCCGGTGGCCATGATCACCGCCGGGGCCTCGAAGAGCACGAACTGGCCGGTCTCGCGGTAGTACCCGATGGCGCCGGCGATCCGGCCCTGCTCGTCCTTGAGCAGCCGGACGATCGTGGTCTCGGCGAAGACGCGCAGGCTGCCCTCGTACTCGCCGGTGGAAGCCTTGTCCTCCTGCTGCAACGCGACCACGCGCTGCTGCAGGGTCCGGATCAGCTCCAGTCCGGTGCGGTCGCCGACGTGCGCCAGCCGCGGGTACTCGTGCCCGCCGAAGTTGCGCTGGCTGATCTTGCCGTCCTTGGTGCGGTCGAACAGCGCGCCCCAGGCCTCCAGCTCCCAGATGCGCTCCGGGGCCTCCTTGGCGTGCAGCTCGGCCATCCGGAAGTGGTTCAGGAACTTGCCGCCGCGCATCGTGTCGCGGAAGTGGACCTGCCAGTTGTCCTTCGGGTTCACGTTGCCCATGGCCGCGGCCGCGCCGCCCTCGGCCATCACGGTGTGCGCCTTGCCGAACAGCGACTTGCTGATGATCGCCACGCGCTTGCCCGCGTGCCGGGCCTCGATCGCGGCCCGCAGTCCGGCGCCGCCGGCCCCGATCACCACCACGTCGTAGGAGTGGCGCTCGATGTTCTCTGCGTTCTCGGTGTTGTCAGTCATGATTGCGCACTGATCCTTTAGAAGAACGTCGGGTTGCTGAACGTGCCGTTGGCCACCAGGGCGACATAAGCGTCCGTCAGCGCCACGCCGAACAGCGAAATCCACGCGAAGAGCATGTGCCTGTGGTTCAGCTTCGACACCAGCGTCCACCCCTTGTAGCGCAGGGGGTGCTTGGAGAAGTGCTTGAGCTTGCCGCCCATGATGTGGCGGCAGGAGTGGCACGACGCCGAGTACAGCCACAGCAGGCTGGCGTTGGCCAGCAGCACCAGCGTGCCCAGGCTCATGTGGCCCCAGGCGCCGTCGGCGTTGCGGAAGGCCAGGATCGCGTCCCAGGTGAGGATGACGTTGAAGATCAGACCCGCGTAGAAGAAGTACCGGTGCGCGTTGTTCAGGATCAGCGGGAAGCGGCCCTCGCCGGTGTACTTGCCGTGCGGCTCGGCGACGGCGCAGGCCGGCGGCGACTGCCAGAAGGCCCGGTAGTAGGCCTTGCGGTAGTAGTAGCAGGTCATCCGGAATCCCAGCGGGAAGATCAGGATGAGCAGCGCCGGCGAGAGCTTCCACCACGAGCCGATGAACGTGAAGCCGCCCAGGGGCGAGTCCGGCACACAGTTGGTGGAGATGCACGGGCTGTAGAACGGCGAGATCAGGCCGTCCGCGTAGTAGTCGGCGTTCTGGAACGCGCGGAACGTCGCGTAGAAGATGAAGGCGACTAGCACGAGCATCGTCAGGAGCGGACTGAGCCACCACCTGTCTGTGCGCAGCGTCTTCTGTTCGATCTGTGCGCGCGCCGGGCTCAGCGGGGCGGGTGCCTCGGGGCCGGGCGCGATGGTGTCAGTCGCCATCGACTTGTGTCTCCCAGACGGGCAATGTTCTTACACTGATGTCTTGCACTTGGGCGTGTCGCTTCGGATTAGGCAGGGCTCTGAGGAGCTGCGCGAACTCTAATGGACATCGCGTCAGATTCCATAGAACGCGTCACCCGGAGTAGTGGAAACGTGATCTACGTCACATCCTACCGACCGCTGATCAGGGCCCGGACGGCGGGGGGACCGACAAGGGTTTGGCATCATGCTCCTCGGCACGACGCTCAACGCGCCGACGGCGCGACGGGGAAACGGGAAACGGCGCGCGCGAAGCGGCCGTGATCAAGGAGTGGTCGCGATGGTCGGAGCGCCCGGGGCGCCCGGATCGGTGATGGGGCCGTTGATCGAGGGGGACCCGCGCAGGGTCGGCCCCTACACGACGATCGGCCGGCTCGGCGTCGGTGAGCTCGGTCCGCTGTACGGGGCGCGCTCGGACGACGGCCGGGCCGTCGCGGTCCGGACGCTGCGTCCTGATCTGCTGGCCGACCAGACCGTCAAGGCCCGGCTCGCGGCCGACATCGCGGCGGCGCGCACGGTCGCGGGGCCGTACGTCGCGCCGGTGCTGG
Organism: Catenulispora sp. GP43; assembly: GCF_041260665.1. Classification (NCBI taxonomy): domain Bacteria; kingdom Bacillati; phylum Actinomycetota; class Actinomycetes; order Catenulisporales; family Catenulisporaceae; genus Catenulispora; species Catenulispora sp. GP43. The sequence continues at coordinate 7,723 of NZ_JBGCCT010000011.1, read as the reverse complement.
CGGCGGACCTGGAGTCGCCGGCGCCGTGGCTGGCGTCGGAGTACGTCGCGGGGGTCGCGCTGGCCAAGGCGGTGGCCGACCACGGGCCGCTGCCCGAGCCGGCGCTGCTGACCCTGGCCGCGGGCCTGGCCGAGGCGCTCGCGGCCCTGCACGCCGCCGGCGTGATGCACGGCGACCTGCGCCCCGGCACGGTGCTGCTGACGCCCGAGGGGCCGCGCGTCGTGGACTTCGCGCTGGCGCGCGCGTTCGACGGCGCGGCCGAGATCGGCATGGCCGGCTTCCTGGCGCCGGAGCAGGCACTGGGCCGGACGGTGACCCCGTCGGCGGACATGTTCGCGCTGGGCTCGACGCTGTTCTTCGCCACGACCGGCCGCGCGCCGTTCGGCGAGGGGCGGGCCGAGGAGGTGAAGAAGCGGGTCGCGAAGTCCTCGCCGGTGCTGGGCAAGCTGCCGGCGGCGCTGTCGGAGCTGATCCGCGGGTGCTTCCAGAAGGACGCGAACAGCCGCGCGCAGCCGCAGCAGGTGCTGGAGTACGTGCGGCGGCGGGCGCCGATTCCGCTGGGGAGCGGATGGCTGCCGGCGGCGGTGGCCGCGGATGTGCGGGCGGCGGTCGCGGAGGGGTTCGGCGGCGGCGGGGGCGGGGCGGCGGCGGGGGAGGACGCCAACGCGACGATCGTGGTGGCTCCGGTTGTGCCGGTTGTGCCGGTCGCGCCGGTGGCCGGTGGCCAGGCGCCGGGTTTCGCGGCGGCCGCGACCGGTTCGATGGCGGCGGTGCCGCAGCAGGCTGATGGGAGCGCGGCGTTCGGGCCCGCACCCGGTGGTCCGGCGACTGGCCCGATGCCCGCGATACCGCAGCAGGCTGATGGAGGCGCGGCCTTCGCACCCGCACCAGCGTCCGCACCCGGCGGCCAGATACCCGACTTCGGCCCAGCGCCCTCCGGTTACGGCGCGGCCCCTACCGGCCCGCAGCAGCCGGCCGGCAATCCCGCCCCCAGCCGCCGCAACCTTCTGCTCGCCCTCGGCGGCGCGGCCGTCGTCGTGGGCGGCGGCACCGCTGTGGCCCTCGGGCTCGGCGGCAGCTCCGGCACCACGACCGCCGCCGACGCGCAGCCTTCTGCGGGTTCCGTAGGCGCCGTGCCGTCCGTCACCAAGTCCTCCGCCCCCGAGCCGGGCATGGCGCCCCCCAGCGCCTCCGACACCGCGTCGTCCGCCGGGCGGCGTCCGCTTCCGCCGGGCGGCCCGCTCTCGCCGCCGGTAGGCGCGGCCGGCACCCTGCAGGGACCCGACGCGGCGCCCTTCTGGCAGCTGCCCGATGTCGGCACGGTCACGTCGCTGGCCGCCGGCGGCGGCGTGCTCGTCGTGGCTGCCGCGAACGGGGTCTCCGGCTACGACCTCGGCTCCAATGCGAAGTGGGGACCGGTGCGGGCCGCCGGCGTCCCGGGGTCTGGCAACGGCGTGGTCGTCGGCGGTGTCGTCTGTCTGATCGTCGCGTCCGACGCCGGCGCGGCCGGCGGCGACGTGCTCGCGCTGGACGTCGAGACCGGTGCGCAGCGGTGGCGGACGCCGATACCTCAGGGTTCGGCAGGCGTGCGGATCGGCGGCGCGCTGAACGGCATGGTGTTCGTGGTCGGGCTGGCCGGGCCCGACCCCTTCCTCTGGGCCCTGGACGCCGCCTCCGGTAGGCCCGTCTGGCAGAAGAGCGGTGTGGAGTTCGCCACGCTCGCGGTGCCGGCCGACGGCACCCAGGTCCTGACCGCCGGTGCCTCGGCCCCGAACACCTCCGGGACCTACATGGCCTGGAACAGCGCCGGTCAACAGGTGTGGACCCATCCGCTGAAGACCGCGGCGGACTACAGCCAGGTGTCGCTCAGCAAGGCCGCGTACGTCGGCGACCAGTACGTGCTCCTGTTCACCGGGGCGCCGAACGGCGACACCCTGGTCGGCGGGTCCGTGGCGAGCGGTCAGCCCACGTGGAGCACGGTGCTGCCGGAGCCGGCCGGGGACACCGGTTCGCTCTCGCTGATCGCCCGTTCGCCCGACGCGAACTCCGTCGTCGCCTTGTCCCGCCACGGTGTCTACGCCGTCGACGCGAAGTCCGGCAACGTGCTGTGGCACTCGCAGGGTCCCGGTTCCTTCACCATCGCCTCCGACGCCGGTGCGCCGCAGCTCGCGGACGGCAACGTGTACGTCTGCGACGACCAGGGCAGCTGGTGGTCCGTGGACCTGGCCGGCGGGCGGACCCGCTGGAAGTACACGGTCGCGGGGTTCGTCCCGGGGGTGGACCCGGTGTGGACGGCCGTGCCCGGCGGGGTGGTCGTGGCCGACGGCCGGGCGCTGGTCATGATCGCCGCCAACGGGTGACCGGCCCGACGATGTGACGGTCGCCATATCACTCCCGGTGTCCGCCGCCATGGCGTAGCCCGGAGTTAACCCTCACGCCGTGCGGCTGGGCACTGACGGTAAGCGGGGGGATTCCGGACCCCGTACGATGGGTAGGTATCCCCTTCTGCCAAGGAGCGCTCAGGCATGCCCACACGCGACAACATCAGGAACGTGGCGATCGTCGCGCACGTCGACCACGGAAAGACGACGCTGGTCGACGCGATGCTGTGGCAGTCCGGCGCGTTCGGCGAACACCAGCACGTCGACGAGCGCGCCATGGACTCCAACGACCTGGAGCGCGAAAAGGGGATCACCATCCTCGCCAAGAACACCGCGGTGCACTACCGCGGTCCCGATGGCGAGGACGTGGTGATCAACATCATCGACACCCCCGGGCACGCCGACTTCGGCGGCGAGGTGGAGCGCGGCCTGTCCATGGTGGACGGCGTCGTGCTGCTGGTCGACGCCTCCGAGGGCCCGCTGCCGCAGACCCGCTTCGTGCTGCGCAAGGCGCTGGCCGCGAAGATGCCGGTGATCCTGCTGATCAACAAGGTGGACCGCCCGGACTCCCGGGTCGACGAGGTCATCGACGAGACCTACGAGCTGTTCATGGACCTGGACGCCACCGAGGAGCAGATCGAGTTCCCGATCGTCTACGCCATCGCCCGCGACGGCAAGGCCACGCTGACCAAGCCGGTGCCCGGCTCGTCCGGCAACGGCCAGGGCGGGGAGCTGGACTCGGAGAACCTGCTGCCGCTGTTCAAGACCATCCTGGAGACCATCCCGGCCCCCTCCTTCACCGAGGGCGCGCCGCTGCAGGCGCACGTCACCAACCTGGACGCCTCCAACTTCCTGGGCCGCATCGCGCTGTGCCGGGTGCACCAGGGCGAGATCCGCAAGGGCCAGCAGGTGGCCTGGTGCCGCCACGACGGCACGATCGAGCGGGTCAAGATCACCGAGCTGCTGATGACCGAGGCGCTGGAGCGCAAGCCGGCCGAGTCCGCCGGCCCCGGCGACATCATCGCCATCGCCGGCATCCCGGAGATCATGATCGGCGACACCCTGGCCGACCCGGAGGACCCGCGTCCGCTGCCGCTGATCACCGTCGACGAGCCGGCGATCTCGATGACCATCGGCACCAACACCTCCCCGCTGGTGGGCCGCGGCCCGACCAAGGGCACCAAGATCACCGCGCGCCTGGTGAAGGACCGCCTGGACCGCGAACTGGTCGGCAACGTCTCGCTGCGCGTGCTGCCCACCGAGCGCCCCGACGCCTGGGAGGTGCAGGGCCGCGGCGAGCTGGCGCTGGCCATCCTGGTGGAGACCATGCGCCGGGAGGGCTTCGAGCTCACCGTCGGCAAGCCGCAGGTGGTCACCAAGAACATCGACGGCAAGCTGAACGAGCCGGTCGAGCGCCTGACCATCGACTGCCCCGAGGAGTTCCTGGGCGCGGTGACCCAGCTGATCCAGGGCAACCGCAAGGGCCGCATGGAGACCATGACGAACCACGGCACCGGCTGGGTCCGCATGGAGTTCGTGGTCCCCTCCCGCGGCCTGATCGGCTTCCGCACCGAGTTCCTGACCCTGACCCGCGGCACCGGCATCGCGCACGCGGTGTTCGAGGGCTACGAGCCCTGGTACGGCGAGCTGCGCACCCGCACCTCCGGCTCCCTGGTGGCCGACCGCGCGGGCGCCGCGACCCCGTTCGCGATGATGAACCTCCAGGAGCGCGGCACGATGTTCGTGCAGCCCACCACCGAGGTCTACGAAGGCATGATCATCGGTGAGAACTCGCGCTCCGACGACATGGACGTGAACATCACCAAGGAGAAGAAGCTCACGAACATGCGCTCGTCGACGTCCGACGTCACCGAGACGCTGATCCCGCCGCGCCAGCTGTCGCTGGAGCAGGCGCTGGAGTTCATCCGCGAGGACGAGTGCGTCGAGGTCACCCCGGACACCGTGCGGATCCGCAAGGTGGAGCTGAACGCGCAGGTGCGTGGGCGCTCGCGCGGGAACGCGGCGAAGGCGAAGCAGGGCTGAGCTGAGCTTGGCTGATCGGAGCTGATCAGGGCTGATCAGGGCTGATCAGGGCTGATCAGGGCTGATCTGACGCGGACGGCCGCTGCGGGAGTGATCCCGGCAGCGGCCGTTTTCGTTGTCTGCTCAGTGTTTTCGGCGGTGTGGCTACCTCAGGTCGGCCCCTCAGCCCCCGTCAGGACTCGACTGCCCGCTCACAAAGGGCTTCACCTGCAACTCGCCCTTCTCGCACACCGTCGTCGGGTTGTCCAGCGTGACGCGTGACCACGCCGAGTCCCCCGGCAGCTGCGCCACCGCGTGCACCGTCATCGGCTCGCACTGCCCGTTCTGCGGCTCGCCCGGGCCGGGGATGTTCGGCGAGTAGCGCATCTCGGCGTGGACCCAGGCTCCGGGGGCCACGCTGATGGTGGTGACGGCGACCGAGTTGTCCTTCAGGACGTTCGTCGGGAGCGAGTGGTCGTTGGAGGCGAGCAGGGAGATGCCGGGGAAGCCCGCGACCGTGCAGGTGTGGCTGGAGGTGTTCTGGAAGGCGATGTCGGCGGCGACGTGGCCCGCGCCCTGGCTGTCCGGGACGGTGCGCCAGGTGCCCGAGGGCATCTCGGTCGTGGTGCAGGCCGTGCCGGCGGCGTGGGTGGGGGCCGAGGGGGGCGCCGAGGAAGTGGTGCCGGGGTTCGGGGACGAGCTGGTGCCGGCGGCCGGTGACGAGGCGGATGTCGATCCGGTGCCGGCGTCGGGGTTCTGGCCCGAGGCCGGCGAGGATGTGCTCGCCACCGAGCTCGGGGTGCCCGGCGTCGATGCGCCGGCGGCGCCCGCGCTCTTGGCGGTGCTGCCCGAGCATCCTGCTGTCAGGGCGGCGGCTCCGAGCGCCCCCGCTGCGAACAGAACGGAAATACGGTTCATGGAACCCAACCTTTCCGGGTGACTACGGCCATTAGACGTCGAGTCGCCCGGACAGGTTGCCTGTTCCGGTGTGAATGGGGGACAGGCGCTTCAGAAGCGCCATACCAGGATGCTGTTGTCCTGATCGGCGGATGCCAGGAGTCTGCCGTCCGGGCTGAAGGCGACGCCGAGGGCGTAGCCGGTGTGGCCGGTGAGCGGGGGCAGGGCTCGCGGCGCGGCCGGGGTGGCGAGGTCGTACAGCCGGACCACCGTGCTCGCGCCGCCGCCGTTGGCGACCATCCGGCCGTCCGGGCTGAACGCCACCCCGGTCGCCTCGTCGGGTTCGGCGACGCGGGTCAGGATCGTGGGGGCGGCGGGGTTCGACACGTCGAACAGGATCAGCGAATGGTCCCCCGATCCGGTGGCGAGCAGGTCGCCGTTCGGGTGGTAGGCGATGTCGAAGACCCGGTCGGTGTGGCCGGCGGCGGTGCCGAGCAGCCGCGCCGCGCCGGGGTCGCGGACGTCCCACAGCTTGGCGGTCTTGTCGAACGATCCCGTCGCCAGGGTCTTGCCGTCCGGGCTGAACGCCACGCCGTAAGCGATGTCGCTGTGCGCGGCGAGCGTCCACTGCTGCACCGTCCCGGTCGGCCGCCGCACGTCGAGCAGGAAGACCTTGCCGCTCCACGTCCCGACCGCCACGACCGTGCCGTCCGGGCTGAACCGCACCCCGGCCAGCTGCTCGCCGAGCCGCACCTGGTTCAGCAGGCGCGGCGAGCTCGGATCCCCGATGTCCCACAGCCCGAGGGACTGGTCGTGCGAGCTGGTGGCCAGCGTCCTGCCGTCGGGGCTGACCGCGGTGTCGAAGACCATCGCGGTGTGGCGGGCGCAGACGCCGAGCGATGAGGGCCGCGTCGGATCGGACACGTCGTACAGGCGGGCCGTGTTGTCCTGCGCGGCGCCGACGAGGATCTTGCTGTCCGGGCTGAAGGCGACGTGGTTCACCGGAGCCTTCTGGCCGGTCAGTCTGGCGACCTGGGTCGGATCGGTGAGCGCGGCGGCGGATTTCTCGGTGCCGAACGCCGACGAGCTCGTGGTGGCTGTACCCGCACCGGCACCGGTACCGGTCTTCGGTGCGGCGCCGTGACCGGAGGAGGTACCCGAGCTGTGGCCGATCGCCAGCCAGGTGCCGACGGCCGCACCGCCCGCGGCGACGGCGGCTGCGCCCGAGAGGAACCAGCGGCGGGAGTGGTTCTCTTTCGGGGACGTGGGCGGCGGCGTGAACGCGATCTGCGGGGTGGGCGCGGGCAGCGGGACGGCCGCGATCGGCGCGGTGATCCGCTCCGACTCCGGCAGCGGCTTTGTGGTGCCCGGCGTCTCGTTGGCGAGCTTGACGGTCGCCGGGTCCTCCTCCCGCAAAAGCAGGTTCCTGATCCACTGTCCGACCGTCAGCGCGCCCCCCGGCCGGTCCTGCGGATCCTTCGCCAACAGCGTCAGCACCAACTGGTCCACCGCGGCCGGAATGCCCTGCCGATAACGGCTCGGCGCCTCCGGTGTCCGCGACACATGGAGCAGCGCCACACTCAGCGGGGTGTCGGCCTCGAACGGGCCGCGGCCGGTCAGGGCGAAGTAGAGCAGGCAGCCCAGCGAGTACAGGTCGGAGCGGGCGTCGAGGTGACCGCCCTGCGCCTGTTCCGGGGACATGTACTCGGCGCTGCCGATGACCATGCCGGTCGCGGTCAGGTCGGTCAGCGTCTGCTCGCCCTCGACGAAGCGGGCGATGCCGAAGTCCAGGACCTTCACCACGCCGGCGTCGCTCACCATCACATTGCTCGGCTTGATGTCCCGGTGCACCACGTTCGCCGCGTGGGCCACGGTCAGCGCCTCGCAGATCTGGACCGCCCACTCCAGCGCGGCCCGCGGGGCCACCGGGCCGTCGGTGCGGACCCGGTCGGCGATGGTGCGGCCGGCGACGAGTTCCATGACCAGGTAGGGCACGTTCTCGCCGGCGTAGTCGTCGTGCCCGTAGTCGTGCACCGTCACGATGGACGGTCCGGACAGGCCGCCGATGATGCGGGCCTCGCGGTCGAAGCGGGCCAGCGCCTCGCCGCTCAGGCCGCCGGCGGTCACGATCTTCACCGCGACCTCGCGGCCGATGCGGGCGTCGTGGGCCTGCCAGACCTCGCCCATGCCGCCTCGGCCGAGCAGCCGGACCAGCCGGTACCGGCCGTCGAGTAACACTTCCGCCATCGCCTGCCAGCCCCCTGGTTCACCTGCCCGAACAGTGTGGCGGCCAGAGTATCGAGGGCGTGGGCGCGGCGCCCCCGCCGGTGTGGGTGCGGGGGGGCGCGGGGGGGGTTTCCCCCAACGGACAAACCCAGGGACCCCGTGATGAAGTCGAACAGCAGCAACCACAGGTTCTCCGC